>CAZLGM010000018.1:0-23139 GCA_964558875.1 uncultured Desulfocapsaceae bacterium
AAGTTGACGCGGTTCTTGCACGTCCCGAGCATCAGTGGTACAAGAAAGGCTTTGACGCCGACGTTATGAAGGCGATCCAAGCTGAGCAGAAAGAGCGTTATAAGCAGTAATCAATTTGTTGATTAATAACGCTTGGTTTTAACGCACAGCCCCGGCCGTCTTTCTGACGGTCGGGGCTTCGTATTGTTAATTAAACGTGGGATGTTATTTGCAATGGTTATTAGAAATATTGTTATAGGAATATGTTGTCTGGGACTCTGTCTGCTCACCTATTCATCGGATGTTTGTGCTGCAAAGATCAAGGATGTCTCCCAACATAAGTTGGTAGGTGAGATCGTTAAGCTTGATCTGGGTTTTGGCAAGTACAGGCTGATGAGCAAAATGAGTGCTGAACAGTTGAAGATTGCCAAAAGAAATAAAGTGAAATCAAATATTCCAGGTACAATTAAATTCAGAGATGGAAATATTGGGGCGGTGTATGATGTTGATTCAGGGATGATTCTGGCGGTGTTTCAGGAGGCGGATGACATCGAGAAAAAGCAGACCCAGCTGATTATCAACGATATGATGCTGACCTATGGTTCACCGACCACAATGGCCCACAATAAGATCGTTTACTGGGCATTCAACGCTAACGGTCTGATCTCAGACAAAGAACATCAAGCCAGTAAGGCAAATGCCGATGTGTCAATTATTGCCACAGTCAAACTCAGTTCCAAATTGGATATAATGGGGAAAGCCCAGCAGGACGACCAGAAAAACAAGATCTACATTATTATCACTTCTCCACCTGTCATCAAAGATTATCTTGACAGATAAATCGTCTGCTCCGTTTGCAGTTCCCCGGTATGCTCTCGGGTTAGTTTCCCTTGGCGATACGACCGGGGAGGGTGTGGTGGGCTTTAATTGAAAAGAACTTGTTGATAATCCTTCTGTGTTGCGTGGCAATGCAGGAGTCATGTTTGAGAATATGGGTCATCCTGTCCGCCGGGATCGGTTTACTGAACAAAAAGCCCTGGCATTCATCACACCTGTTTTTCTGCAGGAATGAAAGTTGCTTTTCTGTCTCAACGCCTTCAGCCAGTACACTGATGTTCAGCACTTTGGACATAGCGATAATTGCCAGTGTCAGGGCAGCATCATTTTCATTCTTCGGTACTCCCGTAATAAACGATCGATCGATCTTGATTTTGTCCACAGCAAAGCGCTGCAGATAACTCAGAGATGAATAGCCAATACCGAAGTCGTCTATGGTGATACGGATTCCTTCCTGGTGGCACTTCTTGATAAATGCGCTGATCTGGTCAGTGTTTTCAATCAGGACTGTTTCGGTGAGTTCAAGTTCCAGGGCTGTGGCTGGAAAACCGGTTGAGTTCAGTGCCTCAGATATTTGTTCAAAGAGATCATGGCTTTGTAGAACAGTGCCGGATATATTGACTGCGATAGCAAAGTCTTTAAACCCCATGTTCATCCACTCTTTTCCCTGCCTGCAACCATCCTTGATCAAGGTGGAGGTGATATCCGTGATGAGTCCAGTATTCTCAGCAATGGGGATAATGATATTCGGAGAAATCGTGCCGTGAACCGGATGTTCCCACCGCATCAGGGCCTCAAGGCCTACTATGACACCGGTTGTCAGGTCAATCTGCGGCTGAAAATAGTTACGTAGTTCACCATTTTTAAGAGAATGGTGCAGATCGTTTTCCAGAGTAAGTTTCCGTGTTGAAGATTTTTCGATTGTCCTCGTCCAGCGGTAACTGCTGTTGCCTCTTTCCGCCTTGGCCATAGTCATGGCCGTATCGGCGTTGTGCAGCAACTCTGTTGGGGACTCGCCATCTTGAGGATAGAGTGCAAGACCGATGCTCAACGAGAAGAAGATGTCTCGCGAATGAATAGATGCTGGAAGTCTGCATTTTTTCAGAACCTGATCAATACAGCTGTCTGCCTGCTCTTTGCTTGCGAGTGGAAAAAGGATGATGATAAATTCATCTCCACTGAGACGACCGGTGAAATTGGGTCCGTTCTCGTTTGCGCAATGTTGAAGAATCGAGGAAAGTCTGTTCAACAGTTCATCGCCAAAACTCGCCCCAAACAACCGGTTAATACGTTTGAATTGATCAATGTCAATATAGATCAGTCCTGCCTGGGTTCCATCCACTTTTGCCTTTTCAATGCAATTGGCAAGATATCGCTGACTGGAGGCTCTATCGGGCAACCCGGTCAATGAGTCATGGTTGAAACCGGCTGTTGGCAGGTTTATGGAAACCTCGTTTTCTTCTGAGGTGGTTTTCGACAACTGACAGATAAATCCCGCTTGTACTGGACCTTCCCCCTGCCGATCGATATATCGAAGTGACAGGATATACCATCCCAGGCGATTATCCTTATTTTTCAGCAGAACTTTTCCCCGCCAGTCCTGCATATAACTTGTGCGTTGAAGAAGTTGATCGAGATCCAACCCACTGTCTTTCAAGGTGACAAGTTGATAAAGCATCTTCTGTTGCAGCTCTTCATAGCTGTAACCGGTCAGTTCGCAAAATGAACTGTTCACATTAAGAATGTGCTGTTTGTCATCAATAAAAAAAACAGACTGTGGAAAGCAGTTGATGATCTGTTCAGCTATATCGAAATCGTTCTGAAGCTTGGAAATTTTCCCCTGGAAAAGCTGCAGCTGGGTATTTTTCTCCATCAACTGCAACAGTAAAACTTCTTCTCTGGAAGCTTCACTGGGTTCGGATTCTATCATGGAAGTGGTGGCAGGACGGCCATCACTGGACAAGGAGTCAGGCTGCTTGCGGGGTTCTTTTGGGGTCAGCCTGTTCTTATGATCTGATTGCGGGTCACTCATGTTAGTTTGAGTCCCATTTAAGTGACGTGTCAAAGGCTTTCAGCAGCTTAAACCTTTTGTCTTATATTGACATCCATCATCGAGGTGTGCGGGTTCTGCCGGTTAGAAATGTCATATAGAGCGAATAGCAAATAGTAAAAAGCAAACAGCTCTTTAATCATGCCGAAGGCAGCAAATGTTAAACTGTTCACTATTTGTTCTCATCCGCTTATTTTACTGTACCTTATAGGTTTCCTTTTTATCATAAAAGTAGCGGGTCTCATGATCGAACTCTTTTCGAGCGATAATCTCCTTGGCTTCTTCCTCGTTGATATTCAGTGAGCGGGCAATGGCTTTAATATCATAGCATGGCTGGCCGTCGCGAGTATAGCCGGTGGCTTTTAATTCGGGGAAGGACTCACTGGTGGCAGTTGTGGATGCCTGGGCTAATAATTCCTGTATTTCCGGAGGCCCGTATAAAAGAAGCCATTCCACCGCTTCAGCCCACAACTTTGCGTCAACGGTTTGATGCTGTAGAACAGCCATAGCGCTTTCCAGATCCCATTCGTGTTGATGACTCATATATTAGATTTCCTCTTTTTGTTTGTTTAACTGCTTCTGGGTGTACTATAATTCTTTTGATTTGATATGCAAATTTTGGACTATGATAAAGTCTTGAGAAGCACTCGTTTCAATATATAGAAGTATTTCAGAATCAAGTATTGATGGAATGGGCCGGTTTTTGGTTTACACCAGTGACCGGCCATTGTTGAGGAGAGAAATATGAACCGGTTCGATGGCGGAATATTTTTAGAAAATATTGAGTGGTTTGATGAAACCGGAGAGGAACTGATCCACCGTCTACCGGAGAACGGTTCCGGAGAAATCAAGTTTGGAGCCCAGCTTACCGTCAGGGAGAGCCAGGCAGCGGTTCTGTTCTACAAGGGCAGGGCTTGTGATGGTTTTGGTCCAGGCCGTTACACCCTGAAAACGTTGAATCTGCCGATCCTAACCAAAATCCTGTCAATTCCCTGGCGAGGTGACAGTCCTCTGAGGGCGGAGGTCTATTTCGTCAATCTCAAGTACTTTACTAATCTTAAATGGGGAACGAGAAACCCGGTCGCTTTCAGGGATCAGGAGCTTGGTCTGATCAGGCTTCGAGCCCACGGGATTTTTAATATCCAGATTGTTCAGCCGGTACTCTTTATCAATTCCATGGCCGGGACCATGGGAAAATTGACGAGTACGGAAATAGCGGCCTATCTCAAACGGGTGATTGTCTCCAGGTTCAATGATTATCTTGGGGAAGAACTGGATACGGTCCTGAACCTGCCTGGGAAATTCGACAGTTTGTCCGAACACCTGCAACAGAGACTTGGTGATGATTTCAGTCATTTCGGGCTGCGGCTCAGCCATCTGTATATCACCTCCATTACTCCTCCTGAAGAGGTGCAAAAGGCCATAGATGACCGTGGTCGTCTGGCTGTTATACAGGACATGGACAAGTTCGTCAGAATGAAGGCAGCCATGGCTATGGAAAAAGCAGCTGAATCACAGGCAGAGGCGGGTGCCGGGATTGGAATGGGAATGGGTATGATGATGCCGGCCATGTTTGGTATGGGACTGGCGAACACGGCAAAGCAAACTGCTGCAGCAGAGCGAAAGACTCCCTGCATGGACTGTGGAAATGAAATCGATGAAGATGCCAGGTTCTGCCCTCTTTGCGGTCATCAACAGCTCGTTCTGGGACAGTGTCCCAATTGCGGGAAAAACCTGACCCCCAATGCGTCGTTCTGTTCAAAATGTGGTACGCCAACAGCCATGAAAATAAGCTCAACCCTTTGTCCGGATTGTGAAGCGGAAAATGTGCCGGGATCTTCTTTCTGCAATCAGTGCGGCAGGAAGCTGGAAGGTTGAACAGGGGTGTAAAACCGTTAATATCTGAATTCCTGACTCTTCCCTATGGAGCTTGTCATTCACCGGAATTGCCCGTCATGTGGGGCGCCAATTGAGCTGCCGGAGGCAGACAGGCTTATCAAGTGTCCATATTGTGACAATCACAATTATATGGCCGGTTCCGCACTTCTTCGCTATGTATTGCCCGATCGCATTCCTTCCAAGGTATCGGAGCGGGATATCCGATACGTTCCCTATATCCGTTTTAAAGGACAGGTCTACTACCAGGACTCCAATCAATTACAGCATAAAATCATTGATACGACGCAACTGGGTGTTGATTGTAAAGGTTGTTCGCAATCGCTTGGTCTGCGACCACAGGCCATGAAGCTAAAACCTGTGACAGCTGAGCTGAAAGGAAGGTTTCTGGCCGGATGTGAGAATGTTGAATCAATTCTTACTCGGGTGACCCGGCTGCTCTCTGTCGGCGGGAATAAACGGCACCAACAGAATGGTCATCATACCTTTATCGGTGAAACGGTATCGGTGGTCTATTTACCGGCCTATATTCAGGACAGATCTATGTATGATGGTGTGTTGGACAGACCTATTGCGCAGTCGGAAGAAAAGGTTGATGGCAAAGGAAAATTCAACGAATTCAGGGATGACTGGCTTCCCCGTTTTCTGTCAACAATTTGTCCAAATTGTGGTGACAGTCTACATGGTGAACATGACAGTGTTGTTCTTCTCTGTTTTAACTGTGAACGTGCTTATCAGGAATCAAAGAACAGATTTACCCGGATTAACTGGTCTGTTGTCAGATCAAAGTCCAGGGACACAATCTTCCTGCCATTCTGGAAGGTTTCGGCCCATGCAAATGGTCTGCTGTCAAATTTTGGCGACCTGCTGCGTCTGACTAACCAGCCGATAAACGTTCCATGGAAATCTGAAAAAGACGACTTGTCTTTTCTTGTTCCCGGTTTTAAACTCAATCCTAAGACATTTTTACAGTCGGCAACTTCACTTACACTGGTTCAGCACAGGATTCCTCTCTCGGTTATATCCATGGAGGACAACATGCATCCGGTCACGTTGCCGGTTACAGAAGTCAGACAGGCGTTAACAATTGTCCTTGCTGCAATGTCTATGAATAAGAGGATGCTTTTTCAGTCTATGGCCGGGCTTTCGTTTATGGTCGAGCATTATGAGTTGCTCTATCTTCCATTTAGCCGACAGGGAAATGATTTTGTCAGTGATTTAACCGGCAGGGCAATTCCTGCACATGTGTTGCGGTACAGCAGGTCACTTTAAAGGGTCCTGAAATGAGCCGGGCTGCAGCACTGCCGTATGCACCTTTAGAGTACTCCTCAGGAGCGCTCAGGGATTCGGTGAGAAGCTATGAATAACCATGAATACTATATGGAGCTGGCCCTTGCTGAGGCCAGGGAGGCCTTGAGCGCAGGAGAATTCCCCGTAGGCTGTATTATGGTAAAAGACCAGAAGGTAGTGAGTTCAGGACGGCGGGGTCATTCAAGAGACAACAGTAATGAAATGGATCATGCTGAGATCATTGCTCTTCGAAAGTTTGTCGAGCACATTCCCGGACAGGATTTGTCTTCTGTTTTTGTCTATTCGACCATGGAACCGTGCCTGATGTGTTTTTCAACATTGATCGTCAATGGTATCCGTAATTTTGTCTACAGCTATGAAGATGTTATGGGAGGCGGTGTCGGGCTTGAACTTTCCACTCTCAAGCCGCTTTACTCTTCCATGGACGTCTCGATTGTCTCAGGCGTTCTGCGTGACAAGAGCCTGGAGATGTTCCAGCGGTTTTTTAAGCGTCCTGACAACAACTACTTAAATGACACGCTGCTGGCCAGATATACTCTTGAGCAAAAAAAGGTCGGATAGATAAAAGAAAAAATCACGGAAACAGTATGGTTTTAGAGCCAAGAACGGTTGGGTTTCAACCCGGAGAGAGAAATGTGTTTTTTCATGTTCTCACCGGCTGTAATCTGTCCTGTAAACATTGCTATATCAATAAAGAGCAGCATGGGACCAAAATGTTGTCGCCAGCAACAATTAAGTCATGGCTTGAACTGTTTCGTCCCACCTCGGCGTCTGGTGAGAAACACCGGTCAAACCTTATTCTTCTTGGTGGAGAGCCGACACTGCACCCTGAACTTCCGGATATTATACATTTTGCCAAGGAGTTGGGATTTGCGGTAACCGTGGACTCAAACGGATTTCTATTCCATGATCTGCTGGAGAAAACAAACCCAAAGCAGCTTGATTATTTAAGCTTCAGCCTGGATGGTCCGAATCCAGCGATCAATGATCCAATCAGAGGAAATGACGTCTTTGAAGTGTGCAGCGCCAACTTGAAACGGGCGGTTGCCTTGGGGTTTAATGTCTCTTTGATTTATACTGTGTCCAGCCGAAACATCGATCATCTGCACAGAATGGTTCCGCTGCTGGTCGAATGGGAGGTGAAAAAGTTCTTTATCCAGGTGATCGGTCTGCGGGGGAAGTCGGCAAAAACAAGAGCAGAGAAAGGACAGGGTTGCGGTGACTGGCAGGTCAGCCCTGAACAGTGGCTGGATGTGGTTCCAGTGGTTGCCAGACAGGCTGCAGAAAAAGGAATACACGTCATCTATCCCAAAGTCTATCTTGATCCGCATGAAGAGTTTGAGTGCGCTGGACTTACGGCGGAAAACTATTTCATCTTCCCCAATGGTCGGGTCTATCGTTGTCCGCTGTGTGAGGATTTTCCCATCAATGAACTGAGGATTGAAAACAACAGGCTGCTCAAGAATGAAGGTTTAATGGAGGACAGCTTCTTTAAGCTGGACATTCCAGAGGGCTGTGTGATGAACAAATTGCTCCAGCCGGACAATGTCCGTTATGATAAGGATGGTAAACCTGTTCATCGTATTTCATGCTGTCTGTTGAAGCAGGAAATAGCGCCGGAAAACAGGAAATGAAGTGAGTTGAAAAAGCAGAGGAGGGAATATGAAACGATTATTGTTTAAAAGGGTGGCAAGCGTTCTTGTTTCAATACTTGTTTTTATACTGTCTGGTTGCGTCGAGAAACAGGGGGCTATAGGACAGCAGTTGCATCAGCTCCTGGCCGAAAAAAATCAGACAAGCCTGACGCAAAAAGAGCTTGTGGCTCTTCTGGCGGGTAGTACAATCAGGGGTGAGTCCGAGAAAACCAGGGATATGAGAGGCACTTTTTCCCAGAAGTTTGAAGCGGATGGCAGTTGGGTTTTTACTTTTTATAAATCAATCAGCCAGGCTCCCAAACATTCTTTTTATGGAAAATGGTTGGTGCTTGCCGACGGATCACTCTGTACCCAGAAGGATAAAGACGCGACACCATACTGTAACCGTAAGATCTACAGATCCAGAACCGGCTATTATACTGTCAATACGGAAACAAACAAGGTCTGGGCAGAATGGACGGTCGATACCAGTAAATAGGCTTTGTTAACTTTCAGTGTGCATGTTTCTATGGAGTATCAATTTATAATCGCGGGTGATGGACAGATTATATCTCGGTATCGGACTTGTCTTGATCTGGATTTTTTTTGATGAATATCTTTGATAATAAAATACCGGACTCGTAGAGACCAAACAATGGAATAGCCAGCAGGATACAGCCCATGATATCGCCAGCAGTTAAGAGAAAGGCTAGGGTGAAAATGGCGATGTAGAAATAGATCCGTTTGTCTCGAAATCGGTTGGGGTCGATGAACCTGGCCTTGGTCGCCATGACCATCAGAAAAGGGATTTCAAAGGAAAGGCCGAAAGCAAGAATAGTTCTGGCTACAAAGGTCAGATATTTACCGAATTTGGGTAGCGGTTCCAGGTTCGGCCCACCATAGCTCATGAAATAGTGGAGCATCTTGGGCAGAACAATAAAAAAAGCAAATAATCCCCCACCGATAAAGAGCATAGTCCCCCAGAATACAACCAGCATACCGAATCTCTTTTCGTTTTTTTTCAGGCCTGGTGCAACAAACATCCACATCTGAAAAAGAGTGTAGGGATAACTGATAAAAATTCCAACTAGAAGAGAGAGCTTGAGGTAGGAGAAAAAGGCCTCAGGGAGATGCGTATACACCATCTTGGACACCAGCGGACTGGCGGCAAAAAGTGGGGCGATGAAATGTTTGGTCAGATCCTGGGAAAAAATATAGGCGACGCCGGAGCATAGGGCGATGCCGAGAAAAATCTTAACCAGGCGTTTACGCAACTCCTGGTGGTGGGGTTTGAAGAAGGCGAGGTTTCTCTCAAGCATGATTTATACCTGAATCCGTGACGGAGAATGTTGCAATGTACGGGTGTGGTTTAGGCTTCGTTTTCTTTATTCAAGTCCTGTTTGACAGTGTTGTGTACACGCCCGCTTGTTTTTCCATCCTCCGTGTTTTTTTCGGATTCGGCTGGTGTTGAATCAAGCTCTGTTTCCTGTGAATCATCGGTGTCGACCATGGAAGAGGAAGGTTCGGCGTCACCCTTTTCGTTGAGTGTGCCCTCGATGACATACTCGTCCTCATCATCCTCGTCATCATAATCTTCATCATCTAATGGGTCATAGATGCCGGTTGGATACTTTTCTTCTTCTTTATCCTCGTCATCCGGCATTTTCTTCCCTTCCTCGCTTTCCTCCTGCTCATCTGTATTGATGCTGTCGGCTAACTGCTTTTTGATGGACTGGGCCGCGTCTTCCAGCTCAGGTTGTAGTTCCTTTAATGCCGGAGTCTCAGACGCTATATTGTCCTTAAGGGTTTGGGCCGTGTTTTTTAACTCGAGTATACCTTTGGCAAGTGACCTTGCCAATCCGGGCAGTTTGTCAGGACCAACGACAATAAGTGCCAGACCAAGAATGAGTATCATCTCCGGCAAACCGATGCCAAACATAAAAAAACCTCTATAAATAACTTAGGAAATGATGATCAAATCTGTGCTCTCTCCTCTTTTTTTCAACCGGAAATAGTAAGGGTGATAGAGAAGCAAAAGCGAACAAATTTTACAGAATCTTCTATTTTACTCAATATGGGTAAACAAAGCGACTCTTTAATGGATTGGACGATAATAAATACAAGAATTGAAAACAGGTGGTTAGACCAGGGGCTGATATGAATGAAATGCATTTTAAGGTCGTAAGTGGTTAAAATTATGAGAATTCAGGCAATTGTAGCCGGATAAAATCGTTTTTCGTCACCGAATCAGGAGAATGATTGACTTTGTTTGGTTGGTTGGCTATTATCACCCGGTTAGCCTTTAACAAAACAGGTATTTTGCGCCAGTCCAGAAAAGACAGTTGCTGTTTGCAGAAAACGTATCAGGGAGAAAATATATGTCCAGTGTTGTGATTGTTGGAACCCAGTGGGGTGATGAGGGCAAAGGAAAAATTGTGGATCTATTGACACACTATGCCGACTACGTCGTTCGATTTCAAGGCGGCAACAACGCTGGACACACACTGGTCGTTGATGGGAAACAGTACATTTTTCATATTATTCCGTCCGGTATTCTCTATGAAAAGAAATTCTGTATGATCGGCAATGGCGTGATTATCGATCCGGGCGTTTTTATCGGTGAGATGGAAAAACTTAAAGAGTCCGGCCTGCCGGTGACTCCGGAACGGCTTATGATCAGTGAAAGAGCTCATCTGATTATGCCCTATCACCAGAGCCTTGATCATGCAAAAGAGGAATCCCTGGCCAAAGGTAAGAAAATAGGGACAACAGGCCGGGGAATCGGGCCTTGTTATATGGACAAGGTTGGTAGAGTCGGTATTAAGGCCGGAGATCTTCTTGATGAGAGCTTGTTTAAGGAGAAACTGGAAGCAAATATTGAAGAGAAAAACTTCCTTCTCGAGAAGAAGTATAACAGTCAGCCGGTTTCCTACGACAAAATATACGGGGCTTTCATGGAATACGCGGAGATTCTGATGCCCTATATCGGAAATGTTTCAGTAGAGCTAGACAAGGGGCGAAAAGACGGAAAGCATATTCTTTTCGAAGGTGCTCAGGGAACACAACTGGATATTGACCATGGAACATACCCCTTTGTCACTTCATCAAATACCATAGCCGGAAATGCCTGTAACGGCTCAGGTTTCGGACCGTCTCATATCGACTCTGTTATCGGGATTCTCAAAGCCTACACTACTCGGGTAGGCGAAGGTCCGTTTCCCACTGAGCTGTTCGATGAAACAGGAGTCGAACTGCAGAAAAAAGGCGGTGAATTTGGCGCAACTACTGGTAGAAAACGAAGATGCGGCTGGTTGGACGGAGTCGTTGCAAACGATGCGGTTCGGCTCAATGGTATTACCGGACTGGCCATTACCAAGCTGGATGTTCTGTCTGGACAAGCGAAATTGAAAATAGCCACCGAATATGAGTTAAACGGCAATCGATTATCGGCCATGCCCTCGAATATCAGTCATGCTGCCCAGGTTTCTCCCTGCTATGAGGATATTGAAGGCTGGCAGGAAGAGATCAGGGGCGTGACCGACTTCAATGAACTGCCTCAGGCGGCCAAAGATTATGTCAAACGAATTGAGGATATGACAGGAGTTGAAGCGGCTATCGTTTCGGTTGGTCCCGATCGCGAAGAGACCATGCTTCTGAAAAACCCATTTGAGAAATAAAGCGGAAATATAACAACAGGATTAAAACAACAAGATATTAAGTTTGCTTATCATTTGACATTTGATATGGGGATTTGTTTCGAGTTTCGATATTCGAATTTCATTCTTAAAGTAGTACATTTGATAACTTGAAACATGTTCACTCACAAATTGTATACAATAGGAAAATTACATGGCACGTATCACCGTTGAAGATTGTTTGGACGAAATTGGCAACCAGAATCGATTCAACCTTGTCAACCTTGCTGTTGAGAGGATCAAGCAACATCGTCAGGGAGAACCGTTCCTCGAGGATGGAAAGAACAAGGAAGTTGTGATGACACTAAGAGAAATTGCCTCGGGAAAAGTGAATTTTGACAACATCGATGAATTGCCGGAGATGAATGAAGTGGAAGAAGGCTCCGAACCAATTGCCCAGGAAAGTCAAACGACAGCCTCCGTTTAGTGACTTACTCCACTACTTGCATCATAAAAAACAAGAAAACCGGAGTATAGCCTGTAACATTATACGCGGGAACCGACCAAGTCACTTGCACCCCTTAAGGGGGTACTGAATTGAGTCAGGCTCTGCGTGGTTAGTTGGACCATACTATTTGAGTTGATTAGGTAGGAATGCAAAGAGATTATTACGAAGTGCTGTCCGTCAGCCGAAGCGCCGACGGTTCAACCATCAAGAAAGCTTATCGCAAATTGGCGATGAAGTTTCATCCGGATCGCAACCCGGATGACAGAGAGGCCGAAAGCCAGTTTAAAGAGTGTACTGAAGCCTATGAAGTACTCAGTGACGACAAAAAACGGCAGATCTACGACACGTACGGCCATGATGGCCTGAAAAACAGTGGATACCAGGGGCCGGGAAATTTTGAAGATATCTTTTCCAGTTTTGGCGATCTGTTCGGTGACCTGTTCGGTATGGGTGGAGGACGAGGTCGAGCACGAAGGGGAGGCCCTGTACCCGGGAACGATCTGCGGTATGATATGAGTATCACCTTTATGGAGGCAGTACACGGCGCCTCCAAAGAGGTGGAGTTGAGCCGCCGCGATACCTGTTGGACGTGTGAAGGTTCAGGGTGTAGACCTGGTTATAAGCGGGAGACCTGCCCGGCCTGTCAGGGACGAGGACAAATTCTTAGGTCGCAGGGGTTTTTTCAGGTCAGTTCAACATGCCCCCAATGCCAGGGAGAAGGTGAGGTCGTCAAAGAACCTTGTAGTGATTGTGACGGCGCCGGCCTGGTACAGAGAAAGAAGAAGGTGTCGATCAGGATTCCACCAGGTGTGGATCATGGCGCAAAAATGAGACTGTCCGGTGAGGGTGAAGGCGGACGACGCGGCGGAGGCCATGGTGATCTCTATGTTGTTCTCCATGTGGATTCCCATGAATTTTTCCATCGACAGGATGATATCATTTACTGCCAGTTTCCATTGTCTATGGTTAAAGCAGCCTTGGGCTGCAAGGTGGAAGTGCCGACAATTTACGGAAAAAAGAAGCTGTCCATTCCGGCAGGTAGTCAATCCGGAGACCGATTTACTCTTAAAAAGGAAGGTGTAGTACGGTTGCGTGGTTCAGGCCGCGGTGACATGATAGTCGAGCTGAAAGTGCAGACCCCGACGAAGCTGTGTGATAAACAGAAAGAACTGCTGCAGGATTTTGATAAGCTCTGTGAAGAACACGGCCATCATAAGGAACATGAGGGTTTTTTCAAGAAACTGTTTAACGAGGTATTGGGCCGGAAAACAGAGGTAAACTAGTAAAAAAATGGTTGCAGAGAAGAAATCAGAGGGTTTCACTCATTTCGACAGTGACGGCAACGCCATCATGGTCGATGTGAGCAGGAAACAGGATACCACACGGGAGGCTACCGCTTCCGGCATGATACGGATGAGCCGCAAGGCTTATGACGGTGTGAAACAGGGTAGCATGGCTAAGGGAGATGTGCTGGGTGTTGCCAGAGTGGCGGGTGTTATGGCTGCTAAAAAGGTGGATCAGTTGATCCCTCTTTGTCATCCACTGATGATTTCCAAAGTTACCATCGATTTCATCTATCATGATGAACTAAGAGGTATCGAGATTGTTGCAACAGTCGGGATCACAGGAAAAACGGGTGTTGAAATGGAGGCGCTGACGGCTGTTTCGGTAACCGCTCTGACCATTTACGATATGTGTAAAGCTGTTGATAAGTCAATGGTGATAGAGGATATAAAACTGCTGAAAAAGAGTGGAGGCAAGAGTGGAACCTTTGTTCGTGGTAAATGAAGGTAAATAAGGTTACAATCAGGATTGCTGCTGGAGCGTTGTTGTTGTTTCCACTTTGACAATGAAACAATCAAGCAATCCATGCAGGAGCAAGCTCTCGTCTTATCGGATATAACGGAAGAACATAAGACCTGAGCTGAAAGATAAAGGAGATATCCAATGGAAAAAAAACAACTGGATTCATTTAAACAACAGCTTGAAAAAATGAGGGATACTATCCTCAGTGAAGCCGGTAGAACGATATCGGAGATGACCGACAGACATGATAATATTCCTGATCCGAATGATCGGGCAACTGTCGAATCCGACAGAAGTTTTGAACTTCGGATCCGTGACCGGGAACGCAAACTGCTGTCCAAAATAGAAGAGGCGCTTGAGAGGGTCGATGAAGGTGATTACGGCGTGTGTGACGGATGTGGTGAGATGATTGGTGTCAAGCGTTTGGAAGCACGACCTGTCACTACCTTTTGTATCGATTGTAAAACAGAGCAGGAACAGCGGGAAAAAGCTCAAGGGAAATAAGCTATTATGCCTGAGTTGCGAAAAGATCCGGTTCTAGGTCGCTGGATCATCATATCCGAAGAGCGGGGAAAGCGGCCAACCGATTTTATTGTCGAAGAGAGCAAAGTTAATGGAGGCTTCTGCCCTCTGTGTGACGGCAATGAGAATACAACACCACCAGAAGTCCTTGTTTATGGAAGGGATAATGGTAATTCAAGCAATACGCCTGGATGGAAGGTCAGAGTTGTACCCAATAAATATCCTGCCCTGATCATTGAGGGAGAATTGGTAAAACAGGGTGAAGGGCTCTATGATCGGATGAGCGGTATTGGTGCCCATGAGGTGATCATAGAAAGTCCCAATCACCACGACATCTTCGCTGAACTGCCGACAGACCATATCAGCCTCGTCCTCCAGGCATTCCGTGATCGAATCCGCGACTTGGAGCGCGATCCTCGGTTTCGATATGTCATGGTTTTTAAGAACTTTGGCCGGGCTGCAGGGGCATCTCTGGAGCATTCTCATTCACAGCTGGTTGCTTTGCCAATTCTGCCGAGAATGATAGTTTCTGAACTCAATGGAACACTGTCCTATTTCCAGTATAAAGAACGGTGCATCTATTGCGACATCATCAGACAGGAAATGCAGCAGGACATCAGGGTTGTCTGTCAGAACGAATACTTTATTACAACAACCCCCTTTGCTCCCCGAACACCGTTTGAAATGTGGATTCTGCCGAAGTATCATGCTTCTTCGTTCTCAAAGGAAAATGACTATCGATTAACAGCACTGGCTGAGCTGTTTTCTGAGAGTCTGAGGCGACTTGATGCTATCTTTCCCAATGTTCCCTATAACTTTGTTCTGCACACTCAACCGCTGCGGACAGAGGACATGGAGCATTTTCACTATCACTTTGAAATCGTACCGAAATTAACGTCCATAGCCGGTTTTGAATGGGGGTCCGGTTTCTATATCAATCCCATGCCGCCGGAAACAGCAGCGACCTATCTGCGAGAAGCATTTGATGAGCAGCCATCCGAAGAGGAGCAAGTGCATGATGATCCTGTCGGCAACTGATACAGTGAGCGAAAAGGGATTGACTTGAGCCAAAAGGAGAACAATATGAAAAAACTCTTACTGGTTGATGATGAAAAAAATATCAGGTTGTTTTATCGGGAAGAGTTTACAGATGAAGGATATGATGCTGTCACGGCTCCTGATGGCCCGACGGCTATAAAAGAGTTTGAAAAGAACAGACCGGATCTCGTCGTTCTTGATCTGCAAATGCCCGGAATGAACGGCATCGAAGTGTTGAGACGCATGAAACAGATCGATTCTCAGGTACCGATTATTATCTGTACTGCCTATCACGATTATAAACATGAGTTGGGTGCCTGGGCGTCAGAGGAGTATATCGTTAAATCAGCTGACCTGGCTACTTTAAAAGACGCTGTTCGAAGACATCTTGGGGAGAATGGGGATTAGACAGTTCTCATTCGTCGTTGAATTTCCCAACCCGTTTCCATGAAAGACATTCAGAGCCAGATCGACTACCGACGCGTTGATATTAAAAAAGTCGGAGTCAAAACTATTTCTTATCCGATCACCGTTCTGGATAAGGCATCCAGCAGCCAGTCGACACTGGCTACTGTCAATATGTATGTCAATCTGCCCCATCGATTCAAAGGGACCCACATGAGTCGATTTGTGGAAATATTGAACCGTTTCCACGGTGAGATCGACCCTGGTTCCTTTCATACGATCCTGGTGGAAATGAAGGAAAAATTGGAGGCAGAGGCTGCTCATATTGAAATCAGTTTCCCTTATTTCCTGAAGAAGAAGGGAAGCCCGGAGACCTTGAACGCCACTCTGTATCACTGTTCCATGCACGGGTCTCTTGGGAAGACTGATGATCTTGAACTGCAGTTTTCCGTACCGGTATCGTTGCCTCTTCTAGAGCCTGTTGCTGAAACGTTGCCGCGTTCAATGGGGCACTGGGGGGAAGTGAATGTGCGTGTTCGTCTGAAGAGGTTTATCTGGATCGAAGATCTGATTATGCTGGCTGAGGAGACTATCGCCAAGGCCCGGCAGGATGTTTTGACCAACCGGTATTCAGCATTATCGGTTGAATCCCTTGCCATGCTGCTTGCAGGAAATCTTGAAGAGAAAGGAGCTGTTAAATGGTTTTCAGTATCTGTGGAGAACCTGTCCCAGGGATATTCGACCTTTGCGGCTATTGAGTCTGATGAGATAAGTGGTGAACCGTCTTAATGCTGTTTGAATGGCTGCAAGGTGTCTGGTCTTACTGAAGTCCAATATTTAAACACCAATAAACTGGATAAAAAGTGAATGAAGAACATATTATTCGAGATTGGCACAGAAGAGTTGCCTGCCGGGTTTCTGCAACCTGTACTGGATCAACTGCGGAATAATTTCACACAGAAAGCCGCGGAACTGAAATTGAGCCATGGGGAAGTTCGCGTTATGGGAACACCCCGGAGACTTGCTCTACTGGTGGCAGATTGTATCGAAAAACAGGAAGATCGTCGTGAAGAACTGCTTGGCCCCTCAAAGCAGGCCGGTTATGACGGTGATGGGAATCCGACAAAGGCTGCCACGGGTTTTGCCCGGTCTAAAGGATGCGAGGTAACCGATCTTAAGATCGTCCAAACCGATAAGGGCGAGTACCTGATGCTTATCCGCGAGGTTGTCGGTGAAAAGACCGTTGATCTGTTGCCGGGTATTCTGCATTCTCTGCTTCTTGACTGCTCCTTCGCCAAGTCGATGCGCTGGGGTGCAAACAGACACCCTTTTGGCCGTCCCATTCACTGGTTGCTTGCCCTTTACGGAGATACGATAGTTCCCATTGAGCACGAAGGAATAACAAGCTCAAACACCAGTATGGGGCACCGTTTTATGGCTAACAACAGTTTCATAATAGAATCTTTTGAGAGCTATGAGCACCAGCTCCTTGAAGCCCAGGTTATTGTTGATCCTCAAAAAAGACGTGAAAAAGTACTCGAAGAGATCAACAGGGCCGTTGTCGAATACATGGATAAAGGTGATGCCCGGGTGTCTGTCGATGATGCACTGGTCGACACGGTCACCAATCTGGTCGAGTCGCCTTATGGGGTCTGTGGATCGTTTGAACAGAAGTTTCTTGAACTTCCGGATGAAGTACTGATCACATCCATGCGCGAGCATCAGAAGTACTTTCCGGTGGTAAACGGTGATGGCAGTTTACTGCCCGCCTTTGTTGCTGTGAATAATACCAGGGTGGTGGATACCGATCTTACCCGGATCGGTCATGAACGGGTTCTACGGGCACGTCTGGAAGATGCCCTCTTTTTCTTCAACTCGGACAGGAAAATTCGTCTGGACGATCGTTATGATGCTCTTTCGGGAATCATTTTCCAGAATAAACTGGGCACCATGCTGGAGAAAAATGAGCGGATTGCCAAGTTGACCGCAATGTTGACGGAAAAACTCGCACCGGAGTTAAAGGACGACGCAGCCAAAGCCGCCAGGCTTTGCAAAACCGATCTTCTAAGTGACATGGTTGGCGAATTTCCATCCCTCCAGGGTACTATGGGTGCAGCCTATGCTGTCAATGATGGAGAACCGGAAACCGTAGCTCTGGCTATTCAGGAGCACTATATGCCTAAACGGGCAGGTGCCGAACTCCCCTCAAGTATGGCTGGGGCCCTGGTCGGTCTTGCTGACCGCTTTGATACCATTGCCGGCTGTTTCGGTATTGGCGAGGTTCCCACCGGAACTGCCGATCCATTCGGATTAAGGCGCCTTTCCCTTGCCTGTCTGCACATTATTGAGAAGAAGGAATTCACGTTGTCGCTGAGTGAAGTGATTCACAAAGCGCTGGCATTGTATGGCGATAAGGTTGACGCTTCCGGTGAAACGGTTGATCGTATAATTGCTTTTATTCAAGGCAGGTTTGTCAATGATCAGGTTGGAGCCGGCAGTGATCAGGAAGCTGTTGATGCGGTTACTTCCGTTTTATTTGACGACGTCAATGACTCCATCAGCCGAATCAGGGCCTTTGAAGCGATAAAAACGGAAGAGGCATTCCCCGTTCTGGCCTCATCGTTTAAACGTATTCGCAATATCACCAAAGACAACCGGTCCACTGCGATCGATGAGGATCTCTTTGCAGAGGAGCAGGAGCGTAATCTGAAACACGTTTTTGATCAGGTGGCGGATGAGATGTCGCCTCTTCTTGAAAAAGGAGAATATCAACAGGCTTTGCAAACAATGATGCAGCTGAAAGAGCCGGTTGACAGCTTCTTCGATGATGTGATGGTTATGGCGGATGATATGACTGTCAGGAAAAATCGTTTGAACCTGCTGACCGCCGTAGGTGATCTGATCATACAGATTGGTGATATTTCCAGGATGCACAGCGAATAATTTGAAACATTTTTGTCCCTGTTCATACCTCATTGGGCGACATTTCCGGTTTCAAAATCCCAATTCTGACCGTCTGGGGGAGGAGGTGAAAAGCAATTGCTTATCACTTATCCAGCCCGCGTGGGAAAACCCATGATAACAACACCACAACATATTGCCCCTTCACCCGAGTTTGCCGCCTCCGCCAAACTCTCCTCGGAATCGATTCCGGCATGACACAGGAAGCATCATCGACCCGGTTGAGGCAGCAGGTGAACAACGGGTTCCCGGAGGGTTCCATATCCATGTTCCTTGCAGCCCTTCTTTTTTATGCAGCCATGCTGTTCGCGATGCAGGCCTGGCAACTGGCCCAGGGCTTGATGTTGCTGGCATTGACCGTCGCCGCGGTGATTCCGCCCGTCAGACTCATACACGGGGCGAAGGGTGTGGCGCACGGCAAACCGGCCCGGTGGCTGACCCTGGCCCTCAACCTGGTCGCACTGTACCTGTGCCTGCAATACTTCAGCACCTACAACAATCTGCTTATCTTCGGCGTCTGGCTGATGACCACAACCTGCTTTCTGGGTCTCTTCCTGCGCAGCGTGAGCGGTGCGGTAAGATCGAACTGGATCATGACGAACCTGTTGCTGGTTGCAGCCATCCTGCTCGCAATCCCGGATGTCAACGGCATTCACCTGGTCATGAGCAAAGTCCGCTCTCCAACTAAGGTGGGTATTTACGCCCTGGACAAAAACGGTGCCCGGCTGAACGAACGCACCCAGCACTTTCATCATGTGCACCATCAAGATAGCACCAAAACCACCGAGTTCCGGTTGCATTCCCCGGTTTCCGGCAATTCCGCCGATGCGGTGCGTTTGCTTCTGAAACCCCATCATGCCATTGGATTCGGGATAGTCTCACTGGAACTGATGAACTATCTCGGCTTCGACTCCAGCGTAATTGAACGATTCGACCGGTCCAGATTTGAGCAAATCGAGTTGCTCAATCCAAGTGCCGGACGCACACTGACTGTCAGAAACAATAGCCTCGCGATTGGACCCGCCCGGAAACATGTCTGGCTTAAGATACCCATCGACACCGGCCGGGAGACCCGCGCGGCATCCGTAGCCCGCCGCAATCACATGATACGTGCAATTATTTACTGGCAGCTGTTCTGGTCGTTGTTCCTGGTACTCGCGCCCGTCGATAGACCATCCGGGGTAAAAAGGTCATGAGTCAATCGTCTGCAGTTCACCGGATCAGGGGACTCAATTGGTGGTGGTGGGTACCGGTCATTCACTTGCTTCTGTTGACCATGATCTACCTCTACGTCGAATTCAGTGAGTTCCATCGCGCACCATGGCTTCGACATCTCAACCTCATCAGGGAGAACAATATTGCGGTCTGGTGGTCCGGGTTCTGCCTGATGACGGCAGGCCTGCTGTTTTAACGCATGGGAAGTCCTGACTCGAACGGAATAGGGGACCGGGTGATGTGGCTGTTTCTGGCCGCCGTGGTGTTGGCCTTGTCCGTCGACGAAACCGGTTCCCTGCACGAGCGAGTCAGCGCCCTGGGTGGCTGGTGGGCCCTGCTGCCTTTCGCATTGGTGGGAGGGGCGGCATTCCTGTTTGCCGTCGGCCGCTGTCTGCTTCTGCCGAACTACCGATTGAGCGGAGTACTGATTCTGGTCAGTCTGGCCATGTTTGTCGCTGTTGCAGGCATGGAACATCTGGGCGACATCGATCTATTCAGGGACAGCTTTGTCATTCAGAACCGTCATGTCATAGAGGAAGGGATGGAATTACTCTCCGAAACCCTGCTTCTCTTGTCCGGTGTGCTTGCTCTGGGTCATGCCACCAGTTCCAGACTGCGGGAAGTTTCCATTATTGTCGATCCCTTCGTACTGTATAGAGTTCGCGAATTTGTGTTTGTGTGTTTTGTTCTACATCTGTGCATTACCGTTTTTTGGATGCCCTATCTCTGGGATCCCAGCAGAGGCAATCCCGCCTACTGGTTTCCAATGCTGGCTTACACGCTGTCCGCGTTTTATTGTGTCCACCACCACTTC
The DNA here is from genome assembly GCA_964558875.1 of uncultured Desulfocapsaceae bacterium. Classification (GTDB taxonomy): domain Bacteria; phylum Desulfobacterota; class Desulfobulbia; order Desulfobulbales; family Desulfocapsaceae; genus CAZLGM01. Next base: position 20,612 of record CAZLGM010000018.1, read on the forward strand.
AGGTCAGGAAAAGTCCGATGGCTGGTCGGCTTTGTTCTACTCATGTTTTTGTCGGTGGGTCAGATGCAGAACTGGGGGATTTTCTTCGGTGATGTCCTGGGATTTCAGTCCACTTGGATAGTTCGGGATTTTCTGCCTCGCGTGCTGTGGACAACCCTGCCCGTCCTGGTCTGGTTGCTCTGGGTTTCCCCCATCAAACGCTGGATGGTGCACACGGCCTTGCTGCTTGGTGGTTTTCTGGTGATGAGAACGGGTGGCGACCTGTTTGAAACCTATTACATTTACAGCGGCCTATTCGGGCTGCTGGTTTTCAATCTGCTGCGTGAAACACGGGATTCCCGTGAAGAATAAAGTTTCTATTCCCCCTGCTTGGCACAGCCCACGTCGGAACGGGTCTGCCGGTTATGCCAGGTACAGTCCACCGGTCCGACAGTGCCACCAGAGAACCTGCCTTCCGGGCAAACCAGGAATGTCGAAGGCAGCCTTTGAGCGGGTCGAAGGGTATCAGGGGTTCGTTACCCGCCTGCACCATGGGGTATGTGATGCCGAAGCTGGATACCAAGCTCTTCAGCGCATCGTGATCGATCGCCTCGAAGTTCACGCCGATAACCGTGGCATTGTCAGTATAACGATGAAAAGGCTGTAGTTCCGGTATCTCGGTGATGCACGGCCCGCACCATGTCGCCCAGAATTTGACGACGTCAATGACTCTATCAGCCGAATCAGGGCCTCTGAATCTGTTAACAGCAATCGGAGAGCTGATCCTTCAGATTGGTGATATCTCAAAGATGCATACCGATTGAAATTCATGTGAAAAGTCTGATGATGACTGACGCATTACAGGCCTTTTAATTCGTCATTTCTTGTTCAATATTCTTTGGTATACAATAAAAAAGGGCGCTCAATTTCTTGAGCGCCCTTTTTTTATACATTTGCTGTCGTGTTTATTTCTTCTTTTTCTTCTTGATGTGACACGGCAGACATTTCTTCCACTTCTTCTTCAGCTCGGGATTTTTCTTCTTCTGTTCTTTATGGCAGGTTTTACAGTTGGCGTGGGCCGCATCTTTATAGGTATCCAGCTTAGGAAGTTTCTTGGCCTTGTCTTTCTTGGCACGCATACCTGACCCCTTGAAGTGACAGGAATCACACTTCTCGATCTTCATACCTTTGACATATGGGGTCTGCTTGTTGTCTTTATCTTTACCATGGTGACACTTGCCGCAGTCTTGCTTGACAAATTCCTGGTGTGCTCTATGGGGAAAGTCTTTAACAATTTTAGTCTTTTTGGCTTTGTCTTTGGTTGTCTTGAGAGTCATCTTCTCAGGACCATTACCCTGATCTTTGGCAGCGGTTGTCAGGCTGACAAAACCAAAACAGAGACAGGCCAGTAAGGAAACGCCGATCGTCATTTTTTTCAGCATGTTACACTCCTTCTTTAAGAATTGTATTTTGATAATAACCGATTACCGGGTCTTCGCTTGAATAAAATAGATAAGTACCACACTGTATTATTAGTTTACGGGGCCAATGTCAAGTAAATGTGTCATTAACTTGAGCCATAACTGTGCAGCCCTGACAGCAGGAAGTTAACACCATAGTAAGTGAAGATTACGGAAATAAAACCGACAAGTGAGAGCCAGGCGATACGGACTCCGCCCCAGCCTCGCGTGTATCGTGCATGGAGCGTGATCGCGTAAACAAACCAGGTAATAAGTGACCATGTCTCTTTCGGATCCCAACTCCAGTACGTACCCCAGGCTGAATTGGCCCAGATGGCTCCAGTAATGATACCGACAGACAGCCAGATAAAACCAAAAACCATAGTCTTATGAATGATATCATCGAGGATCTTGAGTGAGGGGAGAGAACCGATCAGGCTCTGCTCGTTGTCCTTATTTTTACTCCTGTTCTTAATCAAGTACATGATGGCAAGACCAGCGGCAATGGCAAAGGCGGCATAACCGATGAAGCAGGTGATGACATGGGCGATCAGCCAGTTCGATTGCAGAGCCGGAACCAGCGGGCTGATATGGCGATTAATGTTAGGGTCGAGAGCGCCGTATGCCATTGCCAGTGCGGCAAAGGGCAGGGAAAAAGCGCCGATGACCCTGTTCTTGAACTTCCATTCAAGAACCAGATAGACAATGACAATGGTCCAGGCAAAGAATACAACAGATTCATACATATTGGTGAGCGGCGCATGACCGATTCCCATCTGATACGATTCGTACCACCGTAATCCGATGCCTATGGTATTAATCAACCACGCCAGAACCGTGAAACCTGTCGCAAAAGGTCCGATTTTAGGAGCTTTGAACACAAAAAGACCGATATACAAGAGCGCGGAGAGGAGATAGGTAAAGGTGGTAATACCTAGAAATTGTGAACTATCCATATAAATTCTCCAATGATGGAATACATTACTTGAATGGGGTATTTATTAATATCAATTACAAATAATAAAATTAACCGATTTTCTCAATTCGGAAAAGGTTTTCGAGAATCTTTCTCAATTACCTGGATTGAGT
>CAZLGM010000019.1:0-23093 GCA_964558875.1 uncultured Desulfocapsaceae bacterium
TCCATCGGCAGATCGCTGATAACCTTGGCAGCATCCTTAACGTCGCACCGGCCCTGGCTGACATCGGTAAGAAGTTGAAAGAGTTTGTTCTTGTCCATTTTCGAGTTGAAAAGCAGAGGGTTTGCCCACATTTCCAGAGCATTCCGACAAACTGACACAATGTTCATGAGGAATGCGGCCAGGTGATGGCGCCTAGGTGTGAATAGAGCCGGAAAGCCTATTAACCAGCGGCTTCAGAACAGCAACTGTAGCATGGAGAAAAAGGAAGGTAAAGTAATATCACCGTTTACTATAATTCAGCACTTTAACTGCAAGCTGTAAAAGACTCCGGCTCTGTCAGGAATCAAAACCATTCGTTTTGCGCATGGTTGTTTACTCAAACAGGAGATTCTGGTAACATGCTGCATTTCGTCGATTAGCGATTAATTGAATGAGGCGAAGACAGAGGGACCAGTTTAAAGTAAGGAGTTTACGTGGTTGACACCAATCTGCCGGATCATATCAGGTTTTTGCTCGATCCAGCAAGCTACCCCCATCGTCCAGAAGAGGTGAGCCTGATTCAGACTCATATTTCCTATGTGCTGATTGCGGGGGAGTATGTATATAAACTGAAGAAAGAGGTTGATTTCGGTTTTCTTGATTTCTCGACATTTGAAAAACGAAAATTCTATTGTGAACAGGAACTTCAGCTCAACAGACGGCTTTGCCCCGATATCTATCTGGATCTGATAACCGTATGTACTACTGATGATGGTTTCTCGCTGAACGGCGAAGGTGACATTATCGAGTATGGGGTCAAGATGGCCAGGATGGAAGAAAAGATGATGATGGTAAATGTCATTGGCCGGGGCGAGCTGAAAGAGAATGACCTGGACCGGATAATCGACCGATTGGTCCCTTTTTATCAGAGTGCCGATGGCAACGAGTCCATCAGAGAGTTTGGCCGGGCAAAAGCTGTGGCGGTAAATGTTCTTGGGAATTTTGAACAAACCAAAAGCTTTATCGGTACAGGAGGACTGAGCCGGTCACGTTTTAATGGGATCAGCTCGTATGCCAAAGCTTTTCTGCAAAAGGAAGAGTTGTTTGACAGCCGGATCGACCAAGGGCGTATCCGTGACTGTCATGGCGACCTGTATTCGGCAAATATCTGTCTTGGAGATACGGTTCATATATTTGACTGTATCGAGTTTAACGAACGTTTCCGCTATTCGGATGTGGCCGCGGATATCGCCTTTCTGGCCATGGATCTTGACTATCACGATCTGCCTCAGTTTTCCAACTATACCGTTGATCGATATGCTCAAAAGGCTGGGGATGACACCCTGGTGGAAATGCTGGATTTTTATAAATGTTACAGAGCCTATGTCCGCGGTAAGATAGGGCTCTTCACCGCAGCCGATCCGGCTGTGGATGCAGAGACGGCAAATATGTGTAAACAACAGGCAGAAAAGTACTTTGAATTGGCCGGGCGGTATGCCGGAGTCTGACAATGAAAGGGGAAAAACGACTCTTTATTTTTTTCGGCATGATCGCCAGCGGTAAAAGCTACCTGGCATCGCGCTGGGCCAATCAGCATGGCTATTCGTACCACAACTCCGATGTGGTGCGTAAAAAACTTGCCGGTCTGACCCCGGAAATAAGTCGAAAGGAAGAGGTCGATCAGGGTATATATACAGCTGAGTTTTCCAGGAAAACATATGATGAGCTGATCCGTCTGGTAAAGGCGGATTTAACAGATGGACACTACCAGGGCGCTGTGCTGGACGGCTCCTATCAGTCTCGCCGGGAAAGGGATCTGGTATTCAGCAAACTTGGTAATTTCAGACCGCTGTTTTTTTACTGTTTTTGTGCGGAAACTGTTTTAAAAGAAAGAATGGAGTTGAGGGCAAAAGACCCCAAAGCGGTTTCCGACGGGCGATGGGAGATTTACCTGAAACAGAAAGAGCGATTCGAATTACCCGATGAACTGGGGGCAGATCAACTGGTGAGGATTGATACTGACAGACCTCTGGATGAGATGCTCCATAGGTTAGATCAGGCCGCCAATAAATTCATAAGCGATGAGGAAAAATAATGTACGACCATATTTATATCTTGGGCTTTCCGAAAGTAACATGTGACCAGCCGATTATTTATCAACTGGCCAAGAAATATGATGTTGAATTCAATATCCTCAAAGCGGATATTCTTCCCCAGCGGGAAGGGATGATGATCCTGGAGCTCAAGGGTCCGAAGGGGATTGTGCGATCGAGTGTAGACTTTCTCAAGTCATTCGGGGTCGATGTCAAGCGTCTGGCAGCAGCCATTTATCGCGATGACGAGAAGTGTTTTCAATGCGGCGCCTGCACGGGAATCTGTCCGGTTGATGCCCTGTCAATTGATCGCCAGACAATGGAGGTGCTCTTTGACCCGGAGAAATGTACCGGCTGCAGCCTCTGTGTCCCGGTCTGTCCGGTCAGGGCGATGGAGGTCTCTCTTGGGCCTGAACAGAGTTTCGCCAAGATCCAGGCGGTATAGTCTAAATTCCCCTGATCACACCTGAGAGTGTCGTCTCAGATAGTAGGTGTGGTTGTTTGCCTCTATTTCTTCTTGTCGCTCTTGAAAAAGAGCATCCAGTCGGGCAGTGACAAATCCTTGAACCAGTCACCAAAGGTGTTCTCTTCATATTCGTCGGCTTCAAGCTGGTCCAATAACTTCTGTGCTCTTGGAGCAATCTGGGCATCGGGGTGGACGGCAAGAACATACTTCAATCGGGCAATGGCCTGGCTTTTCTTGTCGGTACGCAGGTAGAACTTGACGACAAAAAAGTCATGGTTGGCCATAAAGTTCTTAGCGGCGTTGATCTTGGCTTGAGCTTCAGCGGTATAAGGTGATTTCGGAAAGGATTTCAACAGCTGCTTGAAACTTCGGATGGCCTTTTTGGCAGGGGTGATGTCCCTGTCAACAGTGCTGATATTCTGATAATAGCACATGCCTTTTTGAAAGAGGATATATGGGATCGCCTCATTGGTCGGATGCCGCTCTTCAAAGGCTTCGTAGAGGGCAAGCGCCTCGGTATATTTTTCCATATAATAGTTGGAGTCGGCCGCCTTCAGCTCAGCCAGTTTGGCCTGTTCACTGAAGGGATACCTGTCCAGGATTTTATTGAAATACTCGAGCGCTTGGTGATAGTCGCCGACATTGTATTCATCCAGTCCTTTAATAGCCAGGTCCTGAACTGTCTTGCTCACATCGATCTCTTCATCATCGGAAAAATCGAATGTTTTCTTAATGGTGGCACATCCCGGTAGCAGGAGAATGGTGAGGGTCAGGCCAAAGAGAACGAATCTGTTGTAAAAAGAGGTCTGGGTTTCCATAATTATCTCACTTTGGTAGGGAGGCGAAATAGTTCTCAGCGGCAACTATTGCCGTTGCCCCATCGCCTGCCGCCGATACGATTTGACGAACCTCTTTGTCCCTGATGTCACCGGCAGCCATAACGCCGGGCACCGAGGTTCGCATTTTATTGTCTGTAAGAACAAAGCCATCATCGTCCATTTTCAGTTGGTCGGCGGAGAACATGGTGCTGTTGGAGCTGACGCCGATAAGAATAAAAATTCCATCAACTTCAATGGTTGATTTGTTGCCGTCATTATTCTCAATAAAAAGCCGTTCAACACCGTCTTTGCCCTCGATACATCTGACATGACTGTTCCAGAGATAGTCTACTTTTTCGTTGGCAAAACAATTTTCCTGAATAATCTTTTCTGCCCGCAACTCATCACGGCGGTGAATCAGTGTCACTCTGGAGGCAAATTTTGTCAAATGGTCTGCCTCCTGGACTGCGGTATTGCCGCCGCCGACAACAGCCACATGCATGTTCCGGTAAAAGGGACCGTCACAGGTGCCGCAATAGGAGACACCCTTGCCGACGAATTCTTTTTCACCTGGAATATCAAGCTTTTTTTGAGTGGCGCCAGTACAGATGATCAGGCTGTCACAGCTGATCGAATCGCCATTGTCCAGGAACAGTTTTTTTAAAGCGGGATCGCTTAGATCAACACGGGTTACTTCAGCCGTCAGGGTGTTGAGTCCAAAACGATCAGCCTGCTCTGTCATAAGATTGACCAGGTCAAATCCGGAAATTCCTTGAGGAAAACCGGGATAGTTATCCACCTGGTCGGTCAGCAGCACCTGACCTCCGGCAATTCCTTTTTCTATCATGAGATGGTCAATCCGGGCTCTGGCAGCATAGAGACCTGCGGTCAACCCCGCCGGACCACCGCCGAGAATGACCAGTGAGTGGTGTTGTGTTATCATACCTGAAGAGCAAGTGTGTGACTTCCAACCGGACCGGTCGGTCCGGTTGGAAAAAGACTAGTAAGAGAGAATGCTTACAGAGCTTTGTTGATCAGATCAACCAGTTGGTTTTTACCGATGGCACCGGTAACCTGGTCAACCACTTCACCTTTCCTGAAAAGAATGAGAGTGGGAATGGCCCTGATCCCGAATTTTCCGGGTGTGCCGGTATTTTCATCCACATTCATCTTCATCATAGTCACTTTGCCCTCGTACTCGTCGGCAAGGGCGTCGATCAGCGGCCCAATAGCCTTACAGGGGCCACACCACGGAGCCCAGAAATCAACCAAACATGGGACATCTGAACTGATTTTTTCTTCAAACTCTGCGTCGGTCACGTGAATAACTTTTTCACTAGACATGGTTTATCTCCTTTTCAATGGAATAATTTTCTATACAGTAAAAGCGATTAATATTTTTATATTGTTATTTTGACGACGACAAGTGCAGCGACACTGTCGCCCCATAGCATACCTGCTGCTTTTTTGACTGACAAGCAAAATATTGTCCGTTTTAAGGGTGCCTTTAAAAATCAGCATTTTTGTTCAAAATCGAGGTGTGAAAGAAATTTTATCACAACCATATAGATGATATTCCGAGGATAAAGTTACTCTCACAAAGAAGAGTTTGGGCGAGGTAAGCGTAGACTCTGAAAGGCTATTGTTTAAGGTAGCCTTAAGTGAATCGATGGTGTTTGACACTCATTCCTCCTCCGTGCTATAGTTGCGGACTTTGGCCGCTGCTGGTGCAGACCGTAAACAGGTTGTACTATTGCCAGGCAACGGTCAAAAATGAAACGAGAATACTTACCAATTCAGGAAAGAAAAATATAAACCAAAATACATAGAGGAGAGGGGGAATGGAAACAACCACTTCCAGGAAAATGTTTGAGCAGGCAAAAGAAGTAATTCCGGGCGGGGTCAACAGCCCGGTGCGGGCGTGTAAGTCGGTAGGCTGCGATCCGTTATTTATCAGTAAGGCATCCGGTTCTTCTATATTTGATGTGGACGGCAATGAATATATTGACTTCGTTTCATCATGGGGTCCGATGATCATGGGACATGCCCATCCTGAGATACTTGATGCTGTACAGCAGGCAGCCGTGAATGGAACAAGTTTCGGGGCGCCGACTCCCGCGGAGATTGAACTTGCCTCCCTGGTTGTCGATTCCGTTCCTTCCATCGAAAAGGTTCGTTTTGTCAGCTCGGGAACCGAAGCAACCATGAGTGCAGTGCGACTGGCCAGGGGATATACCGGCAGGAAAAAGGTGGTTAAATTCGATGGCTGTTACCATGGCCATTCCGATTCGTTTCTTGTTAAGGCCGGTTCCGGCGTGATCACCCTTGGTATTCCCGGCAGCCCCGGTGTTCCTGATGACATAGTGAAAAACACCATTTCCATTCCGTATAACGATGTGGACACACTGACCAAAACCCTTACGGAACAGGGTGATGATATCGCCTGTATCATTGTTGAGCCGGTGGGTGGCAACATGGGTTGTGTCCCCCCGGCTGACGGTTTCCTCCAGGCGTTAAGAGATTTGACAGCAGAACACGGTGTTGTCCTGATTTTTGATGAAGTGATCACCGGGTTCCGTCTGGCCTATGGCGGTGCTCAGGAATATTATAATGTCACACCTGATCTGACCTGTCTGGGTAAGATCATCGGTGGTGGACTTCCCGTCGGAGCCTATGGCGGTAAGAGGGAGATCATGGATCACATTGCTCCCGACGGCCCTGTATATCAGGCTGGCACCCTGTCCGGTAATCCTCTGGCCATGGCCGCGGGAATCGCCACATTGAAACTGCTTGGCCGGGATGGTTTTTATGACGAACTCAATGCAAAAGCAGCCGATTTTGCAGCCATGCTTGAAAGAGCCGCCGTTTCAGCAGGAATAGATGTCACCCTGAACCGGGTCGGTTCTCTGATGACAGGCTTTTTCACCACAGAACCGGTGACCGATTTCGATTCGGCCATGAAATCCGATACCGATAAGTACGGTACTCATTATCGTCAGATGTTATCGCAGGGAATCTATCTGGCTCCGTCTCAGTTCGAGGCGGCTTTTGTGTCGGCGGCCCATACCCGTGAGCAGCTGGAAAAAGCGGCTGAAATGACTGAATGGTCATTCAAAAAATTGGCCTAAATGCCAAAAATTGATTGACTTTCACGGTGTGTCATGCTACCAAGATTTATGTTATAGACAGTCGCCTGTGTCGTCAGTGAGGTGGTGAAATGGGGAGTGTGAAAAATGAATTTATTCAGCTTCTTGGCCAATACGGCCACATTGGCATCACCTTTGTCGCTTCAATTTTTATCGGTCTGGGTGGCGGTATTCTGCTTGATCAGAAGGTCTTTGACGGCTCTACCAGTCCCTGGTTTACATTTATCGGGCTGGCATTTGGAATAGCGGCCGGTTTTAAGAGCCTGTTTGATCTGCTCAAGCGGGAGAAGAACAAATAGTTAGTTGGTGTCAGGTGGACGAAGAATTATTCTCTCTGCAGAAGATGCAGGTTATCAGTTGGATTTATCTCGCCGTCCTGACCCTGGGAGCATGGTGGCTGAAGTCATGGTCTTTCGCCTGGCCGGTGTTGGTCGGTGGGGTAATTTCCATTGTCAGTTTCATCTCTTCCCATAAAGATGTGATGGGCTTCGTCGAGTCGCTCACTCCGGTAATTAAAGAGGAGGAGGGAAAACCGGCGGAGGAGAAAATAAAAACAAAACGAACCAAAACCGGATTTATTCTTCGGTTCTGGTTGCGGATTATCGTCATCGGCATTGTACTGCTGTTGCTCATTAAGAGCGCCAAAGCAAATGTCTTTGGTCTGATAATCGGTTTGTCAACCATGGTGTTTACAATCACGTTTACTGCGGCAAGCGTTGCCAGACGCTACTTTTTCAGGTAGCGGAAGCTAGGAGGAATTATGGAACATCCGATACTGTTTATCTCAATAATTCTTGAAAAGCTGGGACTCCCCGTTCCCCATGGGTTTGTCGGTCACGGGCTGCTCGAACAGCTTTGCGCGCCCTATATGACCTACACCTGGCTGGTTATGGCCTTTCTGGTGATCGTTGCCAAGATGACACTGTCCAATCTGGAGATGGTTCCCGGTTCCGGCCAGAATTTCTGGGAAATCATCATCGGTGGTATGGACGGATTCTTTGCCGATAATATGGGCCGCGAGATGACGGATAAACTGTTTCCCATGATCGCCACTTTTGCTCTGTATATTGCGGTGGCCAACCTGATCGGCCTAATCCCCGGATTCATGTCGCCGACGGCAAGCATCAACACAACGCTGGCGCTGACTATTATTGTCTGGATCACCCATCATATCATCGGCTTCAGAGCCCATGGCCTTAATTACTACAAACATTTTATCGGACCAATGTGGTGGCTGATACCGTTGATGCTGCCCATCGAGCTGATCAGTAACTTTGCCCGTCTGCTGTCGCTCTCCATTCGACTTTTCGGAAACATCATGGCTAAGGAAACCCTGCTGGGTATCCTCTTCATGCTGGCAGGAGCCTTTTTCGCACCACTGCCGATCATGCTGCTCGGCGTTCTGGTCTCTCTTGTCCAGGCCATGGTTTTTGTTCTGTTGACCGTTGTCTACATTTCACAGGCGCAGGAACACGCTCATTAATTTGAGTTAGAAATAACATAGAGCACCCGTTTACAAGCGCACTGCTGCGGGTGCCAAGAAGAAGGCCACTTCAATTAAACAGTAAGGAGAAATATCATGGAAGGAAATATTCAACTAGCGTTGATCTGTGTTGGTGCCGCACTTTCTATCGGTCTTGCCGGTCTTGGAGCGGGTATCGGAATCGGTTCGGTCGGCCAGGGAGCCACCATGGGCCTTGCCCGTAACCCTGAAGTACAGCCCAAACTGATGGTTTTCATGATCCTCGGTATGGCTCTTGCCGAATCAATCGCCATTTACGGACTCGTTATCTCTCTGATTCTGCTGTACGCCAACCCATTGCTTGGCTAGTGTAGTCGAATCCACAGAGTTGGAACGACAGGGCCGCGGATCTTTTTTAGATCCGCGGCCCTTTTTATTTGGGTGAGCATCCGCTAGCACTGCATCTTTGGACGATTGAACCATACGATATAGGCTCTACTATAATCGTATGGTTCAATCGTCCAAAGATGCAGTGCTAGCGAATGCTCTGGCGTTCGGGGTTAATATAATTAACAGAGAGATGATCCGTCCGGCTGTCTACAAGGTGCCGGGATTCGTTACCACTCAGAAAGTACTCCAATAGATTACTTTGTCGTTTTCCTCCTTGTAACGACAAAGCCTGGACTGTCGTCGCGAAGGAGCAAAGCGACTGTGGCGATCTCTATAATTGTATGTTATTTCGGGTCAGCTTTGATCGGCAAAACAATACGGGTCCTTGTCCTTGAAAATATCAAGACCAAGGCCGTAGGTTACCGCCAGGCAGCCGCCACAGACAGGTCTGGTCGGACAATTATTACACGCCGAGCAACCATTCCGGTATTTTTCACTGATCGCGGAGTCATAAATTTCAGAAAAAGACTGTTTGGTGATATCACCCAGGTAGGATGGCAACTTGCGGCAGGCATGTACTTCCCCTTCTGCCAGCAGGGTAATAAAATTAAAGGCTGCCCCACAGCCGAATCCGGTACAGCCACCCATGATATCCTGCTTTTCCTGGGTAAAAAGGGTGTTTAAATGATTGTCCTTGTATCCCATTGATGGATTATCAATGGAGGCCTTGACATAATCGGCAAGAAACTCACGATAATTATCGGTTGGAATGGGTTGCAGGCTTGCCCCTTCACCGACCATGGATAACCGATTAAAGCTAAACCGGTCCACCTTGTCCCGGAGCAGTTCGGCAAGTTCGAGGACCTGATCTTGATTGGCCCTGGTCAGGGTGAGCATCACCATGGAGTAAATATCCAGTTCTTTAAGAATATCCAGGAAGTTCAGGATATTCTTGAAATGATCCTTGCCACGGATATCATTGTTATGCTGTTCTAAACCTTCCAGACTGACCTGGAAAAACTTCATCGGTTTGATGGCTGTCAACTCAGCCATGGTCTCCTTTGAAGCGGGGTTACCCAGGATTGCCAGTTCGAATCCATGGTCTGCCGCTGCCTGATAGAGTTCCTTGAAATGAGGGTATAGCAGCGGATTGCCACCAGTAAAGGTGACATGGCCGCCGACATGACGCTGGTTGCAGAAGGTGCGAAGGTCATCAAGGATCCGTATGCCTTCGTCAAGCGGCAAAGCTTTTCTGCTGGTGCGATCGTAACAGTGTTTACAGTGCAGATCGCAGGCCTGGGTAATGTGCCACTGGAGTGTGAAACTGTTGCTTTTGAGCTTTGATTTATCGACAAATTCAGAGGTTGAGAAGATCGCCGGATTTCGTATCAATCTGGTTTCCGGTCTGAGAATGATCTGCTCCTCATTGCCGAGTGTAAGTGCTCTATCGAAAAGGCCAATCTGAGTCTGTTCGATTTCAGCCGTTTTCTCCAGGTTGATGTTTTCGGCCACCAGTTTGAGGGCCAGCAGGTCATGTTCTTCGGCGACTTTGAAGCGTATTTCGTCATCAGTTCGCCGCCAGATGAGGATATGTTCCCCGCCTGGAACGATATTATTCTCCTTGTCACCCTCACCGAGCAGAAGCGGCACCAGGTTGGTAAAAGTTGTGGTAACAAGTTTCAAAGAAGGATTGACAATCCAGTTATCCTGCAATCGACTGATCGAAGTCGGGTCTGTCCGGACTTCTTCGATAGCTGTTTCCAGCCTGACAACTTCTGAGAGGTAGGGCGGCAGGTCGTCGATCTGTCCATGGGTCTCAAGCCATTGGGGGAAGGGTATGGACAGTTGCTGCAATTCTTTGTGGATATCGGTTTTGGTATGTTTCTGGGCGAGTGAAATCGAAATCGAATAGGAAGCTTTCATAGAATGTGTTCAAAATGAAAAAGACCGGCCAAAGCGGGAGGCCTTGGCCGGTCATGTTGTTCAAGCACGGCCCGTGCTTGTCAGCGATCAGCTTCAGCTGCTGCCACTTGTCGAAGTGGAGCTGCTGCTTGAAGATGTTGTGCTGGATCCACCGGTAGAGCTGGGTCAGCTACTTCCGCTGTCACTGTCGCTCGAGCAGCCGGCCATTGTTACTCCCGCACTAGCGATGAGGCCGGCAAGGCTGAGCCGTGCGAGGAGTTTTTTCAGTTCTTTGAGTTCCATTCTTCCTCCTCTAGTAGGAATGTTACTAGTTCGGGTTCTGATAACCCACTTCGTGCCTGAAACCGCACTATCATGATGGCACAGATAGCGATCATGTGCAATTGAATCTGACAGAAGTGAGACTTTTGTTAGATTTGAAGGTATAAAAGGGATATGGTAATGGCGGTTATTAACGGCTGGTTTTTTTAGGAGAACAAACAAGCTCAAAATTAATTAAAAAAAGATATTTGATTACCCATAATACTCAGCCTGATACGAGGTGTTGTCGGTTTGTCAGTCTAGCCTCCTGTCAAGGCTGGGAATCATCAGCAACCAGAAAGAATAAATGAACCACTATCATCTGAATAATGATTGTATAATTCATCCGAGAAGGGGAAAAAGTGAAAAACTACTGCCGGCCACTGGCCTGTTGCTGCCTAACCCACAGGAGGCCAGGTTTGCTGCAGAAAGATTGCTGAGTAGTGGAGGTGAAAAACGGTCCCTTTTTCATTCCACGCTCATTGTCGATCCTGCTGAAAGATATTTTGTCGCCGGTCCGGCTGTAGGTGCGCCGATGGCTGTCATATGTTTTGAAAAACTGGTGGCGCTCGGTGCCAAGAAGATTATTGTTGTCAGCTGTTGCGGCAGTCTGGACAAAGAAATCGGCATAGGAGATCTGGTTCTTGCAAAGGGCACTCTGTCGGGTGAAGGCACTTCAAATTATTACTGTGAAGATGAATGTGGGCCCGATGATCATTTGGTAATGGAGCTTCAGCATTTTCTGGACAGTGAGCAAACCAACTTTCATCAGGGGAAAATCTGGTCCACCGATGCACCATTTCGGGAGAGTAGATCTCACCTAAAGGTTCTGCACAATCATTTCGATGTAATTGGTGTGGATATGGAGTTCTCTGCTCTCTGTGCCGCGGCCGTGTTCAGAAGAATCTCAGTTGCCGGACTTTTTGTGGTTTCAGATCTGCTGTGGGGCGACAGCTGGAAACCCGGTTTTGGCAGCAAGCGATTTCGTCGTCGCACGGAATCGTACATAAAAGACCTGATTGATAGCGGGTTGAGTTTTTCCACAAGCTAAAAAGTGTCAGTCAATAGTATTTAACGAATCTACAAAAAGAATAGCTATGGGTCGAATACATATAGTCAGTCTCGGTTGTCCGAAAAACCTGGTCGATTCAGAAGTGATGCTCGGCTGCCTGCAGAAGGATGGCTGGGTAGTCGAAGAAGATGCGAAAAAGGCTGATCTGCTGCTGGTAAACACCTGTGGATTTATACAACCGGCAGTCGAAGAAGCCATCGATGAAATATTGACCCTTGCTGAGCTTAAAAAGGATTCTCCAGAAAAGAAGCTGGTGGTCACCGGCTGTCTTGTCCAGCGATACAGGGAAAAACTTCATGAAGAGTTGGCAGAGGTGGATCTGTTCATCGGCACCGAAGGGGTCAAAGATATTGTCACTCCGATCCGGAGGTTGATAGGGGACACATCTCAACCTTCGGTGCAGTTGCCGGAGAGGTTTCTGATGGATGCGGCAATGGAAAGGCAGCTGTCAACCCCCTTTTTCAGGGCATGGTTGAAAATTACAGAAGGATGTTCAAACCGCTGTTCATACTGTATGATCCCTTCGATTCGAGGCCCTCTGAGGTCTCGGGATATCAGCGATCTCATTGTTGAGGCCGCAAATCTTGAAAAAAAGGGAGTAAAAGAACTCAGCCTGATAGCCCAGGATCTGACAGCCTTCGGCAATGACAAAGGCTCCGCCCAACTCGTCCCGCTGATCAAAGAACTGCTGTCAACAACGACCATACCCTGGTTTCGTCTGTTATATCTCTATCCAGACGGTATCGGGGAGGATCTGTTGGAGCTTATGGCATCAAGGGGCCGAATCGTACCCTACCTCGATATTCCTTTTCAGCATGTGAGTGATGATGTCCTGAAAAGGATGAACCGTCGATACAGACAGGAGGATCTCTACAGGTTGATTGAGAAGATCAGGAGTGCTGTTCCTGACTGCAGCCTGCGGACCACATTTCTACTCGGTTTTCCGGGTGAGACAGATAAGGATATTGATCAGGTTCAGCAATTTCTGGAAGAGACCAGGCTCGACCATGTGGGTGTCTTTGGATACACAAATGAGGAGGGGGCACCATCTGAATTTTTCCCCGACCAGTGCTCAGATACTGTCATCCAGGAGCGTGTTGATCATATTCTGAGGCTTCAGGCTGAGATCTCAGCCGAAGTCCAGAAGAAATATAACGGCAGGATCGAACCGGTGCTGGTTGAAGGGTTATCACCGGAAACGGAACTTCTCCTCCAGGGAAGAACCCGATTTCAGGCTCCGGATATCGATGGTTGCGTGTATATCACTGATGGCCAGGCCAATGCGGGTGATATCGTCAATGTGAGGATATCTGAGACCAAAGTGTATGATCTGATAGGAGAGATTGTCGAGTAGATGGCAGGATGCGGAATAACCGGGTGGGCTGATAAGGCCCACCCGGTTTAATCAGTTCTTAAGTAGAACGTCTATTTTGATCTGTTGGCGTTGACTCTTTCCCGCAGATCTTTTCCGACTTTGAAGAAAGGAAGCTTCTTGGGCTTGACCTTTATCTTCTTTCCGGTTTTGGGATTGCGACCCTCATAGGAGTTGTAGTTCTTGATAACAAAGCTACCGAATCCTCTGATCTCAATAGAGTCACCGTGAGTCAGCGCATCCGTCATCGTATCGATAATGGTATTGGCGATGGCGGCGGCTTCACGATGGGGAAGATTCATCTCCTGCGCAAGACTTTCGATTAATTCTGATTTGTTCATGCCCGACTCCTGTTTCTGAGTAGCTTCCTTCCTGCCTACTTAAGGCTCATTCGAATAATGAGTGTCTCTAGTAGCTGTTGATCGAAAAAGGTTAATAATGTCCAGTTGTTACAAAGAAAACAATGGTGCGCAAAAACACCAATGTTTTCAATAAGTTAACGGGGTGCCACTTGGGGTTTCTCAAACATAAACAGATAACTATTCAAATTTAATCAATTATTTTCGATTTTGTAAAGAATTATTTACAAAAATATTTTCTTAATTTCGCTTATTTTCAATCTCTTATAGCTTCCCTTGGGTAAATTCCCGAGTGTCAGTCGGCCATAGCTGATTCGTTGCAGATATGTGACAGGGTGACCAATGGCCGCAAACATTTTTCGAACCTGGCGTTTTCGCCCCTCATGGATGGTGATAGTGAAGATTGAGGTCCGTTTCTGTTTTTTTTTCAAACGGACTCTTGCCGGCGCTGTTTTTTTCCCGTCAACTACGATACCCGATTCAAGTTTTCTGATTTTTTGAGAGGCCGGCAAACCGGAAACAGTTGCCTCATAGGTCTTGCGGACTTCAAACTTGGGATGCTGGATTTTTTGGGCCAGATCCCCATCATTTGTCAGCAGTAGAGCGCCTTCGGTATCAAGGTCAAGACGGCCGACCGGGAACAATCGGGCATCGATATCTGTGATAAGTGAAGTGACCACAGGCCTGCCTTGCGGATCGGAGAGGGTGGTTACATATCCTTTAGGTTTATTGAGCAACACATAAATATGTTCTGTTTTTTGCCTGATCTCGCTACCGTCCACAGTAACAACATGCCTGCCCGGAATGACCCGGGTGCCCATCTCAGTGACAATTTTACCGTTTACCTGAACCCGTCCATCCCTGATAAACTCTTCTGACTTTCTCCTTGATGCCACACCGCAGTCGGCCATATATTTCTGCAAACGAATCGGTTTACTCATTGATATCCTTGGCAGTTGGTATGGAAAATCTGAATCCGTGACGACGACGATTGTTTAAGTTCATAATATCTTGATATTATAATGTATTATTGAATGCTGCTATTTTAACCTGAAAAAGAAATTCGCCCTCCGGGGCATCCGCTAGCACTACATCTTTACTTGATTTACCTGACCGATATAGTTCACTATTATCGATCAGGTAAATCAAGTAAAGCTACAGTACTATCGAATGCTCACGGATTCAGGAAAATAGCTGTTCCATCGACCATCGACCTTTCTGCTCACCTCCGGGTCTTCGATCAGAGGTGGCGCGTGGTGAGGCTTGTGTCTGGCATCAATGATCAGGGCAGTCTCACACTGCCAGTGTTTATCAATAATTTGGGCAAACAGTCCATGGATATCAGCAGCCGGATCGGACGTGGTGAAGGTAACCCAGAGAAAATTATCGAATCCCTTTGCCACAAATTCACTGTCGTCGACAACAACAATCAGGGGAAGACCGTTGCTCCAGCCTACTTCCTGGAAATGATCACTTAAGCGTTGGATATCTTTTTTGCCCTCGGAAGGATCACGATATGGTCTGCTCTGAACGGCAACGGCTCCAGGGAAGATCAGCCTGGGATTTGTAAAACCTTCGGGCAGCAGTATTCCATCATCCAGCGTGGTATTCAGCTCCCTTTTTTTCTCTCCGGCAGCGGCCAGGACAACTTTTGAGCCCTCATTCAACCCCCGACCGGAATAGTCGAGGGTATCGATGGTTGTTCGTGTCTGGAAATGAATGTCCCTTGCCAGGTCAATTCTCTCAAAAACATGCTTGAAAAAATCCTCTACACAAGAGACGTCGGGTTTTGGTTCATCGTCACTTGCGGCAATAATAAGATACTTGGCCAGGGCACAATGACCAAAACCTAAAATAGCATTGGCATGGGTCAGCAGTTCCATGGGTCTTTTCTCTGCATAGGGAACATAACGCTCTTTACCGGTGGCCAGAAGCAATGGGTGAACTCCAGCCTCATCAACTGCGTGCAGCGAATCGACGCCAGGTATGGAAGCCGGTACCATCGGTTTGGTGATGGTATGGACCAGGTGGCCGAAGCTGGTATCTTCCTGGGGCGGTCTGCCGACCACAGTAAACGGCCAGATCGCATCTTCTCGGTGATAGACCGATTCGATCCGGAGGTACGGAAACGGATGTTTGAGACTGTAGTAGCCTAAATGATCGCCAAAAGGGCCTTCAGGTTTGATCTGGCCAGGTACCACCGTTCCGGTGATGCAGAAATCGGCATCCAGAGAAAGAACAAAACCATTTTCCCGTGCAAATCTAAACCGTCTGCCACCAAGCGCTCCTGCAAAAATGGCTTCGGACATCCCCTCGGGCAGGGGCATGACGGCACTGAAGGTATGAGCAGGAGGGCCACCAATGAAAATGGAAACCTTCAGTGGTTCATCTTTGGCAAGGGCGTTTGTGTGGTGAATGCCGATATCCCGTCTGATCTGGTAATGAAGCCCCACTTCATAGTCGGGTTTATAGTCGTTGCCACCCATCTGAACCCGGTACATACCCATATTTGAGTGAAAAATTGATGGATTGATCGGGTCTTCACTGTATACCTGGGGCAGGGTAATAAACGGGCCGCCATCATCGGGCCAGGAGTGGATAAGCGGTAATCGTGATAGTGTTGTTTTTCGCAGCCCGTGTTTTCTATTCTGCCGTTTAGGCAGAGAATGAAAAAGGGCAAGCGGCAGCGATAAGAAGCGATGGGGTTTCTTCAGAGCCTGGCCGGGATTGGCTTTGAGCTGCATAAGGAGGCGAATCCGCGGCAGGGTTGAACGAAAGATAAATTCGGTACGTTCAACAGTGCCGAAGAGATTGGATAAAGCAGGAAAATCGGCACCTTTCACATTTTCAAACAGAAGAGCAGGACCCTGCTCGCGATATACCCGGCGCTGGATTTCTGCCATCTCAAGATAAGGATCAACCTCTTCCCGTATTCTGACAAGCTGGCCGTTCTTTTCAAGATCTTCGACGCATTCTCGCAGGCATGTATAGATCATACTGAACTCATAAAAATAGGTGTTTACCTGAATCCGTGAGTGTTCGATAGTGCTGTAGCTTTATTTGATTTAGCTGATCGATAATAGTAAGCTATATCGGTCAGTTAAATCAAATAAAGATGCAGTGCTAGCGTGTGCTCACGGATTCAGGGTTTACTCAGAGTGCTCCAGGTCGGGTCCAAGTTTCAGTTTGAAAGCAAAATGAACACTGTTGTCAAGGTAAACCATGTTTTGCGGACGAAAACAATACCAACGGACCTGAAACTGTTCTCTCAGCCATCCAAGCCGACTGGTCGAAGGCAACCCCATGTCCTTATGTATAAAGGGGAATCGGTCAAGGTAGCGGGTAAATGCCCTGGCGGAGTGTTCGTTTTGTTTTGCAGGATGAATGGAGCCTTCCATCTGAATGCCTCTGATATCCTGCCAGTCTTCAGGGTTGTGGTGTATAGAGCCCGAGGCGTGTCCGGTCTGTATGCTGTTCTGAATATGGGTGGAATCCTGTTTTGAAAAAAAATAGAACAATCCGGAGCAATAGACATAAAAAACCGGTGCTGTCCAACTTCTATTTTTGGCCGAAGAGCCAAGAGTCATGATATGACAGGAACGGATATACTGCTCGATTCGAGCTTTTTTAACCTCCATCGGCTACTCTCGATACCCGGATCATTTGGTGTGGGGAGAAGACTCCTCCTGAAGAAAAAGCAGGTGATATTCGTCTTCAGTCAAGTGTTGACGAAGGAGCTGAGTGAAATCTGCGACAAAACGGTCGATCTCTTCATCGGAAAGACGTTTGGCCAAAACATCGGCCAATTCCCTGTTTCCGATAAGCTGAAGAAAAAGAGAGAAGGAGCGCTCGTTTTGCTCACGGTTAAGACCAAAACAGATCTGATGGGAGTCAAAACTCAAACCGGTATATCAGCCTTCTGAGCTGATCCTCCACATGATTTCCCGTGTTCTCGGGCCATCGAATTCACAGAAGAAAACTTTCTGCCAGATACCGAGAACAGCACGACCGTTATCGATGAAAACGGTGAGTGAACTCCCCATGAGCGAAGCCATGATGTGAGAGGGCGAGTTGCCTTCCAAGTGCTTATATCGATATCGCAGGGGGACGAACTCTCTCAGACCGTCGATGATATCCTCTTTCACGGCCGGGTCGGCTCCTTCGTTAATAGTAAGACCGGCAGTTGTATGCGGATTAAACAGGTAACATATTCCGTCGGTTACTCCGCTTTTAGCGATAATCTCATTAATCTGGGACGTGATATCGATCAGCTCCATGTGCTGGTTGGTGGAAATGGCAAGTTTTCCTGACTTCATGGGCACCTCATATTATGTAAGCTGTTTCTTTTAATGGTATCAGATGCTGATGTTTCTAGCCAGTAAAAACAGGGTGCCTGCCTGCTGAAGGAGCGGAAATGGGGAGTGGCGATTCCAGCAGATTGTGAAGTAAAAGAGCAAAGATATTTTTTGAGAGTATGCTTAGATTTACCGTTCACGCAACAACAGCCATTGACCGTTGTCCATACGACAGCAGGTGATAAATCGACGGTATTGTCCGGAATTGTTCTGAGGGAGCATTTCTGCTGTTCGACAAACCATGCCGACCGAGCGGTTCTTGAAAGCGGGCCTGGGGATAATGAGAAAATTACGGTTATAAAGACTGCTTGTCCAGACGGTTTCCCGGAAAGAAGGGCTTTGCTCAAAGACTCGGTTGATCATGGCCCTGTCTTTTTTGTTCAGGTTCAGATTAGTCAGTTGTCCAGAAAACAATGGGGTTAGCGTTTCGGAAACGCTTCTTTTTGCAGGGGTATCCTGTTCAAGATGAGGAAAGACTACAAGTCTTCCGTCGCGATAGCTGCATGATGTCAAACTGATACTCAGGAGAATAACAATGAGGCGGATCGGAATCATGGGCTGGAGGAAAAGGCAGAGAGCCTGCCTGACTGGTGAATTCGAATTGTATGTTACCACCGAAGCAATAATGAGCGGTGTATTTTTTTGTCGTTCTTGACATAGTACTGAGATTTCATACAATATGCAATTTACATAAGGGATTGTATTTGAGAGATTCGGTGGATTTTAGTTAGAGTACATTCATTTCCATGAGTCTGCGATGAAGATTGCTGTCTAAACTGATAATGAGTTGATATAATACAACATTAATTAGTTCTACTGTATCACTTTAAATCTTAATGCATTCCAAGAGTACTTCTTACGGGTGCTTACAGGTTCAGGACATTTGTCGAATACAACAATACAATTGAAGAATTTTATAGTATATCGATTACCAAAGATAGAACAGTAAATTTCCGTACGGATTTAGGGAAAAAAGAGAATAAGCCCGCTTTCCAGTGGGCAGTAAGGGAAGACAATGGCAGGAAATAGTTTTGGTAAGCTGTTCAAGGTTACAACTTGGGGTGAATCGCACGGCACGGGTGTTGGTGCCGTTATCGATGGCTGCCCTCCGGGCATTCTCCTTGATCCGGATAAGCTGCAGCGGGATATGGATCGGAGACGGCCCGGTCAGGGGGGAGCGTCCAGCCCGAGAAAAGAACCGGACCGTCTGGAGATCCTTTCCGGGACGTTTACGCCGGCAGGAGAACAGAAGCCAAGGAGTACGGGAACCCCGATCTCTCTGATTATCTATAACAAAGATGCCCATTCAAAGTCTTATGATCATCTTCGGGAGATTTTCCGACCTGGTCACGGGGATATAACCTATCTAAAAAAATACGGTATCCGGGATCACCGCGGCGGCGGCAGGGCGTCAGCCAGGGAAACGGCCGCGCGGGTGGCTGCTGGAGCGGTGGCCAGACAATTTCTGGCGCAGCACGATATAACAGTGTGCGCTTATACCGCTGCCCTAGGCGGCATTAGAACACACAAACGGGAACTTGATCAGATATTTCAGAACCGATACTTCTGCCCGGACAATAAAGCGGCCGAAAAGATCGACAGCCGGGTCAAAGAGGTGCGGGCTAAGGGTGACACGCTGGGTGGTATCGTTGAAATTGTGGCCCAATGTCCTGTGGGATTGGGAGAGCCGGTATTCGACAAACTTGAAGCTGAACTGGCCCACGCGCTGATGTCTATTGGAGCGGTAAAAGGAGTAGAGGTCGGCGCCGGGTTCCGGGTAGCTGAGATGCTTGGCTCTGAAAACAACGACCCCCTGAAGGCGGATGGTTTTATAAGTAACAATGCCGGGGGAATTCTGGCCGGTATTTCAAACGGCGATCAGCTTGTCTTGCGAGTGGCTGTCAAGCCGATTCCCTCCATCGCCAAAGAACAGCAGACCATCAATCTTGATGGTGAGCCGGTATCGATCAGGGTCGGCGGTCGCCACGATATTTCTGCGATCCCGAGGATCGTTCCAGTGTGTGAGGCAATGGTGCTGTTGACCCTGGCGGATATGTTCCTCAGGCAAAAGGCGATTACTAAATAGTGACGGAGGTTGGCGGAGAAGATCATGGCCAGGAAAAAATCCTCTTTATTAAATATCTGGATGCTGAGCCGGGAGTATGGCGATCTGGTTGGTGCCGGCGGTGTAAAGGACGTGGTGGAGCAACTGGCAAAAGCGCTGGCAGAAAAGGCAAGCAGTAGAGTCAGGGTTGTTTTGCCGCTGTACGGCTCGATGGACCCCGTCAAGCTCGGACTTAAACAGGTTTGGGACCCACAACACAAAAGCAGACCTCTCGAGTATGAGGTCGATATGAATTACGTCTTGCAGGAGAGACGGGAAGGGGTCAAAGTCTGGACCTTGAAACGGGACAATATCGTCCTGCTGCTGCTGGATTCCAAACGGTTTTCTGAGAAGCTGGCACCGTATACTTATACCGAGCAGGAAGAGAAACAGGACCCATCAAAGCAGCGGGGTATGGGGCATGTCGACTATTTCTCAGTCAATATTCTGCTGCAGAAGGCGGCTCTTGATCTGATGATGATTTTGGGTGAGAGACCGGATGTCATCCATTGTCACGATGGCCATACAGGTGTGCTGCCGGCCATAGTGTCTGAAAATCCAGGCTATCGGGCCTACTTCAGAAAGGCAGGTATGCTGGTCACCATCCATAACGCCGGACTGGGTTACCATCAGGAGGTCGATGATCTGCCCTTTGCCAAGGCGGTCACTGGACTACCGGATCGGGTGATCACCAACAACTGTATTGACGATGCCTTTGATCCATTTCTGGCCGCGGCTGATTATAGTGTGCTCAATACCGTAAGTGAAAACTATGCGGTGGAACTGCAGGAAACAGCCGAAGACAGCCGGACCGGCTGGCTCGGCCACGCGCTTGCCAAGAGAGGGGTTACCCTGGAAGGAGTGACCAACGGAATCGATCCTGATGTATTGACTCCCGTAAATGGGGAGAAGCTCGGCCTTGCAGCCTCGTTTGACCCCGGATCGGATGATGTGCTGAAAGGGAAGTGGGACTGCAAGGTTCATCTGCTGAAAAGATTAAACAGTACCGGTGAAATAGCCGAGGGCAGACAGCATGGGACCTTGAGCAACGAACCAGACCTGCCGTTGTTCAGCTTTATCGGTCGGTTGAGCAGCCAGAAAGGCATCGGTCTGCTGATCGAATCACTCCAGCAGATGCAGGGCGAGGGAGACGATTTTCAGATTGTTTTGCTTGGAACGGGTGACACCCAGGAGGAGGAGCGGCTCATTGAGCTTGCGGAGGAAAAAGGCAACACAGGCAAGGTCTGTTTTATCCAGGGCTACGCGCCAAAACTGGCCAATGAAATCTATGCGGCAGGAGATTTCTTTCTCATCCCGTCCGAATATGAACCGTGCGGGCTGACCGACTTCATTGCTCAACTATTCGGCAATATTCCCATTGTCCATTATGTGGGCGGCCTGGTGAAGGTCCTTGATGAACAGACCGGTTTTGTCTATCACCGTCAAGTGGCCGATGAACTGACAGAAGTCATGCGTAAAGCGATCAAGCTGTATGGTTCCAGACCTGGCAGGATACGTGAAATACAAAAAACAGCAGTGGAAACGATTATGAAAAACCATACGTGGGAGACGGTTGTTTCCCGCTATGGTGAGCTATATAAACAGGCTATCATTATGAGATTGAAGTAGCGTTGTATTGGTGGTAATCATTAATAATAGCCTCGCAATGACAAAAGCTGATTCCGTCGTCGCGAGGAAATAAAGTGACCGCAGTGATCTCTTGGGTTTGTTTCAAGGCAATTGAAATACGATAACAAGATATTGAAAGAAGATAATTTTTAGTTGGTAGGAGAAACGACTATGACAGTTAAAATCGGTATTAACGGATTCGGCCGGATCGGCAGATCAATTTTTCGCGCGATCGACAAAGATCCTCTTTTCAGTGATATTGAAGTGGTGGCCATTAATGACCTGACAGATAACGATACATTGGCCCATCTGTTGAAATACGACTCTATCATGGGGATCTGTGAGCAGGACATAGCTGGCAGCGAGGAGTCCATTTTTGTTGACGGCAGGGAAATACCGGTATTCAGCCACCGCAACCCGATGGATATCCCCTGGGGCGACTACGGTGTCGAGTATGTGTGCGAATGTACAGGCATGTTTCGCGATGATGAAACAGCAAAAGTCCATATCGATTCCGGTGCGTCTAAGGTCATCATCTCAGCACCTGCCAAGGGTGATGTGAAAACCTTTGTTTTAGGTGTCAATGAAGACGATTACGACCCAACAATCCATCATGTAGTTTCAAATGCTTCATGTACCACCAATTGTCTGGCGCCGGTGGCAAAGGTCATTCTGGATCACTTTGGAATCAAACGGGGATTGATGACCACAGTCCATGCCTATACCGGTAATCAAAGGCTGCTGGACACCCCCCATCAGGACCTGCGACGGGCACGGGCCGCTGCCTTGTCCATGATTCCGACAAAAACGGGGGCTGCTGCCGCGGTTTCACTGGTAATACCCGAGTTGAAGAATAAATTTGACGGTTTGGCGGTACGTGTTCCTACCCCGAATGTGTCGCTGGTTGATGCGGTCATGGAGGTGGAGCAGGAGGTCACCATTGCTGATGTCAACCGGGCGCTGCAGGAGAATGCCAACCGCTATCTCGGCTATTCGGACCTGCCGCTGGTTTCCATTGATTACCAGGGAGACAGCCGATCATCGGTTGTTGACGCTCAGTCGACTAAAGTTATTGGTACCTCGGTCAAAATATTGAGCTGGTATGACAATGAATGGGGGTATTCCAACAGAATGCTCGACCTGATTCTGCATATGGAAGCCAACAAGCCGTTATAACATCAGCGGGCAAACGAATGAATACCCCAAACAAGGGCATAACCATCGAAAAGTCGAAGGCGCTGCAGGCCAATCTACTTGAAACCGCCGGTCAGGTGGAGATCAGCAGTGAGCTGATGTTGCTGCTTGAGATCGTCAAGGAGTATAAGGGGATTCATTCGAACCTGGAAGAGCTGATTTACGAGATCTGTCATCCCTTTCGCAACTGGTCTCTGCTTATTCCCCAGCTCAGATCATTTACTCTTAAGAACAGTTCACACTATAAGCGCCATCCAAAGGGACCGGAGGCCTTTGCGCTGTTTAATTCCATCTTTTTGACTGCTATCAGGGAGTCATCCAGAAAAAAGACGCTGCTCTCCCAGATAACGGAAGCCCAGATCGGCTGGGTCGAGAAGATGATCAATCTCTTCGATGGAGACGATCTTCTCAGGTTCCAGAGTGTTCTCAAC
>CAZLGM010000020.1:0-22919 GCA_964558875.1 uncultured Desulfocapsaceae bacterium
CTTGATCTGGTTGACAAACACAAATTGTTAATGAAACTGATCCGGGTTGAGAGATTTTTCGACGGTTCCAAGATGATCTTCTACTTTACCGCGGAAAACCGGGTCGACTTCAGAGAACTTGTCAAAGACCTGGTCCGGGAATTCCGTACCCGCGTAGAAATGCGTCAGGTCGGAGTCCGACATGAGACTAAAATGATCGGTGGTCTTGGCGCCTGCGGCAGAGAGCTGTGCTGCTCTTCATTTATCAATACCTTCGATTCGGTATCGATAAAAATGGCCAAGGAACAGGACCTTCCTTTGAATCCTTCAAGAATTTCAGGTGTATGCAATCGTCTTCTCTGTTGTCTGACGTACGAGCACGAAACCTATCGCAAGCATAGAAAAGGGATGCCGAAGTGTGGCAGGAGGATCTCCATCAATGATGAAGAACTTCAGGTTATCCGCCAAATCCCGTTAAGCGGCGAAATCATTGTTTCTACTCCGGAGGGGGTACAGAGAACGTTGACAAGGGATCAATGGAGATCATTTAAGCCTTTAAAACCTGTAAAACAGAAGAGAAAAAAGCAAAAAAACCGATAGACGTATCCAGCAAGTGATCCATGATCAACTACATATAAAGACGACGGAAAAATAGAATATATGACCACCTATGTGACAACCCCGATCTACTATGTAAACGCCCAGCCTCACCTCGGCCATGCCTACACCACCATTGTTGCTGACTGTTATGGCCGGTTTAGGCGGCTTATGGGAGAGGATGTCCGGTTTCAGACAGGCACCGATGAACATGGCGATAAAATAGCTGAGGCAGCCAAGAATAATGCGGTTGCTCCCAGGGAGTATGTCGATAATATCTCCGCTATGTTCCGGGATACCTGGCCGTTATTGAATATCCAATATGACCATTTTATCCGGACGACCGACAGCGAACATATTGAGACTGTAAGCAGGATCCTGCAGGAGGTTTACGATCGGGGTGATATTTACTTTGATGAGTACACCGGGCTCTACTGTAAGGGATGCGAGAGATTTTTAACGGAAAAAGAGCTGGACGACGGTAACTGCCCGGACCATCAGAAACCGCCTGAAGAGATTTCGGAAACCAACTACTTTTTTCGAATGTCGAAATATCAGCAGCAGCTGATCGACCATATTCGCAATAACCCGGACTTTATCACACCCGAGCGCTATCGTAATGAGGTTCTGTCATTTTTAAGTGAGCCGTTAGAAGACTTGTGTATTTCACGGCCAACATCCAGGTTGACCTGGGGTATTCCTCTGCCTTTTGACAAAAACTATGTCACCTATGTCTGGTTTGACGCGCTGATCAACTATGTGACCGGCATCGGTTATCCGTCTTCGCGCTCCTTTGATCGATACTGGTCGGTGGCTGAGCACGTTATCGGAAAAGATATCTTAAAACCGCACGCCATTTATTGGCCGACAATGTTGATGGCAATGGAGCTGCCACTCTATAAAAAGTTGCATGTCCACGGCCACTGGATTGTTAATGAGGCCAAAATGTCAAAATCGATAGGTAACGTGAAGCGGCCCGAAGAGTTGATCGCCAACTTCGGAGTAGATGGTTTTCGGTATTTTACCCTTCGGGAGATGTCTTTCGGCCTTGATGCTTCTTACTCCACAGAGGGAATTATCGACAGGATCAACTCAGATCTGGCCAATGATCTTGGCAACCTGTTTAGTCGATCACTGGCCATGTTGAAGAAGTATACCGGCAATGTGGTGCCCGAGCCGGCAGAAAAGGATGAAACCGATCAGCTGCTGATCGAGACAACAGAGAAAATGGTTGACGGCTACATCAGTTGTATGGCTGATTTTCAGTTTCATAAAGGGCTGGAGGCCGTCTGGAAGCTGATACGTCACGCTAATAAATATATCGTGGTCAATGAGCCGTGGAGCCTGGCTAAAGAGGAGCAAAGTAGAAGCAGATTGGATTCGGTTCTTTACAACCTGGCGGAATGTCTGCGCATTCTGTCTCTTGTCCTGGAACCGGCCATCCCGCAGACAGCGGGAACGATGCAGTCTGTCTTCGGCGCCCTACCGGATATCGAAAACCGAATCGATCTTAGAGCCGGTTCCGCATGGGGACTGCTTGAGCCCGGAACCAGGCTGGGAGAGAGCCCACCCCTTTTCCCGCGAATCGATAAAAAGCAACTGCAGGCGGATGCTGCCAAAGTGAAACAGAGTAAAAAAAAGCAGACCGAAACCGCCAAACAGCAAGATGAGTCGATGATCGATTTTGACCGGTTCAAGGAACTGGATCTGCGGGTGGCCCAGATCGTTGCCGCCGAGCCTATAAGTAAGTCGGACAGGTTGTTGAAACTGACTGTCAAGGCCCCTGAGGAAAGGGTTGTGGTTGCCGGAATTGCCGAATATTATAAGCCGGAAGACATCATCGGTAAACAGGTGATCATTGTTGCCAATCTGAAGCCGGCGAAACTTATGGGTGTCACTTCCCATGGTATGGTGCTGGCTGCTGTAGATGGGCAGGGAAAAACAAAAAAACTTGTGCTGTCAACGCTTGCCGGTCAGGTTGAACCGGGTTCGAAAGTTTCATAATCTCACTAAACATAGAAAACCGACATCGATCCGATCCAGGAGTATTTCATTGCTGCTGGATAGATTAATCAGTGAAGGAGTCAAAAAAGAAGATGGAAATAATGGGTCATTTTTTGCTGAAGATCATCCAGTTTGTTAATTTTCTGCTGGATATATATATGTGGGTTATTATTGCAAGAGCAGTGATTTCCTGGGTCAATGCCGATCCATACAATCCCATTGTCCGTTTTATCTATGATATTACGGAACCGTTACTGGGAAGAATCAGACGGATATTGCCGATCAGTATGGGAGGAATCGATTTTTCTCCACTTATTCTGATCATGGCAATTTTGTTTTTTCAGAGTGTCTTACTGAGCACACTACAAAAAGCGTTTACCGGATAACATCGGAGCTATGCAGGTCCGATGGCGGTTGGTTTGGTGTTTGTCTATGAACAGGTGAAAAGAGTATGAAATAACCCAAAGAATCTGAAGAGGTCCGGGCATGACAATTACTCCACAATCGATAAGGGATACGGAATTCAAGGTTAAGCTTCGCGGCTATGATCAGGCCCAAGTGCAGGGATTCCTCGACCGGATCGCCGAGGAGCTTGTTCAATGCTTGAAAAAACTGGATAAACGGCAACGAAGTATTGAAGTGCTTAACCGGAGAATCGGTACAATACGGGAGAAGGGCAACCACTGGAGAAAGGAAGTCAGCCAATACAGAAAAACGGTTGAATCGTTGAACGACCGATATCGTGAGGGAAAAAAGAAGCTGAGCCGGCAGAAGCAGAAACTGAACAAGCTGCACGCAATTATCAATCGGTTTGAGGGGGAAAAACAGTCGGTGTTAAAGCAGTTGAGTGCTGCCGACAGTCGTGTCAAAGAGATGAAAGCCGGTATGGCAAAGGAGCGGTCGGTACAGAACGGGTTGCTTCACCAGATTCGGAAGCTTGAAAGGCAGAACCGGGAACTGAGGCAAAAAAACAACCTGCTTGAAGAAAAATTCGCCGACCAGAGTCATCTGGCGGAAGAGACGGTGGAGAAAAATCAGCTCCAGGTGGAGGAAGATCTCGATAAATCACGTCGTGAAATCGAGCGCATGAGGGATGAGGCCAGAGAAGAGCTGGCAATGTTTCCAGCCGAGATCCAACGGATGAAGGCCGAGTATGAGCAGGTCAAGGCACGGCTTCGGGCCATTGTCAATGAGTACCTCGAAAACCTCGAAAATACCATGAGGGTTGGCAACAAATTGCTGGATAGAGATCCCGCCTCCGGGGGAGTATTGGCAAAAACTGAAGCAGCCTCGCAAAAGGAGGTCGCTTCGTCTGCCAACATCAGGCAGAGTGTTGATGATAATGGGGTGAGCAATAATCCGACTCAAAAAAAATACAGAGTGGTTGATTCATTGTCAGGAGAGTTTGAACTCTTTCAGACGATTCCTCTTCCAGAGGATATGCCCCTTGATACCGATTATCTGGATGAGATCAGTAAAAACCTCTTTCTGCCGACCGATTAGCCTGCATTGTCAATATGCAGGGTAGTAGATGTTCAGTGTCCAGCCGCTTACGCTTATGGAGTATGTATCGACAGGAAAAGACGGTACGGTTGTCCTCTCTCTGTATGTTCAACCGAAAGCTTCGTCGACCAGGTTCTGCGGTCTATATGACGGAGCCTTGAAAGTAGCGGTGACCGCTCCGCCGGTGGAAGGCAAAGCCAATAAGGCGGTTGTTGCTTTTCTGTCATCATTTTTTCAAATACCTAAGAGCAGGGTCAAGGTGATCGGCGGTTTGCAGTCAAGAAGAAAACGGTTCGCAATTTCAGGGTTAAGCTTGCAGGAGGTCAGATCCGCCCTGGAAACAGAAAAAACGGACAATAAGCAGAGACGGAAACTATGAAAAAGTATGTGATTGGTAATTGGAAATGCAATAAGACCTGGAAAAATATCCAGCAGTGGTTTGATGTGTTTTCCTCCATGTATCGACCCGACCCGGATCTTCAGGTCATTATCGCTCCTTCATTTATTTTTCTAAGTGAAACAGCCCGCTATCTACAAGAACTCAGGCTGGAAAACGTAGCTCTCGCTGCCCAGGATGTTTCGCCGTTCCCCAAAGGATCATACACCGGGGCGGTTGCCGCCGATATGATCAAAGGACTGGCCCAGTTTGTTATCGTCGGCCATTCTGAGAGACGGCGATATTTTCATGAGACCTCCCAGGATGTGGCCAATAAGGTCAACGAGTGTAGTGACAGCGGACTCTCGCCTGTTGTCTGCGTAGACCAGCCGTATGCCATGTCACAGCTCACCTCTCTTGCCGATATTGATTGCGATCAGATGATCATCGCCTATGGTCCAGTTGAAGCCATGAATTTCAGAATACCGGAGGAACCGAAACAAATCGTGGAGGCAGTCTCGTTTATCTCCCAGATACATCCAAAGGTGCCGGTTGTGTATGGCGGCGCCATTCATCCGGATAATGTCAACCGTTACGGATCCCTCGATGGGGTCTCGGGATTGTTTGTCGGTGAATCCAGCCTTGATCCCGAATCGTTTGCAGCCGTTTGTCGGGCTGTGGCAGGCAACTAGGGCAATTAGCCCACTCTGAACAGGTATGACGGTTTCTCCCCTGTCCATACCCAATATCCGTTTTTTCATTCTCTTTCGCGTTCTTTTCAACGCCAGATTCTATTATCCGGTTTTTACAATCCTGTTTCTCGACTTCGGCCTGACCATTGAGCAGTTTGCCCTGCTCAACAGTGTATGGGCCGCCTCTATCGTCCTTGCGGAAGTGCCGTCAGGAGCTCTTGCCGACATTGTGGGGAGGAAACAGCTTCTGGTTGCCGCCTCCGTACTGATGATGATGGAAATGGCACTTATTGGCTTTGTCCCTCTGGGCAATGTTGAACTCATTTTCTGGGTCTTTTTCATCAATCGAATTTTCAGCGGCCTGGCGGAGGCTTTGGCAAGCGGGGCCGATGAAGCGCTGGCCTACGATACCCTGGTTGAGCTTGATCAACAGGAAGACTGGCCGTATGTGCTCGATTATCAGATGCGGGCAAAATCGGCCGGTTTTGTCGGAGCGATGACCATCGGTGCCCTTGTGTATGATCCTGAAACAGTTAACCGGCTGCTGTCACTAACGGGTACAGACCTGATGGTTTCTCAGCAGGTCTGTATGCGTTTTCCAGTTTACCTTACCCTGCTCTTGGCTGTTTTGCTGGTAATCACCACCAGCCGAATGGAGGAACCGCTTCATCTGAAAAAGGCGGCTGAATTGAGAGGAGATCTTTTCTCAAGAATAGTGGAAGCGGTACGGCTGATGATGGGATCAGCCAGATGGATTATGCGGACGGGGTTTGCCCTCTCTGTTATCTGTTTTGCCATGGCCTATGACCATGTGTTGAGATTAATGGTAACCATGACCAGCCAGTACTATCGACTTATCGACCTGCCGGAGGCAAGCTTTGGTATTATCGGTTCGGCTATGGCCATGTTCGGTCTTTTCGTTCCGAAGCTGGCGCGCTGGATGGTTGGCAGGTTCAGCCCTGTTCAAAATATGTACTGGCTGACCGGTACCACGTTTTTGGCCTTGCTGGGTATTTCCTGGTTTCTTCCATACTTCGGGATTATTCCGGTGGCCCTGCTCACCATTTCCATGATGTGCACCTCTTTTTTTTCCAGCTATTACCTCAACCGGATAACCGCTTCGGAGCGGCGGGCAACGGTTCTCAGTTTTAAGGGGCTGGCCTTGAATCTGGCTTACGGTTTTATCGGTATCCTTTACGCGGTTCTCATATCGCTCATGCGCGATGACTTATATGAGACATTACCGGCTCTGTCCGAACAGCAGTTGACAAATATTTCGTTCATCAAATCGATTGGCTGGTTCCCCTGGTATGCAATGATGATTATCGTATTGATTACCCTTATAAGTTTTTACCGAATGAGGGGTGGTTCTGAAATGATGTACCGACATAAAGGACCCTGAGTCGGTGATAGCGGAGGCTCGCTATCTGCTAAGGATGATTAACAAATGGCCGGCGGATGTGATGGTGGTTCGGTTTTAAACACGCAGGTCATTTGGCGATAAAAAATAGACAGGCGAGGAATACATGAACGAGATGTCGATCAACTGTCCTCATTGCCAGGGAAAGATTCTGTTGTCCTGTGAAAAAGTAACTGGGACAGAAAACAATAAGAATAACCAGAACTGTGTCACAACCACTGGAAACCAAAGAGCTAAGCCCCTTATTATCTGGTCAGATGAATATAACACCGGAATTAAAGCTATTGATGCCCAGCACCAGAGGCTTGCTACGTTGATCAATAAGATCCATCTGTGGGTAAAAACCGGCCGGTCAACACCCGATGGTGGCGGAAAAATAGACGAGATTCTCGAAGAGCTGCGTAATTATGCTATTGAGCATTTTGCAGCTGAAGAGAAACTTTTTCTTGCCAGTGATTATCCCCAGAAAGATCACCACGTGACAAAACATGACCTGTTTAAAAGACAGGTCGATCAACTGTACAAGGCCTATGAGCAGTCCCGTATCGATCTACGGCCTATCCTGGGATTTCTTGCCGGTTGGTTTTTCGATCATATTCAGAGAACGGACAGACAGTATGTTCGCTATCTGAGTCCGTAAGTTCCTGAATTCGTGAGTGTTTGTTGCCAGCTGCCTCTTGTGTCCAGGAAGTTGGAAGACCAGCCCACTGGTCGAAAAAGACCGCTACTTCTGGTTTGTGGAGATGGTCTAACCTGTTAAGCACCACCTGCCATCAATCTGCTGATCCGCTCCTGTATTGGTGGATGGGTGGAAAACAGATTGGCGAATCGGCGTGCTGAAAGCGGGTTGACAATGTACATCTGGGCGGTTGCCGGATTGACATCCATGGGGGCCTGCCGGTTATAGTTTTCCAGTTTCCCCAGCGCCGAAGCCAGAGAACCCGGCTGGCCGCAGATCGCGGCACCGGTGGCATCAGCCTGGTATTCCCGGGAGCGGGAAATGGCAAACTGGATCAGCATGGCCGCAAGCGGTGCAATAATCATCATCGCCAGGGAGCCGATTAAACCGCCTCCCTCTTCGTCATCACTTCGGCCACCGAAGATCATTGCCCATTGGGCCATGGTTGCCAGATAACTGATAGCCCCAGCCATGGTAGCGGCAATACTGCTGATGAGGATGTCCCGGTTCTTGATATGACCCAGCTCATGGGCGATCACCCCTTCGAGCTCGTTACGATCCAGTATCCGCATGAGCCCGGTTGTTACGGCAACAGCGCCATGTTCGGGATTGCGGCCGGTGGCAAAGGCGTTGGGAGTGTCGTTACGGATCACATAGACCCGTGGTTTTGGTAGCGAGGCACGATTTGCCAGCCCCGACACCATTCCATGTAACTCAGGTGCTTCCTGGGGCGTCACTTCCTGAGCGCCACCCATTTTCAGGGCAATTTTATCACTGAACCAGTAACTGAAAAAATTCATGGCCAGAGCCATAAACAGGGCAAACATCATGCCGCTCTGACCGCCAAGGGCCTGGCCGGCCACCATGAACAGTGCGGTCATAATGGCCATAAGAAATCCGGTTTTCATCATACTAGTCATTGTTCGTCTCGTTTGGGTAAAATGAAATTTCTATCGACTGTTTGGTCTTCTGTTGTTCTTTTTTGCTCTGCAGATAAAATAAGGAGTGTCGACTTGTTGTCAAGAATTCGGCAGCACGAGGATGGGTACTGGTCACGATCAATAGGCAAATTAGAAACGTCTTGGATCAAAATCGTGCTGACATTGAAAGGCCTTTTTTATAAGGACGTTCAGTTCCGATTTGATTGTGTGGAACCGCGGGATTTCAGGAATGGCGGGCAACAGTTCCACGGCAGGCAGAGGTGGGACGATCCGCAGTTTTTTTTCAAGGTCTCCTGATTGATTGTGACCCTCTTCATGGGCTGAAAGGTCAAGATTTCCGACACTGAGGTTGTCAAAACTTCGAAAAAACTGCATGATCATGCCAATATCGTTTTTTCGGTAAAATAGTTTAATCTGTTCCCTGATCACCTCAAATTCTTCGCTGAGTTCATTCAGGATTTCGTGAAACTCGCGGATATGGGTATACAGTTCTTTGTAGGTATCGAAGAAAAGATTTTTAAAACGGCTTTTCCCTGTGAGGCCGCGAATATGACTCGAGGTAAATAGTCGTTTTCGGATAGTCGATGAAGTATTGACGTAGGAGTCGAAAAAAAACTTGGAACCAAAGCCGGTGATCTGAAAAAATTCGTCTATGAGACGATCCTCCTGGAGAAGTGAGTATATCCGGATGAGGTCGAAACCCACGTTGTTTTCCAACTCAAGAGCGGTGTCCGTAATCCTTTCCAGGTAGGTGGAAGTGTCGTTTTCGATCTGTTTGCGGAAACCGAAATAGCGATCGGCTATTTCCTTTTTTACCTCAAATGCTAAGGCTTTGCTGATGTCGTCCATGGGTTAATGAGCTGTATTGTTGCTTGACAAGACAACGTTCATTAGGTTCTCTGTGTGCAACTATCCTGTATTTCTTAAAAACTTATGAGGAATACAGGATATTATGTAGGATAAACGGTTGCTGGTTGAAAAAAAAGTTAAAAACGAAATGTTACGAGTATGGCCGGTTTTGATTCAGGAGAAGATGTCGTTGCCAGGGTAAAGGAACAGGCTGATATTGTTCGGATAATAGGCGAGCATGTCAGCCTGAAGAAAAGCGGTGCCCGGTATCTGGGATGCTGTCCATTCCACAGTGAGAAAACACCATCGTTTTCTGTTCATCCTGCCAAACAGTTCTATTACTGTTTTGGCTGTGGTGAGTCGGGCGATGTTTTTTCCTTTCTCATGTATTACAACAACCTCGATTTTCCGGCAGCGCTCAAAGAACTGGCTCGCAGGTACGGGATCCAACTGCCGGATAGACCTCTGTCAAAGGAGCAGAGCAGGCGTGCATCTCTTCGAAAACAGATGCTTGAGCTCAACGTACGGGTTGCCGCAATTTATAGAAATACACTTTTATCTTCTTCAATCGGACAGCCGGCCCGCAGATACCTGACCAGGCGGGGGTTAAGTGAGAAAATCGGGGAGCGATTCCAGATCGGCTATGCTCCGGGAGTTGAACAGAGCGGTTGGAATTTCCTTGGAAACCAGTTGAGTACCGGTGAGCGCAACCTGGCCGAAAAGCTGGGACTTCTGGTGAAAAAGGAAAAGGGCGGATTTTATGACCGATTTCGTGACAGGGTGATGTTCCCGATCATGGATGCATCCGGTGGTGTGATCGGCTTTGGTGGGCGGATTGTTGGTGATGGCCAGCCAAAATATATGAATTCGCCGGAAAGTCCCCTGTTCAATAAGTCCAGATCTCTCTTTGGACAGTATCAGACACGGGATGCCTGCAGACAGAAGAAACAGGCGATACTGGTGGAAGGTAACTTTGATCTCATTTCACTGGTGGACGCCGGTCTTGAAAATGTAGTAGCACCATTGGGGACAGCTGTAACCAGGGAACAGCTCGCCCTGCTTAAACGAAGTTGTACTGAAGGTGTCCTCCTGTTTGATGGAGATGCGGCGGGAATTAAGGCGGCGTTCAGATCGGCATCCCTGTTCCTGGCTGAAGAACTTAATGGCAGAGTGGCATTGTTGCCTGCGGGTCATGATCCGGATTCCTATGTAAGGGAGTTTGGGGTACAGGAATGTAAAGAGCTTATCCATAAGGCCAGTCCACTGCCAGAGTTTGTTTTTGAACAGCTGGTCAAAGAATTTGGTCTGACCCTGGATGGTAAAAGAGCAATAGTTGCTGAGTTGCAGCCGTTGATTAACAGTGCTGCATCCCCGCTGCAACGTTCTGTGGTGCTGTCGCACTTTGCTGAAAAACTGGGACTTCCCCTGGAGGATTTAAAAGAGATAGTCAAGACACAACAAAAGACAAAACCATTCTCTGACGATACGCAGAAACAAGCTGACAGGCTGCAGCCTGTCAGCCCTGCCCAGAAAAGGCTGATTCAGTTTATGGTGCTCAATCCGATGAGTTTTCATGAGCTTGAAGAGAGTGGAATACGGGAATGCTTATCCGGTACGGTTGGTGAAATTCTGTTTCTTCAGCTGAGAAAAGGATTGGCAGAAAACCCAAAATTGCAGCCGGAAGACCTGTTGACATTGTTGCCGGCAGGAGCAGAACGTGGCATGGTTGCCGATCTGTTGGTTAACGCAGCGAAAAAAACGGTGGCTGCTGCCGCTGTTTCCGTTAAAGATAGTGAGGCGGAAAGGACTGAGCTGCTGGAATGGATCAGGTGCGAGGCCTTGAAAAAACGTTCGACAGCCCTGGCTTCACAGATCCAGAAAGTCCAGGGGGAAGGTGACTTCCAGCGTCTGCAGGAGCTGATTGCCAAAAAAGTTGATGTTGACAAGCAGTTGCAGAATCTGCAGGATGAAACACACTAAACTCCCATGTACAAATTCAGTCGCAATGATTATTTGTCAGGAATGCGAGTATCATGTTGTTTTCAAAAAAAAACTTGATATAATGGGTTGCTGATTTACCAGATAGTCCTATTGTATAATGTATATATGGAAGTAATCATCCATCACTAAAAAATGGAGGAGCTCCGTATGTCGAGTGACGGACAGGATAACCTTTTTGATGATGATGCCGGTTCTGATGACGAACTGTATCTCGGTGACCGGAACCTTTTCTCCGAACTGACCGGCATCGGCTCTACACATCAAGACCCGATTACCGTCGAGCTGCCGGACGGTATCTCTGAAGATCGCCGGGTTGGAAGAAAAGACCGGCGATCCCATCCATTCTCTGACAGAAGAAAAGCCAGCCGCAGACGCACATCCAGGGGGCTTGGCAATCGGCTAGACCAGTCCATGGATTCCATGAATATCTACCTGCGGGAGATGGGCAGTGTGCCACTGCTTTCTCACGAGGAGGAGTTGGGGCTGGCAAAACTAATGGAAGAAGGGAAGTTCCGGTTGCAGGAACTGGTGCTGTCCACTTGTCTGTCAGTTACCGTGCTGTCAGAGGTTGGAGAGCTGCTGCAAGAACGGAAGGTCAAAATAGGTCAGGTTGTAGATAATATAGATAAAAATATGAGCGAGGTCAGTGGCCGGGAACGATTTCTAAGCTCGGTTGCTAAAGCCGTCGCCCTGGATGGTAAACGGGAACGGCTGCGCAAGGAGGCAACAAGTAGCCAGTCAGGAAAATTGAAAGAGTCGGATCCAGCCAGGCACATCGAAGATATCGGTACTGAAATTGGTCGTCTGTTCAATGATCAACTCATTAATTCCAGATATATCGTGGCCATGATTAACGGTATGGAAAGCCTTGCCGAACGTTTCCGTAAAGTATGGGTCGGAGCTATTCGTGAGCATAAGCTCGGCGCCTTAAAGAACAGGAAGATGAAATTAAGCCTGGATCAACTGGAGAAGAAAATATCTGCCGAGTTGAACCATAGTGTCGGTATCGATTTTCATTCTTTGCAGGAACGTATCCAGCAGATCGACACTACCCGGGAGATGGTCCGGCATGCGCGGGAATCGTTGGTTCGGGGTAACCTTCGTCTGGTTATTTCCGTTGCCAAGAAGTTTGCCAATCGGGGTCTGCAGTTTTCCGATCTGATCCAGGAAGGCAATATCGGTTTAATGAAGGCGGTGGAAAAATTTGATTATCGTCGCGGATACAAGTTTTCGACGTACGCTACCTGGTGGATCAAGCAGGCCATCACCAGAGGTATCGCCGATCAGGGAAGGACGATCCGTTTACCGGTCCATATGATCGAGACCATCAACCGTTTGCTACGGGTTTCCAAAGATTTCATGACTGAAAAACAACGGGAGCCAAGCCCGGAGGAGATGGCCGATGAGTTGAGTATTGATGTGGCAAAGGTGAAAGTGGCCCTGAAAACCGCCAAAGATGCAATATCGCTCGATACTCCTGTTAATGATGAAGGCAACACATCTATTGCCGACTTTATCGAAGACCAGTTGCACCTTGATCCCCAGGATTACACGATGGTTGAAAGTTTGAAGGAATGTTTGGCACAGGTATTATCATCGCTTACCCCAAGAGAGGCCAAGGTGTTAAGGATGCGCTATGGCATCGATGTGGGTTGTGATCATACCCTGGAAGAGGTGGGCCGTTGTTTCGCTGTGACCAGGGAGAGGATAAGGCAGATTGAGGCCCAGGCTATCCAGAAGTTGAAGCATCCTTCGAGAAGGGATGAGTTGAAAATATTCATGACTTGATCAGTACAGTCAGCCTGTGTTCAATCATTCCTGATTCACTCAATATGCTGTTTTCTGTACTATCTTCAGACCACCTTGAAAAATACCTTTCGGAGTCTACGCTTACCTCGCCCAAACGCATCGTTGCGAGAAAAAAATTATCCTTGGAATATCTGCCAGTTGCCTGTGGTGAAATGTATCTCACGCATCGATTTTGAACGAAAATGCTAATTTTTCAGGGTACCCTTCTGTTAATTTTATCATCTGAGAATCCGGAGGATAACCGGTGAGCCGAATTCTTGAATGGGTCAGTCTGAGCCTGATACCAGGCTTAGGCGATATGGGCATTCGCGCACTTGTCAATCATTTTGGAACGGTGTCCGGGGTTTTACGGGCCGGCCGCAAAAAACTTGAGAGCGAGACCAGACTGAAGTCATCTGTTGTTGAGCAGCTTGCCGATAGAGATAGTATTCTGAAAAGAGGTGAAGCGGAGCTGGCCCGACTGAAGAAGTTTGGCGGCAAAGCCGTCTGCCTCGATGATATCCAGTATCCGGAGCTGCTTAAACAGAGCAGCCGCCCACCAGTTGTTCTTTACACCCTTGGAAATGTAGATATTCTTAAAAGATACTGCGTCGCCATTGTCGGTTCA
Organism: uncultured Desulfocapsaceae bacterium; assembly: GCA_964558875.1. GTDB lineage: Bacteria > Desulfobacterota > Desulfobulbia > Desulfobulbales > Desulfocapsaceae > CAZLGM01. Next base: position 13,458 of record CAZLGM010000020.1, read on the forward strand.
AGGGCAGCCACTGATTACGGCAAGCGGTGCGGGTTCAATCTGGCCAGGGACCTGGCATCCAAATCGACTGTAGTGGTTTCCGGAATGGCCCTCGGAATTGATACTGAAGCCCACAGGGGCAGCCTGTCAGCGGCGGGTGAGACTGCGGCTGTTTTAGGCTGTGGTCTTGATGTTATTTACCCCTATCGGAACAAATACCTTTACAACCAGATTAGGGACCGGGGGGTGCTGGTCAGTGAGTATCCGCTTGGCACTAAACCGGATGGTTTTCGCTTCCCAGCCAGAAACAGGATTATTGCCGGTCTCAGCCTGGGGGTTGTTGTTGTGGAAGCGGCAAAAAGATCGGGATCGCTGATCACAGCCAGTCTGGCGCTGGAGGAAGGAAGGGAGATCTTTAGTGTGCCCGGTCGTATCGACTCGTTCAAGTCGGCCGGTACTCATTGGCTTCTCCAGCAGGGAGCCAAACTGGTCCAGTGTGCTGACGATATATTTGAAGAGTTTGCGTCATTTGGCCGAAAACCATCTCATTCCGCTGTTGTATTGGAGGAGCAGGAAGTGCCGGCAGTAGATGAAAACCAGGGGACGCTTCTGGAATTGATGGACTCTTACCCCATACACAGAGACGAACTGATCAGCCGTTCACAGATGTCATCGGCGCAGGTCAACGAGCTGTTGCTTTATATGGAGCTGGAAGGTCTCGTTGAGATACTGGTTGGCGGTGAAGTACAAAAACGAGTAAGATAACTGCCGACATGAATCCGAGATATGGATTGTTGTCAATGAAGAGAGTGTTGTAATAAAAACAGTATTACCGGTTTTCGTTCAGACTGAAGAAAACACACAATTAGATAAAATAGAGGAAGACAATGCAGCAAATGAAAATAGCCCCGTCTATACTGTCGGCAGATTTTTCAAAACTTGGTGAAGAGATCAAGGCTGTTGACCAGGCGGGTGCCGAGGTGATCCATGTTGATGTCATGGATGGCCATTTTGTTCCTAATATCACCATAGGCCCGTTAATTGTCAAAGCAGCCCGTTCAGTTACAGACAAGATACTGGATGTTCATCTGATGATTACCGATCCGGATCAGTATCTTGAAGATTTTGCCACGGCCGGAGCGGACTGGATAACCGTTCATGTTGAAGCGTGCACACATCTGCATAGAACCGTTGCCAGAATAAAGGAGTTGGGTAAGAGACCCGGGGTTGTACTCAACCCGGCTACCCCACTGTCCAGCCTGGATGCCATTCTGGATGATATCGATTTGGTTATGTTGATGAGCGTCAACCCCGGATTTGGCGGCCAGTCGTTCATCGAATCATCGGTAGCCAAGATTCAGCAGTTGAAAGCCATGGCCAAAGAGCGATCCTTAACTGTAGATATTGAAATTGACGGAGGCATCAGTCCAAAGACCATTTCCAGGGTTGCGGCAGCCGGTGCCACAATATTTGTGGCTGGTTCGGCGGTTTACGGATGTCCTGAATATGGTCCGGTTATCGCTGAGATGAAGCAGCTTGCAAACCAGGCTGTAACAACTGGCTGATAAAGGATCACTCGAGTAGTGGAGAGCCTAAGATGGCACGACTGAAAAGCTATAAAGAGACAGCGGTGTATGGCGAGTTGAAAAAGCTGGCCAAGCATCCCTTTGATCTGACAGCCTTGGCAGATCAGGGAAACCTCCAGCGAATGAGCCGATATGTTTGTTCATCAGCCGGGTTTGACCTGTATTATGGAACCCAGCGTGTGGATGATTCCGTGCTTTCGTGTCTGCAGCAATTGTCCGACGAACTGGCTCTGGTCGATCAGTTTGAGGATATGAGAAAAGGGGCGGTAATCAACAGGATCGAGGGATTTGACTCAGAAAACAGGCAGGTCCTGCACACGGCAAGCCGTGACATTTTCACCGATGCTCCCTGTGAACCGTCGGCCTCAGCCCAGGCAACCGAGCAGATAAACAAACTGAAAAAACTTCTTAATGAGCTTGATAATGGAGAGCTGACCAACGAGCAGGGTGAGCAGTTCGATACCATGATCCATATCGGCATCGGTGGTTCGGACCTTGGTCCCAGAGCGATTTTCGAGTCTCTGCTGGCCTATGGTCGAAGAGACAGGCAACTCTTTTTCATTTCTAATGTTGATCCTGATGATGCGGCTCGAGTTCTTACAGTTGCGCATCTGCCTACTACCCTTGTCAATATCGTCTCGAAATCCGGAACAACGCTTGAGACGCTGACCAACGAAAGGTTGGTTCGTAAGGCTTTTGTTGATGAAGGGCTTGATCCTCGCTGCCATTTCATATCGGTTACCGGCAAGGGAAGCCCCATGGATAATCCGAAGAACTATCTTCGCTCCTTTTACATGTTCGATTATATTGGCGGCCGGTACAGTTCCACATCAATGGTGGGAGCTGTTGCTCTGGGATTCGGCCTTGGGCTTGACAACACCCTCGATTTTTTGCAGGGCGCCCATGATGCGGACAACTCTGCCGGTGAGCGTGAAATTACAAAAAATATCGCCCTGTTGATGGCCCTGCTCGGCATCTGGAATCATAATTTTCTGGGTATGAACACGTTGGCGGTCTTGCCGTACAGCCAGGCATTGCACAGGTTCCCAGCCCACCTGCAACAATGCGACATGGAGTCAAACGGCAAATCAACAACCCGAAGCGGAGCCTTGGTCGGCCACCAAACAGGCCCTGTTCTTTGGGGTGAGCCAGGGACTAATGGCCAACATGCCTTTTATCAACTACTCCACCAGGGCACTGAAATGGTGCCGGTGGAATTTATCGGTTTTCGTAGGAGTCAATACGAACGAGATCTTCAGGTGAAACAATCCAACTCGCAACAGAAACTGGTGGCAAATCTGCTCGCCCAGTCACTGGCTTTTGCGGTGGGACAAACTGAGAAAAATCCTAATAGAAACTTTCCGGGAAACAGACCCAATTCAATTCTGTTAGCCGATAGATTGACACCTGAAAGCATGGGCGCTCTTCTGGCACTGTATGAAGCAAAAATAGTCTTTCAGGGATTTTTATGGAACATCAACTCTTTCGACCAGGAGGGGGTACAGTTGGGGAAACGCCTGGCATCGACTTTTCTCTCATTGATGGCCCAAAAAGGGAGGAAAGATGGCTCAATCGAAGAGACTATTCTGCGGGTAACAGGAACAGGATAGGCCGGGAACCTCAGTATCGTTTTATAGATAGAACTGATGGGTATTATCAGCCGATTTTTGTTGACAAAAAGGTGGTCAAAGGATACTTTCACGAGTCGGATATAGGAGTTTTCAACCTGCTTGCCGATGGCATGATCATGGGAGATACGAAGGTGGTACGGTGGAAGCGTTTGTCATTGCGACGGATGTTTCTTTTTCGAAATTTCGGTTTCCGGAAAGATCGCACCGGCCATCTTAAAGAATATGGATAGGTTGATTATTTATTAACAATTTCAAGGAGGAAAACATGGCAAAGCATGAGACGCCCCTGTTGGACCAATTGGAGGATGGCCCTTGGCCAAGCTTCGTTACCGACATTAAGCGCCAAGCTGAAACAAAACCCGAGTGCTGGGATATCCTCGGTCAACTCGAGTTGTCTTTTACAGACAGGATCACTCACTGGAAACATGGCGGCATCGTCGGTGTTTTCGGATACGGCGGTGGTATTGTCGGTCGCTATTCGGACGTGCCGGAGCAGTTCCCGGGAGTTGAGCATTTCCACACTGTTCGTTTGGCCCAGCCGGTATCCAAGTACTACTCAACCGAGCATTTACGTGCTCTCTGCGACCTGTGGGAAAAATACGGTTCCGGTATGACCAATATGCATGGCTCCACCGGTGACATTGTTTTCCTTGGTTGCCGTACGGAAGCTCTTGAGCCGCTCTTTTATGAACTGACCCACGACCTGAAGCAGGATCTTGGCGGTTCCGGCTCCAACCTGCGTACACCGGCATGCTGTCTCGGTGATTCACGCTGCGAATGGTCGATGTATGATGCTGAAGAGTGCTGCCATCATCTGACCATGCATTATCAGGACGAAATTCATCGTCCAGCTTTCCCGTATAAATTCAAGTTTAAGTTCTCCGGTTGCCCCAATGACTGTGTGGCAGCCATTGCCCGTTCCGATATAGCCGTTATCGGTACCTGGAAAGATCAGATTCAGATTGACCAAGGTGCCGTACAAGAGTATATCGCCGGCAACTATCCTGCCAACGGCGGTGCCTACACTGGTAAAGACTGGGGTCCCTTTGATATCAAGAAGGAAGTCCTTGATCTGTGTCCCACCGGCTGTATGTCGATGGAAGGCGATGAACTGAAGATTGATGATGCCGAGTGTTACCGTTGTATGCATTGCATCAATGTTATGCCTCGCGCCCTTCGCCCAGGTAAGGATAAGGGCGCATCCGTTCTGGTCGGCGCCAAGGCTCCGATCCTCGACGGCGCTCAGTTCGCCACCCTTGTTGTACCGTTCATGAGGGTCACCAAAGACAACGATTTTGAAGAGCTGATCGATTTTATTGAGAACGTCTGGGATTGGTGGATGGAAGTTGGAAAGAACCGTGAGCGTGTGGGTGAAACCATGCAGCGTATCGGTCTGCCGACCTTCCTCAAAGTCATGGGTGTGGATATAGTACCGCAGCATGTTCGAGAGCCGCGTTCCAACCCATACGTATTCTGGCAGGAAGAAGAGGTTCCCGGAGGTTTTGAGCGTGATGTCGAGGAATTCCGTAAGCGTCACGCGGCTTAAGTCCGAAGTCTTTTCGAGTTTATTATATTATTCAAATATAAAGGAGATTTGTTATGGGTTACAATCCCGATAAACCGATGGAAGACAGGATTACAGATATCGGTCCACGATATTATGCCGAATTCCATCCACCGGTAATTGCAAAAAATAAAGGTAAATGGCTCTGGCATGAGATTACTCAGCCAGGTGTCCTGATGCATAAATCTGCGTCCGGTGATGAGTGCTGGACCGTTCGTGTCGGTTGCGCCCGTCTGATTTCAATTGAGCTGATTCGTGAAATGTGTGATATCGCCGATGCTCATTGTGACGGATTTTTCCGGTTTACTACACGGAACAACGTTGAGTTCATGGTTGATTCCAAGGATAAAGTTCAGCCCCTGATTGACGATCTGGCAGGTCGCGGCAACAAGTTCCCCGTTGGTGGAACCGGTGCCGGTATTACCAACATCGTTCATACCCAGGGTTGGATTCACTGCCACACCCCGGCTACTGATGCTTCAGGTGTTGTAAAAGCGGTAATGGATGAGCTGTTCGAACATTTCGTTTCCATGCAGATGCCTGCTCAGGTGCGTATTGCTCTGGCCTGCTGTCTGAATATGTGTGGTGCGGTTCACGCATCCGATATCGCCATCCTCGGTATCCATCGTAAGCCGCCGATGATCGACCACCGTAGGATTACAGGTGTATGCGAGCTGCCGCTTGCCATCGCCTCCTGTCCGCTGGGTGCCGTAAAACCCGCCAAGGCCGAAATCGATGGCGAGGAGATCAAGTCAGTCAAGGTGAATAATGACCGCTGTATGTTCTGCGGTAACTGTTACACCATGTGCCCGGCTATGCCTCTGGCCGATCCTGAAGGTGACGGTATCGCCATCCTCGTTGGCGGAAAGGTATCCAACTCCAGAACTGCACCCAAGTTCTCCAAGCTGGTTATCCCGTTTCTGCCAAACAACACTCCCAGATGGCCCGAGACTGTTGAGGCCGTTAAGAATATAGTCGATGCTTATGCCAAAGATGCTCGCAAGTATGAGCGTGTCGGTGAGTGGGCTGAGAGAATCGGTTGGCCGCGTTTCTTTGAGAAATGCAATATTCCGTTTACCATCAAGTCAATTGATGATTACCGACTTGCCTATGATACCTGGCGTACTTCTACGCTGTTCAAGTACACCAGCCATATCAAGTTCTAATAACTATTGGTAACCAGAAGCCGGTCCTGTGAATTGTCTCGGGACCGGCTTTACCGATCTGTTCTTCGACAACCTTTTGACTAAAGGAGATTGATTATGCCCTTGAGTAAAGAAGAACTGAAAGAAGCAATCTTAAAAAAAGCACAGACTGCGCCCAAACCGCAGCTCTATGTAAAGGATTTCTATAAATGCGATCCGGAAACAAAACCGCGCCAAATTAAAAACGCGGCCAATGAACTGGTAAGAGAAGGCAAGATGACTTTCTGGTCATCCGGTTCAACCACCATGTATGCCGCCAAAGGTCGTGCCAAGGACGAAGAGGGAGAAGGTGGTATCTGATTTGTAGGATCATCACCCTTTTCAATATCTAAGAAAAAGTGCGGAATGAACTTTCTGCGCTTTTTTTTTTGCCTAATCGACTGTTATGGAAGCCCGGATTGTTGTTCTAGACACAACGGATTCCACCAATCGCATCGCTTTCACCATGGCATCAGAGGGTATTGCCCATGGAAGCGCGGTCATAGCTCGTGAACAAACCCGTGGGCGGGGCAGATTGGGAAAACACTGGCAGTCTCCTGCGGGCAGAGGGTTATACTGCTCAATCATCATCAGACCCCGGCTAGCTCCGGAGGATTTCCCCTTAATTACCATGACGGCGGGCCTGGCTACGGCACTTGCCTTAGATGAGATTTCAGGCGTGCATTTCGGTTTAAAATGGCCGAATGATATATACCGCCGTGGAAAAAAATGCGGCGGCATCCTGGTTGAATCATCACCGTTGCTGGACCCGGATGAAGACCACTTTGCGGTGGTGGGTATCGGTATCAATGTCGACGACCGGAGCGACGAGTTTGATCCTGATATTCGAAAGACGGCTACCTCTCTCTATTTGGAGTGCGGCAGACCAATCGATAAGCGGCTCCTGTTTGAAACACTGCACCAGAAGCTGCTTGTTAAGATAAGTATCCTGGAGCAGGATGGCTTCTCAACGATTCTCGATCGTTGGAAGAAGAAAGATATTCTAGTGGGCAGTCGTCTGGACTGGGTCAATGTGAAAGGGCAAAAAGTGTCTGGAATCTCTCTAGGTCCCGATGATCAGGGAAGGCTTCATATCAGAGATGATAACGGCCTGGTCCATGAGGTGATTTCCGGTGATGTCCGATTGGCCAGCGTTTGAGGCTACCCTGTAGAAGGATATTACTCTGAATAGGGCATGAAAGAGCGGTAATCACCATTCATGCCCCGTTTGAGAATAGCATTAATACCGGTAATAGTCGGGCTTGTATGGTCCTTCTACTGGGACACCGATATAATCGGCCTGTTCTTTACTTAGAGTAGTCAGATGAGCACCGATCTGTTCCAGATGGAGGCGAGCCACCTTCTCATCGAGATGTTTGGGGAGGAAATAGACCCTGTTCTCATAGGTCTGATGGTTATTCCATAGTTCAATCTGAGCAAGAACCTGGTTGGTGAATGAGTTACTCATCACAAAGCTGGGGTGACCGGTGGCACAGCCGAGATTGACCAGCCGTCCCTCGGCCAGAACAATAATCTTCTTGCCATCGGGAAAGGTAACATGATCGACCTGCGGCTTGATATTCTCCCATGGCAGATCCTTGATACCGGCTATATCGATTTCAGAGTCGAAGTGGCCGATATTGCAAACAATGGCTTCATGAACCATTTCTTCCATATGAGCACGGCTGATAACCTCGACATTGCCGGTGCAGGTCACGAAAATATTGCCGATAGAGGCTGCCTGCTCCATGGTCACAACACGGTAGCCTTCCATGGCAGCCTGCAGAGCACAGATCGGGTCGATCTCGGTGACATAAACAGTGGCCCCCATACCTCTAAGAGCCTGAGCGCAGCCCTTACCCACATCGCCGTAACCGACAACAACTGCGTTTTTTCCGGCAATCATCACATCGGTTGCCCTCTTTATACCGTCAATGAGAGATTCACGGCAGCCGTACAGATTGTCAAATTTTGATTTGGTCACCGAATCGTTTACATTGATCGCAGGACACATTAAGGTGCCTGCGGTTGCCATCTCATTGAGTCGATGAACACCGGTTGTTGTCTCTTCGCTGATTCCTTTAACCAGTGCCATCTCATCCTTGTATTTTTCATGCATGACCAGCGTCAGGTCGCCGCCATCGTCAAGAATCATGTTGGGTCGCCAGTTATCAGGCCCGAAAATCGTCTTGTCGATACACCACCAGAACTCTTCTTCACTTTCACCCTTCCAGGCAAAGGTCGGGATTCCGGCCGCAGCCATGGCGGCAGCGGCATGGTCCTGGGTCGAGAAGATGTTGCACGACGACCAGCGGATCTCAGCACCGAGATCGACAAGGGTTTCCATCAGGACGGCAGTCTGGATGGTCATATGCAGGCAACCGGCAATTTTGGCACCTTTGAGCGGTTGCGAATCACTATACTCTTTTCTGATTGCCATCAGGCCGGGCATTTCCGTTTCGGCAATTTCAATTTCCTTTCTGCCCCAGTCGGCAAGCGACATATCGGCAACTTTGTAATCGGTGGAAGAAGTGGTCATGTGTCTACCTAATTGTTATTTATGTAATGATTCATCAATAAAAGAAGACCTGCCGTAAGGAACCGGCGGCCTTCTCAATTTGACCCTGCTTTAAAAGCGGATTTTATCGGTATTTCAAGCAAAAAACATGCAACCATATACTATTTTTTTTCTGAGATAGCAAGGGGGGGTGGAAAGTTAACAAAAGAGGTACTATAAATATTTGAAATAAAATGAAGCAGGAGGAAAAAAGTTGAAAAAGGCGCTCTAGTTTTCATTATTCCCCTTGCCTGATGAAGTGCAATGATTACTCTGAATGGGAAAGATACGTAAGGATCTTGCTTATACATTCAGGCCCATATCAACCATCGAATCGCTATTTTAACTGACTCGAAGGTTTTTGCCAGGATTAACCCTGAACCATATGTGGGTCTCTATTTCCCGCAAACAGATAAGAGATATAAAACCATGTCAATTGAGGAAGCAACAAAGGTCTTTGAGATAGAAGAGCAGGGACTGGCAGCAGTAAGAGGCCGAATAGGTGAAGAATTTATTCAGGCCGTTGAAATGATCATGCAGTGTCCGACCCGTCTGGTTATCACAGGAATCGGTAAATCGGGAATCATTGGCCAGAAGATTGCTGCCACGCTCAATTCCACCGGTACACCCTCGTTTTTTCTTCATCCTGTTGAAGCGCTTCATGGAGATCTTGGCATGGTCATGCCAACCGATGTGGTTATCGCCATCTCATACTCCGGTGAAACGGATGAGCTCAACGGTCTGCTGACCAGCCTCAAGAAAAGAGGAACCGCACTCATCGCCATGACCGGTGGACTCTCATCGACCCTTGCCATGGCCGCCGATGTGGTTTTAAACATCCGAGTACCCCAGGAGGCCTGTCCCCTTGGCCTGGCACCCACAGCATCCACCACGGCGACCCTGGCTATGGGTGATGCTCTTTCAGTAGTACTGTTAAACAGAAAGAAGTTTCAGGCATCCG
>CAZLGM010000021.1:0-22706 GCA_964558875.1 uncultured Desulfocapsaceae bacterium
ATATTGTTTTATTGTAACCATAAGAAACCTCTTGATTTTTATAGGATTACCAAAAAAGATAAGTTACAGTAGGTGTCGATCCGCATGAATGTCAGTTGGGAAGATGTGACCCGATGGCGTGTTCCGTACTTGTACATTACTGTAAATAGTTCGAAAAAAAAAGATGTTGCTAGCAGTGTTGATTTGCATTTCTTTGAGTGAGTCATCAACAATCAGCATCTTGTCTTCTTTTGTTCCTGTAGCCCCGAACTGTTCATGAATAATCTGGACCAGAAGCCAAGTTGTTGATTGCCAGTTGTTAATAAAAGAGGTTCCATTGCAGCATAAATTAAAGCTAATTCATACAGTCGGCAGTCTCGATATGAGTCATGGTGGACCTTCCAGAACTGTACCATCTTTATGTGAAGGGCTGGCCGACCTTGGTATACAGACACAAATCGTAACAAGAGATTGCAAGGGCAGTCACAAAACTTCCACGGATAAAGTTAAAATTATTCCAACAAAAGTCTTATCATTTGGAAACCCAAAATTCTGTTACCCTTTCCGGTTTAGAAAAAAATTGATTGAAGAATGTAAACAACCTGGAATGAAGCTCATCCATGATCACGGTGTTTGGTTGCCAACAAATTATACTGCATCTCGAGTGGCTCAGTTGATGAGTGTACCTCTTGTTATCAGTCCAAGAGGCATGCTGGAACCTTGGGCAATTATGTATAAAGCATGGAAAAAACGGCTGGCATGGCGGCTTTATCAGTTCCGGGCGATGAATATTGCCCACACAATATGTACGACATCGGAGATGGAAGCGACAAATATTCGTCGCCTTGGGCTTAGACAGCCTATTGCAATCATTCCAAACGGAGTTGAAATTCCAACTTTAATAAAGAAAACAAATCTGAAAAAAAAGAGAACAGCACTGTTTTTATCAAGAATTCACCCTAAAAAAGGTTTGCTCTTTCTGATTGAAGCCTGGAAAACAATTTCACCTCTGGATTGGCAGCTTCTTATTGTAGGCCCTGACGACGGCAATTACGGAAAGCAGATAAGTGCGGCTGTAAAAGAGAGGGGTTTGGAAAAAGACATCAAGATACTCGGTGAGATGGTAGGAGAACATAAATCAAATATCTATCGAAATGCTGATTTGTTTATATTACCCTCACTGAGTGAAAATTTTGGTATGGTCGTTGCCGAGGCATTGTCGTGGAGCATTCCGGTTATAACAACAAAAGCAACTCCCTGGCAAGAGCTTGAAACGAATCGTTGCGGTTGGTGGATTGATACAGGTATTTCTCCCTTAATCGATTGTTTAAAGGAAGTCCTTGCATTAACCGAAGAGGAACTTGAAGCAATGGGAATTCGTGGCCGTAATCTTGTAAAAGAACGATATAGGTGGTCTGAGATCGCACAAAAAACCTATAACCTGTATCTGTGGATTTTGGGTCACGGCCAAAGGCCGTCTTTTGTATCAACGGATTAAAATAGACTAAAAACGATAACGTGTCAGGTTGTTCACTCTGGTGAGTATATCTTGTCTTTGTCATGAGTAAAATTTCTCCACCGCCTCATACCGTGGCTATCCCAAAAAAAAGAAATCAGTGGTTGGATTGTTTGCGGGCTGGAGCAATTTCTCTGGTGATGATTCATCACGTGTCACATGAATGGCCGGTGTCGAGACCTTGGCTTGTAAAGTACACCAATTATGGTGCCGAAGGAGTTGATCTGTTTTTTGTTTTAAGCGGCTGGTTGATCGGCGGTTTGTTTTGGAAAGAGATGGCTCGAACGCAGAATGTTAATGTGATACGTTTCTGGCTGCGTCGATGGTTACGGACAATACCACCATATCTCGGCGGACTGTTCCTGGCATGGATTGCTGTCTGGATTTATCGAAAAGAACCGTTTGATTTTGGCTATCTCCTGTTTATTCAAAACTACTATGAGCAACTGCCATTCTTTTCTGTCAGTTGGTCCCTTTGCATTGAAGAACATTTTTATCTGATTACACCCTTGTTGTTCTTGTTTGTAGGGCGACTCAGATGGGTATTGTTTGTCAGTCTGCCAATCATACCTACGTTGTTGAGATTTGTTGAATATGTTCCTGAGCTCAGCGGTTTTGGATATCAGAAAACCGCGACTCATTTGCATATGGATGGGTTGATGATCGGTTTTTCAATGGCCTATTTCCAGGTGAATCATAAGAAGTGGATTGTTCAAATCGCTCCTTATGCGGTATGGGGAATAGCTGTGTCTGCAATTCTTCTCTACTTGGATTTTGGAAAAAAACTGGAATTTGTTTTTACTCCGCTCTTGGTGGCTGTCTTGTTTTTCTGTTTACTGGTAGCCTTTGTTAATCGTAGCTGGATAACCAAGCTCTCGATTTCCCCAATTGAGTGGTTGGCCAGGATATCATATTCTATCTACCTGGTTCATGCTTTGGTTATTCATGGTTTTGTGAGAATTATAACTCCCGGTCCTGGATGGCTGGAAGTACCTGCATTAATACTTGAAGTAGCGGTGATACTGTTTGTTGGATGGATTTTTTATTTGATTTTTGAACGAACCGCTTTTCGTATCCGCCATCAGTTGGTTCCATCAAAGAATTAATTCGATTGAATATGTCTTATCCAAAAATATCAGTACTGATTTTTACTTTAAACGAGGAACTGCATCTCCCCCTGTGCTTGAGTACACTTGACTGGTGTGTTGACGTAATTGTTATCGATTCTTTCAGCACTGACCGCACAAAAGAGATTTGCCTTGAAAATGGAGTGCGGCTGTTTGAACATGCTTTTGAGGGATTTGGTTCTCAACGGAACTGGGCGTTGGATAACATTGATATTAAAAATCCATGGGTCTTGGTTCTTGATGCCGATGAGCGCGTACCCGGATCCCTGGTCGATGAAATGAGTTCTATTGCCAAAGAGGGCTTTCAGGGTATAGGCGCGTATAAAATAAAACGCCGTTTCCATATGTGGGGAAGATGGTTGCGTTACAGCAGCCTCTACCCGACCTGGGTTGTCCGGTTCATTCATAAAAATAAAGTTCGCTATGTCAATAGAGGCCATGCTGAAACGCAGGAAGTCAAAGGGCGCATTGGCACTCTTGAGAATGATCTGATCGATGAAAACCTGAAAGGAATTGACGAGTGGTTTGAAAGGCAGAACAGGTATTCCAGCAAAGATGCTGAATATGAAATAGAACTCGAGAAGGGCTCCATACAATTCCTCGATCTGTTTTCGAGCGACCCTCTTGTTCGTCGAGCGGCATTAAAGGGCATGGCCTTGAGAGTTCCTGCAAGGCCCCTGATTTATTTCATTTATAGCTATTTCATACGTTTGGGGTTTCTTGACGGAAAGGACGGATTAGTATTCTGTTTAATGAAATCCCTGTATCAACGAATGGTAGAAGTGAAGAAATATAATGCTCGACGTATCAAGAGGTTGAAATGAGTTTATCCGTACTCGTGACAGGTGGGGCAGGCTATATTGGGTCACATATGGTACAGAGTCTGTCGGAGCAAGGATATAAAACGACAGTTTTTGATAATCTTTCCAGAGGGTTTCGCCAGGCAATTATCGGTGGTGAGTTTATCCACGGAGACTTGCTCAACAGCAATGATACCATAAAACTGTTTGAGCAGAACCGTTTTGATGCTGTTTTGCATTTTGCAGCTCTTGCCTATGTGGGTGAATCTGTACAAGATCCCCTGAAGTATTATAAAAATAATGTGCTGGGGAGCATGAATTTAATTGAGGCCATGTTGAAAAGTGGCTGTAATCAACTTGTCTTTTCCTCGACATGTGCAATTTACGGCATTCCCAAATTCGTTCCTCTTGTTGAAGAATCTGGTAAAAAACCGATTAGTCCGTATGGACGAACAAAGCGTATTATTGAGGAGATGTTGGAAGATTTTACAGTGTCGTATGGCTTGAATAGTATCTCTCTACGTTATTTCAATGCGGCTGGCTGTGATCCGGACGGCTTACTCGGGGAATGTCATGACCCAGAAACCCACCTTATCCCACTTGTGCTTCAGGAAGCCTTGCGGGTAAAACAGGGTGGTGATCCTGTCCGGACGACACTGGAGATTTTTGGTGATGATTTTGATACTCCGGATGGGACATGTATACGAGACTATATTCACGTGTGTGATCTTTGCTCGGCACATATTGCGGCATTGGAACGCTTGTCGATCAAAAAGAAACCTGGCATGGAAGTGTATAACCTCGGTAATGATACAGGGTTCTCTGTGAAAGAGGTCATTGCCGTCTGCCGGGAAATAACGGGTATCGATATTCAATACCGTGTTGCAAAGAGGCGACAGGGTGACCCTCCGGTTCTCATTGCTTCTTCTTCGAAAATAAATGAGGAGCTGGGCTGGACACCAAAGTATACCCATCTGGCCGATATAGTAGCCAGTGCATGGAGTTGGCTGGATCGTAATCAAACAATAGTAAAACAGAAAAAGAGCTTAACCGGTTAACACCATTTTCAGCTTATGAATATTTTAGGACTCAATGCATATCACGGTGATTCCTCAGCCTGTCTGGTGAGGGACGGTGAGTTAATAGCAGCTGCCGAAGAGGAACGATTTAGACGAATTAAACATTGGGCCGGGTTTCCTTCCAAATCAATTTCTTATTGTCTTGAGGCAGGCGGTATTTCACTGGAAAAGGTAGACTATATTGCTATTAATAGTGACTCTAAAGCGAATTTTTATAAAAAAATCGGTTATTTGTTAAAAAACAGACCGAGTTTGGGATTTGTTCTAGATCGGCTGAAAAACCGAAAGCAACGAGATGATGTGAATGGTGAACTGAGACGTTGTTTTCCCAAAAGCCGGTTTCAGGGAAAAGTGGTCCCTGTTGAGCATCATCTTGCTCACCTTGCCTCAGCCCATATTGTGTCTCCGTTTGACCAGTCCATTGTCGTGTCAGTGGATGGTTTCGGTGATTTTTCAAGTGGGGCATGGGGAATAGGTGACGGGTTTGATATTGAGATTACAGATCGGGTATATTTCCCGCACTCACTTGGTATCTTTTATCAGGCGATGACTCAATACCTTGGTTTTCCGCATTATGGAGATGAATATAAAGTAATGGGGCTTGCTCCTTACGGAAAACCGTCCTTAAAAAAACAGATGCGTGTGCTGGTCTGCTGTAAACCGGACGGGTATTACGAGTTGAATCTCAATTATTTCCGACACCACTCTACAGGAGTTGACTATAAATGGTCAGATGGTATTCCAACAGTTGGAAAGCTTTTCAATAATAATCTGGAAGAATTACTTGGTTTTCCTGAGAGAAAGAAAGAAGACTCACTTGAAGACTGTCATTGGGACCTGGCTCGTTCTGTCCAGGAAATGTATGAGGAAGCTTTTTTCAATATTCTCGGGAGTGCCTATAAAAAACATAAAATTGATACATTAACACTGGCCGGTGGCTGTGGCATGAATTCCGTTGCAAATGGCAAAGTGTATCGGCGATCTTCATTTAAAAAGATGTATATTCAATCTGCGGCAGGAGATGCGGGAGGTGCGATTGGAGCAGCTTTTGCAGCCTGGCATGCAAACTCTTCCCAGTCAGGAGGTGCATTTTTTATGGACCATGCCTTCTGGGGACCAGAATTCAGCCGGGAGGAAATAGCTCGTTTACTGGCAAACAGGAAGGATGAGTTGGTCCAGGAAGGGTGCAGTATTGAATTGATACAGGACGAAGACAGGCTCTGCCGAAAAACGGCTGAAATGGTAGCCGAGGGCTGTGTGGTCGGCTGGTTTCAAGGACGAATGGAGTGGGGCCCCCGGGCTCTCGGCAATCGTTCTATTGTCTGTGACCCTCGCCGTTCTGATATGAAAGATATTTTAAACCTCAAGATCAAAAGAAGAGAGTCTTTCAGGCCTTTCGCACCTTCGATTTTACGTGAAGCAGTCCCTGAATGGTTCGAAGAAGAGGATGATGTGCCTTTTATGATGCAGGTTTTTCAGATACGTGAGGAGAAAAGGTCGGAGATTCCGGCTGTTACTCATGTTGACGGTTCAGGTCGTCTCCAGACAGTCCATAAACAAAGCAATCCCCGATATTATAAACTCATCTCTTGCTTTCAGGAGATTACCGGTGTTCCAATTGTCCTGAACACATCATTTAATGAAAATGAACCGGTTGTATGCAAACCGGATGAGGCACTTGATTGCTTTCTGCGCACAAAAATGGATGTATTGGTTTTAGGTGGGAGTGTTGTTACAAGAAAGGAAAGTTCTTGAAAGAAGAAAATGTTGGATTCAGGAAAATTATGCAACTAGTAGATAATTATAAAGAAATAATCAAGGAAAGACTTGTTTATTGTGAGAAGTTTGTTGAAAAAGAAATCATAGAGGAGCCTTTACAACTCGAGGAGGCATACCGGATTGTCGAGCCCACAAGAGTACGACTGATAGATACCTTAAAACTCATTCAAAAAAATAATATTTTAAAAAATGGGTCAAGAGTCTTGGAAATTGGTTGCGGATATGGACAATGGCTTTTTTGTCTCAATGATATTTATGATAAAAAATTACAATTATATTCTACTGAACATCCTAATCGGGATGTACTGAAGAATAAGGAGTTTTTAAAACAGATCAAAGATGAGAATATTACTCTTAAGGCAAGTGATCTATTACTGGAAGATTTGCCTTTTGAGGATGAGAGCATGGATTTGATCCTCTTTACGGAAGTGATAGAGCATCTTTCTCCAGTTGATGTCCCGCGTATATTAAAAAAAATATCTCGAAAGCTCAATAATGAAGGCTCTTTGGTCATTTCCAGCCCTAATCGTTTTTCTCTTTTAAACAGGTTGCTGTATTTAGCAGGTAAAAGTCCAACAGAGCCTTGTCTTACGCTTGACCATACCAAAGGAGGATTTGGCCATATCAAACTCTACGGTCAAACAGAGCTTGATATACTTCTCAAGAGTGCGGATTTACAAATTGCAGACTTCGCTTTTTCAAATTGTCATATTTACTTTTTCCTCAATTCAGGAAGTAAATTGAAAAAGATTAGAAACTATTGTGTAAGCTATGCCGAGCATGTCCTCAATATTATCGGTTATCCACAATTTCAAGAGTGCTGGATCTGTGTGGCCAAGAAGACTGGGAGTTGAAGATGCTGACTGCTGAAGAAAACCATGTCTCTGTAAGTTATAAAATCCAGGCTATGATTTCTGGGTTTTACTACCGTTGATTAGCCTGTTGGTTCATTCTGGCAAGGTGTTGGTTTATGGGTAATTACAAGAGACTAACAAATCTGTTTTTAATCATTTGCGCTATAGTCGTCACTCTCATCTTCGTAGAAACCCTTTGTGCTATATTTCGTCCTGTTTCTTATGTAAGTACCGATATCTTTGGAAGGAAAATCCGAAATCGCCCGGCTGTAAAAGTGGTGCTGTTTAATGGGACTGGCCCTTCGTATTATGATAGTAAACCCTACGACAGCGGGACAACCTCACTGCTACGATCCTATAAATATTCATGGTATATCAACAAGTTCAGTTTGCGCCATAATGAACTTTCAGCCAGAAAAGAACTCTTCAGGATTCTTGTCTTAGGTGACAGCCAGACATTTGGTTATGTTCCACCAGACAAGACATGGCCTGCACAGCTGGAACACTACCTGAACAGCAACAATAATCGAGTAGAAGTAGAAGTACTCAACGCAGGAGTGCCCGGTTACGGTACCCATGAAGCTATGTGGAAAGGCATACGTATCATTAAGGACATTCAGCCGGATATGGTGCTTATCGCTTTTTTTGGCGCTAATAACCTTGTCCCCTGCGAAGGTAATGATCTCTATCAGAATTATGTTCGTTTTAACCAGGCTTCTATAACCGACAAGGATCAAAAGCAGCAGAGAAAAACAACACTATTTGAACGTATACAAAAATTGTTTGCCGATCACTCACATCTCTATGGATTGCTCAGTGCTGCAAGAAAACAATTGAGTGGAGTCCCAAGCTATTTGGAACAGGTCCGACAATACAGGAATTCGCCTGACAGTGAAATACTTATAGAGACCTGGAACAAGACAACAGCTCTTCTTCAAACTATCCGGAATACAGCAATAGAGAACAATGCTGCATCGATGGTTGTCTATCTGCCGGATATGGCCTCACTGCTTGATGATGACCGGTCTGTGGAACCTGTACTTAAAAAATCAGGATTGCCGGTGATCAGCACATTTGATGTACTGTATAAAACAATGAAAAATAATCCCTGGAATCTGAGAACCCAGTTGGATGAACATTACAATGAGCATGCATTTAAAGTAATCGCTGAAGAGGTTGGATCCCATTTAATTCAATAAAAACAGATATTTTAGCTGAACAGTACTGTTTCTTTGAATACCAAACACGTTATATTTGGCTTGAAAATATCGGTGGTTTCCTATAAAAAAATAAGTTTTCATTTAGGGGTAGAGTAATGGCCTTAGTGGTTATACTCACAAAGAAGCGTATTGCTTTGGATTCAACACCAAAAGTATTGACTGGAAAGAAATAGGAATTTGGGATAACCGGAATTGTGAATGACAATAAGAAAACACTGATATTTTTCTCAATTTTTTTAACTTTAGTTACTCTTGGAATAATTGACAGGTTTGTTTTGCCGTTGATATTGACTGATTCAATAAGCAAAAACAAAAATGCTCACCACTCACCTGAGGAATTCCTATATCCGCCAAACTCAACATTTCATCACAGTACATCGGAGTTTTCCTATACAATTAAAATAAACTCATTAGGTTTCAGAGACCGTGAATGGAATGCAGAAAAAGAATCACCAAAACTGACAGTTCTGGCTATTGGTGATTCTTTCACATTTGGCTGGGGGGTAAATATCGAGGAATCTTGGCCAAAACTTATTGAAAAGTATTTTGTTTCAGCCGGTTACGATGTAGAGATTGCAAACCTGGGGAGGAGTGGTGGTACCCCTGAAACATATGCAAAAACCGCTAGAAGAGCGATCAAAACACTCAAACCGGACCTGATTATTTTAGGTACTCTGCAAGGAGACGATCTTTCTCAGTTAATAATTCGGAAACCGACAGCTGTCATTGAAAAGGAAAGCGGCTTATCTTTTAAAAGTAGCCTCAAAGCTATCACCAACAGTTTGCTTCCAAATACTTATATGTTAATGAAAAAAAGGAAGTATAACAGACCGATTGGTCAGATATGGAGGGGGCAGGCAAGATTTATATTAGCGAGTTTCGATGAGGAAGAGAAAAGAAGATATCATGCTCTTGATAAATCAATACAGGATAAGTTCATGAATGGTGATCTAAATCCTTATTTGATTGGCAAAGCCGTCCGAAATCCTCAATACTTCCGACAGATATTTGATACTGAAAATCCTCTTATCCTTGAAGGGTTGAGGAAGTTTGAGAATTATTATTCCCAGATAAGGAACATGGCTTATAAAGCCGGCGCCAAAGTGGTTGTTGTAAGTATTCCAAATGCTATTTTTACAACTGAGACAGAGATGCACAATTGTAAGAATCTTGGCTTTTCCATCATTGAGGAAATGACAACAACCTACTTGCCGGATAGATTAATTCAACGGATATCTCAGAACCTTGATATCCCGTTCTTCTCTGTAACCAAAGACTTTCGTGCCTTTGCAGAGAAAACTCCGTTATTCTTTCAGTATGACTATCATTTTAATCGCCGTGGTCATGAAATATTTGCCAAATTATTTTTTCCTCTACTCAGGAGTTGTGTTGTCTCTAAAAACGGTGCCACAACTTGGTCTGAGAACTGTTCAGTTAACAAATTAACTCGGAACGATTCGTGAATAATCCGGGGAAACGGCTGTTTGCTCACATTCTCCACTTGGAAAGTTCATTCCCAATAGTCCCTCTGGAGAAGCATGTGTAAGCCTGAAATCCCTACTTCTGGCTATCCTGAAAACAGGAGAGACGCAGTGTTTGTAAGGTTTCAGTTGGACAGGTGTACGTGTTAAAGTAATATAAAAATAATACCTGATCACCCTAAAGCTCGGCCTAACACAAGGTGTTGTCGATTTACCAGTTGAGCCTCCGGTCAAGGATCATACTTTCTTGGATAATAGTACTCTGTATTATATCGGTATTTCACGGTTTACAGTAAACTTTGGTTTTGATGCACGATCCTTGAAATACACCTGTCAAACCGACAACACTTCTTTGTCAGTCAAGGCTGAGAATCATTGGTAATCAGAAAAGAATAAGTTGAGATTGTTTTGATTGCAGCTCAACTCGATCGTTACCCAATCATAAATTCATGGGAATATCTATGGGAGATACCAAACAGTTCTTTGATGAATACGCGCATGATTTCGATGCGTTATACGGAGTGCAAAAGAATATTTTTAATCAGATTGTTAATCCTATATTCAGAAAGAGTATGAGATTACGTTTTGAAAAAACAATGGAATATGCGGATCCAATACGTGGCAAAACGGTTTTTGATATTGGCTGTGGCCCTGGACATTATTCTATCGCGCTCTCAAAAGCTGGAGCCAAAAGAGTCACAGGCATTGATTTTGCGGATGAGATGATCAATATAGCAAAGCAACGATCAAAAGAAGAAAATGTTTTCCATAAATGCGAATTTCAAATTGCCGATATTTTTGGTTTTGAGATAAGTAAAAAATTTGATTACTCAATATTGATGGGATTTATGGACTATATAGCAGACCCTGCTGAATTGATAAAAAAGGTTATAACATTAACTGACGATAAAATATTCTTTAGCTTTCCTAAAGAAGGAGGGCTATTGGCAGCACAACGAAAACTTCGATATAGAAAAAGATGCCCTCTTTATCTGTATAGAAAGAACGATTTGATTGGTTTATTTTCTGATTTTACTCCTTTGAAATATCAAATTGAAGAAATCAGCCGTGATTTTTATGTAACGTTATTTCTGAAAGATGAATGATATGGAAGATATCCTTTCAATTGATGTCGAAGATTGGTTTCATATTCTTGAGTTGGATTCAACACCTAATCTACATGAATGGGGAGGTATGGAATCTCGAGTCGAGTATAACTTCCTCAGTATATTAGATATTCTTGAAGAAAAAAATATCAAAGCCACTTGCTTTTTTCTTGGCTGGATAGCTGAGAAATTTCCTAGAATAGTGAAAGAGGCATCTGCCAGAAAACACGAAATTGCCTCTCACGGTTATGCCCATCAGCTCGTATATACTCAAACAGAGAAACAATTTTTTGAGGATATCAGCAAAACGAAACAGATATTGGAAGACATTTCAAGCAGCGAAGTTATCGGCTACAGGGCGCCTGGGTTTTCAATTATTCCGGAGACATCTTGGGCTTTTGATCAATTAGCTCAAGCAGGCTATAAGTATGATTCCTCTTTATTTCCTGCAAAACGAGGGCACGGTTATTTTTTAGAATCAAAATTATTTCCTTTTAAAATTCAAAATTCCGATTTTTACGAATTCCCGATAACAGTTGCTCCCATCATGTCAAAAAACATCTGTTTTTTTGGCGGAGGACACTTGAGGCTCTTCCCCTATTGGCTGATAAAAATTATGGCAAAACGGGTAGCTAAAGAAAATAGACCGGTAATATATTACGTTCATCCAAGAGAGGTTGACATCAGTCAACCAAGACTGGATATGAATTTAAAAAGGCGATTTAAATCGTATATAAATTTAAAAACCACTCGAGTTAAATTACAAAAAATTATTGAAAACAACGAGTTCATTTCATTTGCCGGATTCTTAAAAAAATATGATTTTTATTTTCAGGAAACTGCAAGGAATGTTCTCCTGACATCTTAGAGCAGCCGACTGCTGCAGCCGATTATAAAAGTCGTTTTTAAAGACGGTTTCAAAGTGATTGAACTGTAAAGAGTTGGAGATACGGTGCAGTTAAGCCAGTGTTCGTACGCAATATGGGCCTATCAAGCCAGGAATGATTTGAAAATTTTGTAGATACCTTGAATGGTGCGGAGCAGATAGAGAAAAGGGAGCAAGGGCTTGAGTGAAGTGTTGTATTTGTTCAGCATATAGTCTCCGGCAGGGAAAAAATGTTCCTTCAATAAACAAAGCCGTGCCTTCCAGCCTGGTAGAACTTTAAAATTTGAATACATAATACCAATCTGTGACTCGCCGATCCCTTCTTTAAACATCTCACCTGTTGAGTGCGCTGACAATTGTTCGATAACGTAAGTTGGAATGGTAGTTCCCAGGATTTTCTTTGTTGTTGTCACTCTGTCCAGGCATATTGAACAGACTTTTTTCTCGACTGACAATCGAATGAAGCTCTTCCAGTCTTTTTCTGTAAAAGAGTTGCATAATAGATGAACATCATACGTCCAGATAAGCCTGTCATCAATACCTTCCGCCCGATGGACAATCAGGTGCATGCAAATAAAAAGCAACGAATAGACGTTGTTGAGGCCGTATGCATATTCTGAGATTTCTTTTACAATGATACTATTTTGAAATAGTTCATCATATGGAAGAAGGCTGAAAAAAAGATGATGATTGCTTATTGCCCAATGACAATCCAGGGCATGAGTAACTCCAAGTTTGTCTTTCTTCACACAGGTAAATTCATAGCTTATAAATTCACCTTGGATTGCATTTGGCCGATGATATCCAATTGCTTGCAGGATTTCCCAGGCGTCTATAGTTGTCTTTTTATCCAGGAAGAGTAGATCAGTGTCGCAGCGAGTACGCAGGTATGGCTTTGGGTAATGACAGTAACCTAGAGTCACCCCTTTTATGAGCAGCGGGAAGATGTTGTTTTCTGCCAGCTTGTTTAAAACGATGTTTAACTCATATGTAGCGGCCATTTCTGTAGCCGCTTCATTCCTTAAATAAGCTAACAGTTTTTTTTGAAGTGAAGTGGGGATCGTTTCCCAGGCTTCTGTCTTGAGAAGGAGGTGGCTGCACATGGCGAGTATGCCATGTGAAAGTGCCGTTTCAATAACAACTTCTTCTGACTCTGTCTTTACACGACTGTTTGTCCATGGCCAGTTAGGTGTCTTTTGCCGAAGGATATCGATAAACCAGCGATTAGCGGTCTTTTGAATATTTGCTGATTCCTCCTCTGTTGGTCGCATAATGATCGTTAGTACTTCATGAAATTTAAAAAATGATGGAAAGTGATTCAATGACAAGAAATAAGTTTATGCTTCACTATCCTACAGTATGCCTGTACAAGAGAGATAGATTACTATTCCGATATCTGCCAAAGCTTCCTGGTTAATTTTGATTTATTGTTTTTGATTGCTTTTCTTTAATATCCTTCAGGATTATGTGCCATTGATCCATCACGGTTTTCTTGGAAAAATTGTTGTGATAGGCATTAAAGGCATTCAGACTCCATCTGTCTATAATATCGGAGGCATGGGCCATCTGTAATAATCGCTCAATGATGTAATCTAAATTTTTTTCCTCAAGATGCATACCGACATCATATTTTTTGATCCAGTGGGCAATGGATGAATCCTGCGGTCCATGGTACAGCACAGGTTTCCCGATGGCCAGTGAACCAAAAAATTTTGATGGAACCACAATTCCAACAGAGCCTTGACGAAGGCTGAGCAAATGGATGTCGGCTGAGGCCAGTCTGGTTTCAAGCTCACTTTCATCACAGAAACCGGCTAAACGGATATTTGTATCCGAAGGTAAGAGGGCTGAGTGTAATTCTTCAGCCCTGGCTCCTCTGCACCCGAAACAGAATCCGATGTCATCTGTTTTTTCTCTGACTCTGCGGGCCAATTGAAGAAAGAGTTTATATTCGTGAGATTTACCCAGGTTGCCGGAATAAAGGAGGCCGAGCTTTGCTTTGCCGAACAGCTTTTTTCTGACATTATTATCGGGCTCAGGAATTGTCTGGGGTTCGACAAGAGCCCAGGGAACAAGAGTAGCCCTTGCAGCTTGATGGGAGTAGCGGTCAAGCAGTCTTCGCATGCATGAACCAATATCGACGCAAAGATCCATACTTTTATAGGCCCAGGCCATTACTGGTTTGAATCGTTCAGCCAGTTTGGCTACCAGGCTGTCTGGCTGATCAGCGATAATTGCTTCCGGGAAGAGATCATAACTCCAGAAAACGATCTGGTTTGATTTTGAAAAAAATTTGATTAATGGAAAAAGGAGCTGAACAAATTGTGGGTCGGTTCCAATGATGAGAGTCTCATTTTTAAAGTGTCTCATCCGCCATCCCCACTGAACCATTAATATTGCGGCATTGAGGAGCCTGGATAAGGGTTTGGATTGATCGAAGGAAGGGCGTCTGAATCGTTGAATATCGACGCCCTTCCATTTTTCCTGCTGCCTGACTATCTTTTTTTTCGGATATCGGCACCATCTGTTGCTTGTAAAAACGGTTACCTCCCAACCGCGCAAGGCTAACTCTTCAGCAAACTCACCAAAATGGCGGGCACTGACCACATCGTCGGGATAAAAAAAATGATAAATCAGGTAAAGCCTGTTTGAGCTGATGTTGTCTTGGGTCATGTCGTAACTGAAAGCTTAACCTTGTTGATCAATAAGGTTGCCTGTGCCTATTCGGCTGCTTGTTTAGCCGCTTCGATCTCTTTCTCGATCCATTTATAGGTTATCTCCATGCCCTTGTACAACGGTTTGTTTGGTCGCCAGCCTAGTTTTTCCGCAATGAGCCGATTGTCTGAATTTCTTCCTCTAACACCAAGAGGACCGGGTATATGTTTGATGGTTACTTCTTTACCTGCAATTTTCATTGCCATTTCCGCAAGTTGATTAATGGTAACCATCTCATCGGAACCGATGTTCACAGGCCCCGACCAATCGGAACGAGTGAGGCGTAAAGTTGCTTCAAGACATTCATCTACGTACATGAATGATCTTGTCTGCTTACCGTCTCCCCACATTTCAATCTCACCACCTTCCTTACACATGGCCACTTTGCGGCACATTGCTGCCGGGGCTTTTTCCCGGCCACCCTGCCAAGTCCCTTCCGGGCCGAATATATTATGATATCTTGCAACCCTGACTTCCATTCCAAAGTTGCGCTGATAGGCAAAATAGAGTCTTTCACTAAACAGTTTTTCCCAGCCATAATCACTGTCTGGATTTGCAGGGTAGGCTGAGTCTTCAGCGAGATTCGGGTTGTCCGGTTCAAGTTGGTTATCCTGGGGATAAATGCATGCTGATGATGAGTAGAAGATACGTTTAATGTTTCGTTTATGTGCAATATCCAGGACATTGAGATTAATCATTGCCGAGTTGTGCATAATATCCGCGTCGTTTTCTCCGGTAAAGACAAAACCGGCTCCTCCCATATCGGCAGCAAACTGAAATACTTCATCAAACCTTCTGTCGATGGCATGTCTGCATGTATAGGGGTCTCGAAGATCGCCGATCATAAAATCATCAGCATCGGTCGTTCCGAATTCGGGAAATTTCAAATCAATTCCTCTAACCCAAAAACCTTCTCGTTTTAAACGTTTAACCATATGGTGTCCAATAAAGCCACCTGCACCACATACCAGAGCGCTTTTCATATTTTAGATCCTCCGAAGATTTTTTATTTATTATTGGAAATTCTGTTATGAATGATGAGCAGACTGTATCATTCAACATGGTAAAATTGAAGAACAAATACTATAATAACAGGTGTTATCGGTTGAATTAATTAATTTTTAATATTTTTTCTGATTATCAGGAGATTTTCTTGGTAACTTAGTTTGTTGCATCTTATCTTCAGTTACGCTACAGGGATAAATCAGAAAAGATAATGTTGATCAGGATAAGATTGCATGTATCTTGTAGTTTGTCACGCCTATAAACCAGTGAGGGACGCTGTTAAGCCTAACCTTGTATGGAATTCATTTTTTTCTCTGCTGCTGGGAAGTTACGTATGGGATATGTGCAGGCTGAAAAAATGATTCATCGGTTGTATCTGGAAAATGGGTTTTTCTTTATAAACAAGAAACTTTGCCCGGGACAGCCTCCCAGACACTGGGTATCTATATTCGTATTATCGTGAGTTTTTAAAATGCTGGCAGTGGTAGCTAGTGTTACTGTCTGAACAACCGGGCTGTGCCAATTTGCCTTTTAGCTGTATTGGAAAGCAAGGATTCACTTTAAACAAGTAGTTGATTAATGGACCGATAGCATTGTTACCGGAGACAATATGTTAAGCCGTAAAGCTAAAGAGACATTTTACATAGTTGCAGGGCCGCTGATGAAGATTAATGGGCTAATATACCGGTTTTTTAGAGCTCCAACAGACGGCGAGTTGAAAGTTCATCTTGGACCTGGGCAAAAAAACTATCTTGATGGATGGATAAATATCGATGCAAATATGTTTACAGGAAAGTGTGATCTATGGGCCGATTTACGGAATCCATTACCTTTTCATGCTGGAACTGTAGACGCGTTTTATTCACATCATATGATTGAACATCTTCCTGATATTCAATTTCATCTATCAGAAGTTTTTCGATGTCTAAAACCAGGGGGTATTTATAGAGTAGGGGGACCGAATGGTGATGCTGCTATTTCTAAATTCATGGAAAAAGACTTGAGTTGGTTCAGCAATTTTCCAGATGAAAGGAAAACCATTGGCGGGAGGTTTGAAAATTTTATATTTTGTCGAGGAGAGCACTTAACAATTCTCACTTTTTCAATGCTCGAAGAGTTTATGAAGGGTATCGGATATGTGGATATAAGCTCTTGTATTGCTGAGAAAGAAACAAATTATCCTGAATTGTTTAATGATTGCCTGTTAAAAGAAGAGGAGACAGATTTCGTTGTACCGCACACATTGATAATAGAGGCAAAAAAACCTCAATAGCCCTGTTGAGTTCAAATGGGCATCATTATGTAGCAGAAAGCTGTTTAGAAAACTATAGCCTGGATTTCCATGTGAATAATCAACAAAAAAAAGAAATGAATAAAGAGAGCAGAATTTATGTAGCTGGCCATCGTGGTCTTGTTGGTGGAGCACTTTATCGAGAGCTTGTCTGTGAAGGGTATACCAATATACAAACAAAAACCCATAAATCTTTGGATTTAACGGATCAGAGAGAAGTTGATGCGTTCTTTTCGCAAGAAAAACCTGAGTATGTCTTCATGGCAGCCGCGCGTGTTGGCGGTATTCTTGCCAATGATACACATCCAGTAGAATTCTTGCGTGATAACCTGTTAATGCAAACCCATGTCATTGATGCTGCTTATCGAAATAATGTTAAAAAATTTCTTTTTCTCGGATCTTCATGCATCTACCCTAAGAACTCGCCTCAACCCATAATGGAAGATACCCTGTTGTCAGGTGCTCTCGAACCTACCAATGAATGGTACGCCATAGCAAAAATTGCCGGAATAAAACTCTGCCAGGCCTATCGTAGGCAGTATGGTTTTGACTCGATTAGTCTCATGCCGACAAATTTATATGGACCTGGTGACAATTTTGATCTGGAAAGTGCACATGTTATGCCTGCTTTAATACGGAAATTCCACGATGCAAAAATAAAAGACAAGGCCGAGGTTGTCGTCTGGGGAAGTGGAAAGCCAAAACGGGAGTTCCTGTTTGTTGATGATCTGGCTCATGCAGCGATTTTTTGCATGGAAGTCTATTCCGATGAGAAAATTATAAATATCGGAGTAGGAAAAGATATTCCGATTCTTTCTCTTGCCGAACTCATTCGTGAGGAGGTGGGTTTTAAAGGCAATATAGTTTTGGATAGAGGCAAGCCAGATGGTGTTTCCAGTAAATTGTTGGATATTTCCCATGCATCATCAATCGGTTGGACCGCACAAACTTCCCTGAAAGAGGGTGTTCAAAAAACATATCAATGGTTCCTGGAGAACCAGAATGATTTCCGTGGGTGAAACTGTTCTGGTCATAGAAATAGAAAAGAATCAAAGAGACGAGTCTGTTTCAAGGTTATTTCATTGGAAATGAGTCAAACAGATATGCTATAACTATATAAATTTTCAAGTGTTAGCTATAAGTAATCCTGGCTTTCCTGTCCATAAGAGTAGCTGCTGGGCCACTTTTTTTATAAAACAGGGCAGGTTGTTTGACTAAAGAAATGGATGAATGAATGATACCATTTGAAATCAGATTGTTGCTTGTTTTTTTAACCGCATTTTTTTCTGCCCTTTTCGTACTTCCCAAAATATCCAACATTGCCCAACGCATTGGTCTTGTTGATCATCCCGGAGAAAGAAAAATTCACTTGATGCCAAAACCTTTAGTAGGGGGTATTGGCATGACGATAGCTGCAACTTTTACAGCGTTGATTTTTGTCCAAATAGCAGGGTTACGAGGTTTTTTCATCGGTCTGTCCATCTTGTTGTTGGTGGGCTTTCTCGATGATTTCAAAGAGATTGGTCATAAACAGAAGTTTTTGGCCCAGATCGCCGCGACAACGGTTATGGTCTATTTCAGCAAGACCTCTTTACTGTCGTTTGGTGATTTATTCGGGCTAGGCTCGCTGGATATCCCTCAAAGTGATCTTTTAATCTGGTGTGTGACGGTCTTCTGTGTTGTCGGGGTAATTAACGCTATAAACATGATTGACGATCTTGATGGCCTGGCTGGGGGTATCTCGTTTGTTGCATTTATGATGTTCTGTGTTCATTCCTCCCTTGCAGGCAAAAGATCCTGATGCTGTTAAACCTGGCATTTGCCGGTGCTGTCTTAGGCTTCCTCCGTTTTAATCGATATCCGGCCACACTCTTTATGGGCGATGCCGGCAGTCTATGCCTTGGTTTTGCTCTTGCTTTTATGTCACTCGCTCTGACCCAGGGTGAGACAGCCAACGTCAGGCCTATCGTGGCTTTATTGATTTTGGCTGTTCCTATTACAGATACTATTGCCGTTATGCTAAAACGTATTTTGCGAGGTGAAAGTCCGTTTAAAGCAGATCAGAAGCATCTACATCACACAATACTACGATTTGGGTACAGCAGGAACCGTGCTGTGACGATTATTCTAGGTATTTCGGTTCTTCTCGGTTGTCTAAGCTTGCTCAGCCCCTTATATGGAATACCCGATTACTGGTTGTTTCTCCTTTTTGGTCTGTATTTCTGTAGTTTTTTGTTTTTGTCTTTTTATGGGAAGCTTTTCAGGAATGTTGCCGGTTTTACGGGTAGGGAAAGGCTTGGTAAATTTTTTTTACCTACAAAGCGTTTTTTCAAGAAGAATGATTTTTTTTACATTTCAAGAAAATCAGAGCGCTATCAAGTTGCCTTAAAATGTAATTGCCGAGGAAACGAAACCGACAAGGACTTTCATGGGCTGATCCTGGATATATCTGCTGGAGGTTTTATGGCATGTTTCGATCAATTTGAAGATATAGATAAAAACATGGATGTGACAATTCTCTTTCCGGCAGGCCTGAAGGAGTATTCGGTGTGTGTGCCTGTAGAGCGTGTTTGGAAATTGGGCGATGAAGGTGAGTATTTCTGTGGTTTCAGGTTTCTTGATTTTGATGGTGAACAGAACAACATTTCGTTTCACCTTATGATTGTTAACATGAGAGAAGATATTATTTGACAGCAAGCTATCTAATTACAACATTATATTAGAAGATAAGAGGTGTAACAGATTTGAAAGCAAGAAATTGGTAAACAGTTACATATAATGATTGTCAGTTTTCCGTAAAAGTGTTAAATCTTTAATTAATTTTTTGAATGGTCCGTATTGTCGGAAAAAATTTCGATAATACGGAATTGCAGCCCAGGTCGATAATTTTAAGTGTTTTGGTGTAATTAGAGGACCTATAGGCAAGCGCACTACAAGCGGCAAGCGGAATATAAGCATGGCAGTGAGTGGTACGATATTTGCAGTCAATTTTGTTAAAGATACCACTACCCAAATTCCAACTTGGGGAAAGTGATATGTTCTTAAACTGTATCGGATGCGATTATTTATTTTGGAAGGGTGAGAAATGAAAAAATTAATTATATCGCTAGTAATCATATTGTTGACGGTAACTGTGGCTATGGCATCGTGGGTGGCCGATTTTGAACTAGAATCTGAAGAGCTTGGTATCATTATTGCGGTAGGCAATGCCTTAAAGGCACCGGAAACAGATGAGGATGGAAATGAAATACTCCCTGGACCAGGTATTCCCCAGGGGCGGGTTGCAGCTATCATCGAGAATGGTCTGCAACTCGAAGTTGTTGCAGCCAACCTTATCATGGCTCTCTATTGCAATCAGGTGGATTCACAACAGATCATTGATGCTGTGTATCATCAATACCCAGAAGAAGAGGAAAAAGCCCAGGATCTGTTGGATGCCGGGTACAAAAAAGCTGAAGCGGAATGTCTGGAGGTCATAAGAGATTCTCAAGCCTATCCCCGGGGTCCTGGTGCTGTCGCATCTGGTCGGTTGAATGGTGGCGGTGGCAGTTATGCAACACCAGATACACCTTGATAAAGGCTGAACTGAAAGCCATTATGTAGAATAAAAACTTTCTTGAATCATATCTGCTTTAACGGATTCAACAAGAAGGACATTGTAAATTGAAGCTAATAAAAAAATCTATATATGCGATTTTATTTGTTATGTTTGCAATGCCAAAGATCTGTTTTGGTTTGAGCAGTACTGACAGTGAGATCATCATATCTCATTTGAAAGTAGTGAATGGTCATTTTAGCCATTTACATCATAACGACAGGGAAAGCACAGATTTATCAAATAAATTGCAAAGAGACCCGGATCAACTCCTGAACAACAGAGGAGTTCCAAGAAATTTTCAGAGTAGTTCCAGTGATAGCATAGGTTTTTCACCCCCTTCCAAAGATGCAATGATTCCTTTGGCATCAGATGTTGCCGGAGCGCCTCCTGGCAACACAGACAACTCAGAATCAGCACCAACCGAAGAAAGTGATGCCATGGTTCAGAGTGGAGATGAAAAGGTTTCGCTTTTACAGGAAGATGCCGAATCTCTAGAAGAAGAAGATGATCTCTTTGGTATTAAAAGAGGTTATTTTCATCCGATGCTCAGTCTAAGTGTTTCCTACACTGATAATTTATATAACCTGGATGAAGACCGAGTTGAAAACGTTTTGACGGTTATTGCTCCGGGAATATGGATGTCATATCCAAGAAGGGATGAAGAACCACTGGCAATTGCTTCTCACAATTCATCAGCTGGCGGTTTGCAGTATATGCTTGAGGATTATGAGGCAACCGACAGATATGAATTATACTTGAAAGCTGCAGCACAATATAAACACTACAGCGATGACTCAGAATTGAATGATTTTGAATATGGTATCGAGGGAATGGGGCGGTATAATTTCCCTGGAGGATTAACTCTGCAGATAACTGATCAATACACCAGATCTCAGGATAGGTTTGACCTTGGCTATCAGGATTCCAGTCTTTTGCATTTGTTTTACTCCAATTTGTTGATTGGTACGGCTGACTGGAAAATTACGGAGAAATTTAGAATCAAGGGTGATGTCTCCTTATTTTTTCTCAGGTATGACGACGATGAGTTTGATTATTTAGAAAGGGATGATCTGTTTCTTGAACTCTATGGTTATTTTAACTGGACTAAAAAAACATCAATCTTCTTGAATTATAAATACGGGATGATCGCATTTGACACCTATAATGATTATGACAGTGAGCAGCATCTTCTCTATGCAGGTATTAAGTGGGATTCAACTAAGAAGACTTCACTCTATGCTAAAGCAGGCTTCCAGGACAAACAATATACAAACGATGGCTCAACATTTGCAGATCAGTTCGGTCTTGCTCTGGAAGCTCAGTTACGCTACCGATATTCAGAAAAAACGATTTTCCAGTTTACACTCTATAAGAAAAATGAAGAGACTGACAGCCTGCAGGCCCAGGACAAGAATGTATGGGGTGCTTCATTCAGCTATGACCAGGAATATACTGATAAGCTAAAAGGCACGTTCAGGACCAAATTTGAGTATGCTGATTATACTGAGATCAGCGGCGAAGAGAGAGATGAATGGCGACTCGTTCTTGAACCGAAGATTCGTTTTGCTTTCCGTGATTGGATAAATGCAGAACTTGGTTATAGATTTGATAAACGGGATTCAACCCAGGATCGTTTTGATTACTATTCCAATACAATATTTTTGAAACTCAATCTGGAATTGTAAAAGAAAATTTACGCTTGACAATTACAAGGAAAAAGGGGTTGATTAGGAAGTTTCACTAATCAACCCCTTATTTTTTATATGAAAAGGAGTGTTGCTCAATTGAAGAAGAAAGTCCTTTTTTTTGTTACTCTTCTGTTATTTTTTTCGTTTTTTCATGTGTGTTTTTCAAACAGTTATAGGATTGGCCCCGGTGACATCATTCGAATAACTGTCTATGACCATGACGATTTAAGAACCGTTGTTCGAGTTGACGACACAGGTTCGGTTAATCTCCCGTTGATTGGACGTGTTCGAGTGGGAAACATGACCATACCGGAAATTTCTGACACCATTGCCACAGCACTGGCTGACGGCTATATAGTGAACCCTCAGGTTAATGTATTTATAGAGGAATATAGAAGCAAAAAAGTTGTTATTCTTGGATATGTTCAAAAGCCGGGATTATATGAATTAAGTGGCTCGATAAGTTTTTTGGAGCTTATCTCAAAAGCGGGTGGGCTTACTGGAGAGTCAGGAAATACGGCCACCATAAAAAGGAAAATAAAGACAAAGAATAAATCGGACGTTGTTGTAATCGATCTCACA
>CAZLGM010000022.1:0-18245 GCA_964558875.1 uncultured Desulfocapsaceae bacterium
GGACCGTTGCCGACCCCGGGGATAGCTTTTATCACAACATCCATGAGAGCCGATGCCGGTGTGGTGATCTCAGCATCCCATAACCCATTTCAGGACAACGGTATTAAGATTTTTTCAAGGGATGGGTTCAAGCTGCCTGATAAGCAGGAAGCTGAGATTGAAGAACTTATTTCTTCAAATAAAATTGCCGCTCTCAGGCCGACTGCTGAAGAGGTGGGCAAAGCAACCAGGATTGATGATGTCAAAGGTCGGTACATTGTCTTTCTCAAAAACTCAATTCCTCGAAAATACACTCTGGACGGTTTCCATATCGTTCTTGATTGTGCCCATGGGGCCACCTATGGTGTTGCCCCCCATGTTTTTGAAGAGCTGGGGGCAAAGGTTACAACAATGGGAGTTGCTCCGGACGGCACCAATATCAATCACGAATGCGGTGCCCTTTATCCGGAACTGATGGCCCAAAAGGTTAAAGAAAACGGCGCCGACATCGGTCTGGCTTTGGATGGAGACGGCGACAGGCTGATCGTTTCCGATGAAAAAGGCAACATTGTTGACGGCGATCATATCATGGCCATTTGTGCTGCAGGGTTGATGAAAAAAAGAAAACTCAGGAAAAAAACCCTGGTGGCTACGGTGATGTCCAATATGGGGCTTGAAGTGGCCATGGAGCGAATGGGTGGAAAGATGGTGCGTACCGCTGTGGGCGACCGCTATGTAGTCGAATGTATGCGAAAAAAAGGCTACTCGTTTGGTGGAGAGCAGTCGGGCCACCTTGTTTTTCTCGATCATATCACCACTGGTGATGGTAATCTTGCTGCCCTGCAGCTCCTGGCCATGATGATCAAGCGCAACAAACCACTCTCCGAACTGGCAACGATTATGGAGAGCTTTCCACAGACATTGAAAAATGTACGCACCGGTTCAAGGATCGATGTGGATACAATTCCCGGTTTTTCCAAGGCGGTCAAGAAGTTGGAAAAGAAGTTGGGGAAAAAGGGCCGCATCCTTGTCCGGCCATCCGGGACCGAACCGGTCATCCGGGTGATGGCGGAGGGAACCGACAGTGACAAAATCAATGAAATGGCCGATGAGTTGTGCGAGCTTGTGCGCAAGGCAGATCGCGGTTAACAAAACGACAATATGATCACAGTCCTTATTCCCGCCTATAACGAAGAGCAGTCAATCGGTCAGACAATTAAAAAAATTCGAAGCCTCTACTTATCCCGATTTTGAAATCGTGGTTATTGATCACGGTATTGCTTTCATATGACAGCCGAATACAGAGCAGTCATCGATTCATGGGCATCACGGGTTGCAATGAAGGTCCTGATTCAAGCTATGTTCCTCGAGATATTCAATAACAGCCTCAACAGCCATACTTACTCCTTTCTTGTTCCAGTGTGTATCATCCCTGAAGTAAAGATAATCTTGATCGACAGATGCTTTGTTAAATAAAGAGTAAAGGTCAACGGTATGCACACCACTCTTAATTAGAGCGGTGTTGAGGTCTTGAAGAAAAAATTCTTTGCTGTCCTTGCCAGGTATGTCGTCAGGTAACATCTTCCGGTAAATATTCTCTTTATCTGGGAGAGGGATATAGAGAAGAGTAATGCCTTGATTTTGTAATATCTTTTGAATTTGTTTAATACCGGCAATAATGCCCTTGATATCTCGGTCGTTGCTGTCAAGAGTCAACTGTTTCACTCCTGGGGTGTAAAAAAGCATTCCTGATTGTTGATGAATAAACGAGATAGCTTCCGGTTTTATACCGGTTAGATACCACCGTAGTTCATGAAAAATTTCTCTTGCTAGTTGTGTGGAAAGCCGCGATCTAGGTAAATGTGACTCTTGAACAGAAACCTTTTTTTTGAATTGTACTTTTGTGTTGTCAGGCAGTTCGGCATACCTCTTGAAAACACTTCCCTGGATAGTACGTTCGACGCTTTCCCAAATAAGAATTTTAGGTGGATATTTTTTAAAACGTTCGTCCCCTAGGAAATAGATTGGGGAATAAGGTGCATAATTATAAATGGGTATATTGAGTGATTTTGACAGTTGAAAGCTGAAAGTTTCATCATCTGAAAGGGAGGAACCAGCCATGTCAGAATCTCCTACAACAACAATGGGATAATATGTCTCGGCTGGTGCTTCTATATTACGGAAACCATATGAGTCAGTAGTGAACAATTGATGTCGATACTGACGAAATTTTCTGACTTTTAAGATGTTGGCAAGATCACCGTAAATAGTCTTTTCAAACGATACTGAGGGAGCAAATGGGCCTTGACCGCGTCCACGTGTTACAATCTCCCATGCACGAAAAGTGGAGAAACCGTCATAACTTATGTAGTGTGCAAGAGTGTCGGCAATTGGTATCAATAGCCAGATAAAAAATATTACATAGAGGAAAAGTTTATGTGAGTTGTAGTTGCTCATCCAATTCACTTTTATGCTGTCTTTAATATTGTTGTCTACTAAGGTGAATGGCTAAAATATTATTAAAATTGGTAATAAAGAAATGGTGATACTTCTACTCCCATAATTGAAACGAAAGATGCCAGAAATACGAGTATAAGAAGAGGATCACTCCAGCGTGATCCTTGTTTAATCTTGGTTGTTTTAAAAAGACCACTCCAGCAACCGATTTGGAAACAGATTAGGAATATGAGGTGACTGTTTGGTAGTAATAGAAAATTACTCTGCCAGGAGCTGCCAAACCCAAACATTGCCCGAAGCCAGATAATGCTTTCTTCAACCGACCGGGCCTTAAAAAACACCCAGCCGATGATTACAAGTAGGTTGGTTACCGGAATGACCAAGTAAGCGGGTGCCCGTTGAATATGCTCCCTGAATGGTCGTTCGAGGATAATGAGAATTCCAAAATAGCCTCCCCATATAATAAAAGTCCATGAAGCCCCATGCCATAATCCACAAAGAAGAAAGGTGATCATTATATTTATAATCCATGACAAGGTAGAGCAACGTGAACCTCCCAGAGGAATATATAGGTAATCACGCAACCAACCGGATAAGGTCATGTGCCATCGTCTCCAAAAGTCATAAATACCTTTTGCCCTGTAAGGATAGTGGAAATTTTCAGGAAGCTTGAAACCAAAAATGTTTCCCAAACCGATGGCCATATCAGAATATCCAGAAAAATCAAAATAAATTTGAAGTGAAAAGGCGGTTATTCCAATCCAGATTGCAGCTCCATCAGCAACTCCGATAAATAATTGCTGTTCGGCAATATAAGCCATTGTGTCGGCCACTAGAACCTTTTTACCTAAGCCTACAATAAACCGGCGGACACCGTATGTAGTTTTTTCAAGTGAATGTTTCCTAAAGACCAGTTGGTCAGAAACCATATTAAATCGAACAATCGGCCCAGCGATAAGTTGTGGAAACATCGAAATGTAGCAGGCAAAATCGACAAAACGATTGACAGGTTCAGACTTTCCCCTATAGATATCCAGTGAGTAGCTCATCCCTTGGAAAGTGAAAAAAGAAATACCTATGGGAAGAACAATATAAAATGTTTCAATCGAGATGGTAGGGAAGATTAATCTCAATGAATCTATAAAAAAATTGGTATATTTGAAGAAACCAAGTAACCCAAGGTTGATGAGGAGAACTAAGATCAGATAGTTTCTTTTATCGGACTGCTCAACTGATAAATGTATTTGTCTGCCTAACCAGAAATTTGTAATTATGGAAAAAAGCAGTAAAGAGCAGAGCTCGATATTCCAGTACCCATAAAATACGAAGCTGGCAATTGTTAGAATAAAATTCTTTTTTGATAAGGGAGCTAACGCGTAAAGTGCGAGAGTAACAGGAAGGAATAAAAAGAGAAAATAGTAGCTGTTGAATAACATCTTCTAGCACTTTTTTCTGTATTTCTTATATCGAGAGCTATGGAGCCAGCCTTTCAGTCGATAGCTTAGAATGAGCCGTATCATTTGTAATCCAAGCCAAAAGGCTTTGAGCTTACTACCGGTGACAGAAGATTGTCCAACCCGCTTGGTATAATTGACAGGTAACTGGACAATGCGCATCCGCATCAAAATAGATAAAACCATCATCTCTGGTCCGAAAAAATTCCCATCGACGGTAAAAAAAGGTTCCAGGTGACGTAATGCTCTCTTGTCAATACACCGTAAGGTACAACCAACATCAGTTAACGATGTTGTGTTGAACAGAATTTCCATCAATTTGGCTACCGCATAATTACCCCATTTCAGAAAAATGCCCATATTAGCACCCTGCCAAATAAGCTCTTTTACAGTCCTGCTTCCATAGACTACATCAAAATCATCAATATATGATAATAGCTTCACGATATCTTTTCCGGAGAAGGTACCGTCCGGTTCTGAGACAATGATATAATCCCCTGAGGCTTCTCTGAATCCACGCCGAATTGCCGCACCATAACCTTGGGTTGTCTCTATGATTTCTCTTGCAGTTGTTTTAGCGACTTCACTGCTGGTACCAGGAGCGGCATTGTTGTTTACGACAAGAATTTCATCCACGATTTCGTTCCATCCATAATCGATTATGGCTTGGCGTATGGAATCCTTTTCGTTGTAGGTAGGGAAAATGAGAGAGACTTTTCGATTATTCCACATATCTTACCTTTTTTGAGCGATCACGTACATTTGAGCACTATTTGGTCGTATAGGGGAGTTGAGATATAAGCGAACAAGAATTGGCCACTTAGGCATTCTTGATTTCATAGAAAAAGGCAATAATCCCGGAGTAATTTTGCAGATCTCAAACCCATATTTTACAAGAAATGATTGAATGTTGATGTCGTCAAAGACTGATTGATGTGTCTCATCATCAAAATAGGTTGTAGAGCAAAGGCGATAGTTAGGCTGAATTAAAACGAGTTTTCCATTTTGTTTAAGAGCGTCATAAATTCTAGGTAAGAGTATTTCATGCTCTTTGTCGTTAAGGTGTTCGAGGAAATTGCTGGCAAAAAGTAAATCGATTGAATCATCTTCTAAGCCAGAGAGATATACGGCATCCTGACATCGAAAATCAATATCTGGTAAAGCAAATTTTTCCATCTCTTTATTCTGCTCATAGCATATTTTTGTTAATGCTGGAAATTGATTAATGAAATCACAATATCCGGCACCAAGCTCGACACAGGTGTCAAGTATGTTTCCGGTGGTCAGAATATCACTACCGATGTATCTGACAATCTCCTGCCAGACACCGGTTCTGTAAGACAGGTGAGGGTAATGTTTCATTTCCTTTTTTATTCGTTGATATTGAAACTTATATTTATTGTCTATAGTGCTTTTTATGGGAGTGTCTTCGCGACAGGCCTAGTCTTGCATAGTACCCTCCAGAATAGGCCATATTCTGGTTTTCAAATCTTTCAGTAATTTCTGGTCAAGATAGGGATGTGCATTTTCTTCAACCAATCGTGCTTGTTCGGCTGCCAAACTATAGTTACCTTGTTCGATAAGCAGGCTGAGAAACATAAACCTGGATTCTGGATATTTTGGGTTCAGCGCTATAGATTTAAGAAAAAAAGCTTCAGCTTTATCAACGTCTTTTAGCTGCCAGTATATTTCTCCGAGGTAGGCAAGTACCTTGAAGAGTTGGGGTGGGCAGGTACCATCAGTACGGCAAAATTTCCGGACAGCCTCTTCACCAATGATTCTTGCTTGTTCCAGTGCTTCTAAGGAGTAGGGTTGGCCGAAATTGTTAACATAAATCTTCACATATTGGCCTATCAGGCCAGTGTAGACATCTGAGCGACGGCTGTCGAGCTGATAGGCATTCTGCCAGAGAGTGAATGTGTTTCGCCAAACTTTCGTTGCCGCCCTAGCCTGATACACATAAAAACAACTATATACTGCGCATAAAGCGATAAATGCTGTGAATAGAAGTCGATTTCGTTTAACAACATATCGGCAACCGGAGATAATAACTAGGCTGAAAAGAATGCAAAAAGCAGCAGAACCCAAGTATGCATAACGGTCAGCGATGAATATTTTTACCTGTGCTAAATCCAAGTAAGGAATAAATGAGCAAAAAAATAATAGACCTAAGAACAGATACTGTAAGTGGTTACGTAAAAGAGCCATTATCATGGCTGCAATACACGAGACAATAATAATAACAGCAGAAAATAGAGAGAATGGATGTTGGAAAATCATATGAGGCGCAGGATAATTGTAGGCAATAGTAAGGTTCACAGGGAAAAATAGTTTCTCAATGTAAAACTTAATATACTCACAGGAACTCAAAGCCCACAGGAACCAATCCCGTTGAGTATTGACATCTTCTTTAACAACTCCAAATGTTTGGAGTACACCTGTGTACCATTGGATATAAAAAAGAGTGAGAATGACAATTGCAAAGAAATAGAGCGCTTCAATCACCTTCATGTCAGAAAATTTGTTTGTGCAATATCTGAGAGCTACTACAGCGGGAAAAAAGGATATCGCGGCTGCTTTTGAAAAGAGAGAGCATAAAAAGAATAGACAACTGAATAGTAATGATATTTGTTTTTGATTTTTTAAATATTGATGGAACTGCAATAATGCTCCAAGAAAAAATGCTGTATAGAGTGGATCCTTGCGAGAAGAAATCCACGCTATACTCTCAACATGCAGAGGGTGTATGACGAACAATAGAGCTGAGAGGGACGCTGCAAGATATTGTCTGGGGAAAAGAGAAAGAGCAAGGCAATACACTAGGTAGCTTGTAATTACATGCAAAATGAGATTTCCGATGAGGTACCCTTGCGGGTTCAGGGCACCGAATATATGGGCATTGACAAGATAGGAAAGATCTCTGATTATGAGAGGCTCTTCTCTAGGGAAGTCTTTTAAAATTATATTTGAAATATTCTCAATTGTCACTCCATCATATCTATCAATGCGATCGACAATTATTCTGATATCATCATAAGCAATGAAATCATGAGTCATGATATCCGAATAAACAACAATTGATAGAGTTGTAATTGCAAACAGAATCAGTAACGAGATCCTTGTGTTGAATAACAACCCTGCTTCCCTGTTGTATTGGTAATCAATTCTCATCATCGACTTTCTTTTCTATAGACTGCTTTAGTTTCTTTGAGGCCAGAAGGTATTGGCGGTCGCCATATTTGTTGCCAAATCTTTTTATTATATCAATTTGTTGCAGGCTTTCTGCAAATCTTTCTTGACCGGCTAATGCTTGAGCGTAGATATATCTTCCCAGCAGGAATTTTGGATTGAGCTTCCAAGTTAAGTTAAAATAATAATCAACTTTTGGGTAATTTTTCTCAAACCAAGCAATTTGACCGAGTTGAGAGGTGATCAGGTAGAGTGCTTTTTCATACTTTCCCCCATCGTATGTAAATAACTCCATTGCCTCTTTCCCGATCATTTTGGCTTTTTTCAGTTGTTCCTGTTTACTTTCAGCAGTTGAATGTTGATATTTCTTTAAATACTCTCCCATTAAAGCCGAGTAAGATGCCAGATTGTCAGGAGTTTTCTTCTTTACATTCATCCATAATGTGGTTGAGTTTTGCCATACTGCCGCATTCTTTCGGGTCTGGAATATTGCACAGCTGATAAGTCCTAC
Organism: uncultured Desulfocapsaceae bacterium; assembly: GCA_964558875.1. Classification (GTDB taxonomy): domain Bacteria; phylum Desulfobacterota; class Desulfobulbia; order Desulfobulbales; family Desulfocapsaceae; genus CAZLGM01. Next base: position 7,591 of record CAZLGM010000022.1, read on the forward strand.
AAAAAGAATTGTGAAAATTGTCGCACAGATAAAATTGTTCTTGCTGATTTTTACATAAAATGATCTCAGAATAGTGCTGGTAGCCAAAATAAAAGGAACAGAAGAGAGGTAGGCATAGCGGTCGGCCACATAGATTCCGACTTGTGCCAAGTCTAGATAAGGAAGGAGAGCGGCAATAAACCACAACAGAAGAAACAGGTGGAGCTGTTTTTGAGGGGATTTGTTCAGTACAAAATAAGCAGTGATACAGGCCCATAAGAGAATCGAGAATAGTAGAAAAACTGGGAATGTATAGACTGTGTATGGCGAGGGAAAGGTGTAAACAGCAGACAACCCTGTTGGAATTAATAGCTTGTGGATATAGAAGGTTAACGTTTGGAGGGTGACAAGAAACCAGTTGAGATAATCCCTCTGCTTCTCCTGGTTGAGAACGCCAAAATCAGTCAATATTTGAGTGTACCATGTAACAAAGGAGAGCGTCAGGATGACAATGAAAAAGAAATATAACACTTCTTTTATAGTAACACGACATGGTCGGGCAACTGTGATTCTGTAGAAGAATATAATGGGAAAAAACGATATTGCCGCTGCTTTCGAAAACAACGCCAGTATGAAAAAAAATATTGAAATTAAAAGAAAAAAACTTTTGTTTTTGAGAGTATATTTAACGTATGTGATAAAAGCCATTAGAGAGAAAAAGGTAAAAAGAGTCTCTTTCCTGGCTGATATCCAGGCAATGGACTCGCTGTGGAGTGGGTGTACCGTAAAAAACAATGCGGAAATCGCTGCTGTGATCGGTTGAGAGGGAAATAACAATAAGCCGACTTGATAAACAGCTAAAGAGCATAAGATATGAAGAATGACGTTTCCAAATAAAAAACCGCCGGGAGATGTTGGTCCAAAGATCTCAGCGTTGATTAAATAGCTAATATCCCGTATGAGCAGAGGTTCTTCTCTAGGAAAATCGGTAAAAAAGATAGCTTTGAGGTTTTCTATATTCATACCATCATATCTTGCTGTATTGGCGACAATAATACGGATGTCATCGTAGGCAATAAACTCATGGCTGAAAATGCTTCCGTATGAAGAAAATGCAAGCAGAAACACCATCAGAATAAGAAGAAGGTGATGATACTGTTTCTGTATATTTGTCTGGTTTCCGTACGTCATTATTTTTTATGGCTGCATTGGGGTTGACAAAAAGTGTCACTGAATGGGCCATTTTTTGTCAGTTCTACCATGCGGATACTTATACACTTAGTAGCTCTGGAAGAGACATTTGAAACTACTTAAAATTATAAGATTAGGTAATCTTATGAAATAACAAGATAATTTTTGCTTAAATTCATCTATTGTTATTTTGTCAGACTTGCAAAGAACTGACCAAGCTGTGATGAAAATCCTTAATCAGAAAGTTCTTGTCTTTTTTTTTGCTTAAAAACAGGACATTACTGAATTTAGCAGACACCTGAGGAAAGAACATGAAAAAAATAAATCATATAGTTCCAGGGGCTTTTTGCCTTACTCCAGGTTGTTACAAGGTGTAGGCTGTAAAAGAAAGGATTAATATGTGCTCTCACCATGCTGTGGCATATATGTTGCATTGTTTTTGCATAAAGCAATAAGACCTTAAAGCGGTTTAGAAATTCTGAGAGATGTGCTGCATTGGTTTTGGTCGGTGCGAAAAATGGTTTAAAAACACATTTGAAACAGAGATTAGAAGTTATCAGGGTTAATGTTGAGAAAGATTCACCAATTCCTTAAGGAGGGAAAAATGAAATTGAAAAATCAAAAGGGTTTTACACTTGTTGAATTAATGATCGTTGTTGCAATTATTGGTATACTTGCAGCAATCGCTATTCCTCAGTATCTGAACTACATGGCGCAGACAAAACTCAATGCGTGTCAGGCAAACCTGGACGCGGCGCATATGTTTGTCAAATCAGAACTTGCCAAGAGATCTGCTGGTACCACCGCCTCAGATACTGCGTTAGCTGACTTGAATGAAGGTGGGAAGACAGATCCTTATACCAATGCAGCTGCTTTTGGTGGTGCAGCAACGACTGGTCCCGGGGCCTGTACTATCGGTATTGACACCCAGACCTTGCAGACTGCTACAGTAGGGTCAACAATTACTATTACAGGTGATACAGACCAGGACGGTACTGTTGGGAATGCGGCTGCAGGAGAAACGATTACAGCCGTAATTGAGTAACACCGTATGTCCTGAAGTCATTCAATAATGTTCGCAACAGAGCCGGCTCGATATTTCTTGAGTCGGCTCTTGTTTTTCTATTTGATTTGGCTGATATATTGAGTTAACCTTCTTGTGTGGATGTCGTCTACGTTTAATCATCAAGCAATGTGGATAAAAAAATATTGAGCATTGAGCATTAAACACTGATTAGAATCAAAACGTTAATTATTGAGATAATTGTGGGAAGTGAGTGACACCATAGAAATGCAGCCTCGCTGAAGGGAATTAGGATGACTCTTTTTTCAGAAATTCAAAGGAAGACAGACTCAAAGTTCTCCCCGTTCAATAATCATGCTTTTTCATTGCTTGAAGTCATGATTGTTATGGCTGTTATCGTAATTTTAGCTGCCATAGCAATTCCCGCCTATAGAAATTATATTGCTGTTTCTAAACAAAGCTCAGCAGACAGTATACTCGAACAGTTTTCTATTCTGTTAGAAACGCATCGTGCAGAAAATGGTTGGATGTGCCCTACATGTAATGCTGATGGTAACTACACCTATGGTTACACGGAAGATGGCGCTGGGAATGAAAACTATCTGCCTGCAGCTAACAGAATATCGTCCATATACCCGGATTTCCAACCAAAGAATGTGACAAATACCGATCCGACCCTTTATCATTATACACTGGTTATTCAAGTGACAAACTGCGCAACCGGTTGTCAGGAAGTTGCTACCATTACAGCGACTCCTCAGGTAGGTAGAGGTGCTCCAACTGGTAACCGGGTCGTGACCTATCAATAACGTTATTATAACCTTGCATGTTGAGTTATTTTAATGCCGGGCCATGCGCCATGTTCATTCAAACAATAAACTGCTGATAGTTTTAGCGCTCATAGCCTCTCTTCTCAGCGCTTTGGGGCTCTCCCTTGAATCTTATATGGGGCTTAAAGGAACAAGTCTCTGCCAGACTTCTGCCTGTGAGATTGTTGGACGTTTTGTTCGTTTTGGTGAGCCAGTTCTTGTTACCGTAGGTGCGGTTTTTTTTTGGCTCTTAACGCTTCATCTTTTTTTCACTCACCGCTACCCTCGCAAATTTCGCTGGTCACCACTTTTGCTACTTCTACCCGCTCTTGCGTTTGATGGGAGTTTAGTCGGCTTTCAATTCTTTATTATCAACCAACGATGCATTCTTTGTATCTTAATGGCATTGTTTCTTGTTGGTATCTCTTTTTTGTATCTGTTCGCCGTGAAGGCGAGAAAGGTCATGCTGGCCCTTCCTCTTTTTATTTGGCTAGCAGGCTTTTTTGCGAATTTCTTAATGTTGGTTCCGGATACAAGTAATTCAGTAGATAATATAGATGTCTATCAGCGGGTTGCCATTGTTGAAAAAAACCAAAAACCAGGAAACGGGGATATGACTCTGGTTTTCAGCATGGAATGTCCTCACTGTTTCCAGGTACTTGCTACTCTTGCAACTATAAATCCCAAAGATGTGGATGTGCGTTTTACGGCTATTGACTTGGACAAAAGCTCACTTAGAAAAATTAGGACATTTGTAAATGAAGCTGACAAGCATTCGAATCCATATTCTTTTCTGGTCAAACTGAAAAGAGAACCTATTGAAGATAGTCAATCATCAGACTTGAGTGAACTGAAAAAGAAGTCACAACAGACCCTTTTAATGTTGGAATTAATGAAAATTAGCGTTATTCCTGTTCTAATTATTGAGTCATCATCGACGAAAAAAAATATTCTTGTCGGTTCAGAGTCCATTAATACGTATTTAAAACAAAGATATCCAAACAAGTTATAGGAATCAGCGTGAAGGTATATTAGTTCTGCTATTTAGGTGTGGGACCTGGCAAGTCCTCATTCTCCAAATATGATTTAATTGTTGATTATCCCAAATCCATCCTAACATAAAAAAGTGTGGTTTTTTTGTTCACCTTTTAGAACGATATTGATCTTTGTTGATTTAGGCAATTATGAGCTATACTTACCTAAGTATTGTTTGAAAGGAGAGGCTGGTTAATCTCCTTTCTGCACAATATATAGAGAATGTGAATATTGTCATTTGAGTAAGATGTCCTGGCAATGAGGAGAAATTGGAATTGAGAGAATAATGCACAGTCTGAAGATAAAATTGATGTTTACCTTGAGCACTCTTTTAGTTGTCAGCATGCTGCTAATATCGTTTGTGATTGTCATACTTTGGCAGCGGCAGTATCTTCGATTTGAGCTTGAGAAAGGTACATTATTCCTTGAGTTGGCAATAGGAAACGTTGGCCTTGAAAATGATGAACATGGTCAGCCTGGAGTTTCTTCAAGGGTTCAGAAACTAATTGTTGATGACTCCACTTCCTGTTTGCGGATGAAGAGTGGTGAAAAAATCTACTCGCTTATTCCTTCCTGTGTAAAAAATGACGTCCTGGATAGTCTGCTGTCTCAAAGTGCCAGCTCGGGAAATAAAATCCACAAATTTACAGGTGTTGGTTGGGAAATTCTCACCACCACCAGCAAGCTGCTGGTGGCCGTTCCCGTCCAAAAAGATGATAATGCAGTGAGCGCCATTGGGATGTCGAGGGATCTATTGCCGTTCTATCAAGAACTCCGTTCCCATGTAAAGGTGGCTCTTATCTATATTCTGATCAACACCGTCATCTTGGCTGTCGTTGGTTTTTTTAGGCTATCCAGTTTATTTATTCGTCCCCTTGATCGTCTGGTTAAGCTGGCTGAATCTGGCTCTGATAGAGATGGAATGATACTGTTTGAGTCGGATGACGGCGATGAGTTTGCTAAACTTACTCGCAGCCTCAACAGGATGATCAAGCGAATCGCTGCCGATAATGAGAAACTGCGATCAAGTGTACAGTCATTGGAAAAGGCCAATAAAGAACTGGAGCACAATCGGCAGGAAATGGTACGAGTGGAAAAACTTGCTGCCGTCGGTCGGCTGTCTGCCGGACTTGCCCATGAAATTGGCAACCCGCTGGGGATTATCCAGGGATATATCGGCATGTTGGGCCGTGACGAAGGGACCGGCGATGAGAAGATAGAATATCTGGTACGCATTGAGTCGGAACTGGACCGGATCAATGACCTCATGCAGCAGTTGCTGGGTTTCTCACGGTTTGGCGAAAAACAGTCACATATTTTCAGTGTTCATCAAGTGCTTTCCGATATTATTGAGTTGGTTCGAATTCGTGGTCAATTAAAAGCGGTTCGTTTTGTTGAGCGATTCCAGGCTGAAAATGATCTGCTTACGGCCAACAGCGACAGTCTAAAACAGGTTTTCCTTAACTGTTTTTTCAACAGCATAGATGCCATAGAAGAGAAGGGAGATAGGGGAGAAATACTTGTTGAAACTGAAAACAGGCAAAACAATTTAGACGAAACCGTCTTAGCGGTCTCTATCATCGATAACGGCAAGGGGATTGAGGCAGAGAATATCGATAAAATCTTCGATCCTTTTTTCACAACAAAAGAAGTGGGACGTGGAACAGGGTTGGGGCTTTTTGTTTCCCACACCATTCTTGAAAACCTTGGCGGTCGAATGCGAGCGGAGAGTGAGTCGGGGGACGGCACCCGTATTATCATTGAGTTAATTATTGGGAAAGGAAAGGATGGCTGCCAATAAACACCTGCTAATTATTGATGACGAAGAGAATATGCGTCATATGCTCTCCTCAGTTATGACCAGGGCCGGTTACCGGGTCAGCCTTGCGGCCGATGGTGCTCAGGGACTTGAAGCTGTGGAGAAGGAGCAGTTTGACATTATTCTCTGTGATCTGAAAATGCCGGAAATGGATGGTCTCGAGTTTCTTCGTGTTTTACGGGAAAGAGGGAATGCTACTACGGTCATTATGATGTCAGCTTACGCGACAGTGGATACGGCCGTTAAGGCGATGAAGCAGGGGGCCTTCGATTTTATTACCAAACCATTCAGGAATGAAGAAATATTAGTCATCCTGGCAAAGGCTGAAGAGCATGATCGACTGCTGGCGGAAAATAAAGAACTTAAAGAACGTGTCGCTTCATATGAGGAGGAGAAATCGTTCAACGACCTTGTCGGTAACAGCGAGCCTATGCGCAGTGTGATAGAGGTTGCGAAAAAGGTGAGTAATTATAAGACCACCGTTTTGATCACCGGAGAATCGGGAACCGGAAAGGAATTGATCGCCAAGGGAATACACCAACACAGTGATAGAAGGCCAAACCCCTTTATCTGTGTCAACTGCGGGTCTATTCCCGAAAACCTGCTGGAAAGTGAATTCTTCGGGTATGTAAAGGGCGCCTTTACCGGTGCCGATGCAACTAAAAATGGGTTGTTTGAGGCAGCTGAGGGCGGAACGCTCTTCCTGGATGAAATTGGTGATCTTCCCCTTGGTCTTCAAGTGAAACTGCTGCGTGCCTTACAGGAAGATGAAATATGGGCTGTTGGTGGAAGGCAGGCAAAAAAAGTCAATGTCCGTGTGATCGCGGCAACCAACCTTGATCTTGGTGAGCAAGTCGGCAAGGGCCATTTTCGCAAAGATCTGTTCTACCGGTTGAATGTGGTCACCATTCATATTCCGCCTCTTCGGGACCGGCGGGAAGATATTCCTCTTCTGTGCGACCATTTTCTCGAAAAGTACTGTGGAGAAGCGCATATTCCAATCAAATCGATCTCTTCCAGGACCCTGAGCATGCTGAGCCGTCAAAGCTGGCATGGTAATGTCCGGGAACTGGAAAACGTGATTGAGCGGGCTGTTATCTTCAGCGACAAAGATGTTGTTTTGCCCGAGAATCTTCCGGAAAGTTTTGGCAGCCCTTCAAAAGGCAGAAGGCTTGATGACTTGTTGGGCACTTTGTCGATAAAAAAAGGTCGGAAAATTATGGAGGGACGGTTGATCAGAAGGGCTCTTGATATCACCGAGGGCAATAAAAGCAAGGCGGCGCTGCTCCTGGAGATCAGCTATCCGTCACTTCTTGCTAAAATAAAAGAGCACGGAGTGGATGAAATAATCAAATAACTGGCTGGCTTCTGATTGACCATACTTGAATATTGTTGCTGTAGGATTTGGAAAAATTGTTTACAATCGGCCGGCTGATTGTAAAATAATTTAACAGTTATTGTTGGTCCGTTATCTGAGGGGCCTTCTGTTAGGTTCGTTATTCTATCTAATGACTTGGAAAAACAGGAGATAGTTCTGTATTTATTCTGCTGATAACAAGCTGCTCATTGGTTTGAAATTTGCATAAATGTATGTGGATTGTTTGTGCCGAGTACCTGCAGAGTTAAAAGATCCATGTAATATAATGATTTGGAGGAAAGGAGTGCGAGTTATTCATCAACTCGGAAAAGCGTCAACCGGCCGATCCGGTTTCAGCCTGGTTGAAGTAATGGTTGTGCTTGTTGTTGTGGCTGTTATGGCTATTTTCGTTGCTCCCGAGGTCGGTCATTGGCAGGCCAATACACGTACCAAAGGTATTGCTCGGGAGATAAACTCAGCTTTGCAACGGACAAGACTTGAAGCAATTAAGCGCAATGAGAGTATAACGTTTCGAATAGATACCGGACCGCCGAGATCGATTCAGATTTTCATCGATGACGGCGCTGGAGGTGGGACGTCAGATAACGGTGTACAAGATGGCACGGAGGAGGCATTGCTGGACCGTCAACTGGATTCAGGTGAGGACACTGTTCTCTTAAATAATATAAGTTTTGGGGACCCCACTCCAGGAGTGGAGAACCCTTATACAGTAATAACCAGCAGGGGAATACCCGAAACAGATCGTGAAGGATCTGTAAGTGTCTGTAAAGATAAATATCTGACTGGAAGTTGCGGGATAAGTAGGCAGAAAATGTATCGTGTAACGCTTTCCGCTGTGGGTCATCTTCAACTGGAAAAAAGCATCGATGGCGGGACTACCTGGGAATAGGTAGGAAATGAAAAAGAGCTAATAATGTCACTGAGGGTGAAAAAAAAGGGAAGAGATGATTTTGGTTTCACTCTGGTTGAGCTGATGATCACTCTGGCTATGACCGGAATTATTGTTGTTGCGATTTACTCAGCTTACAATGTTCAGCAGAGGACTTACTATACCCAGGATCAAGTTATCGAAGTCCAGCAAAATCTCAGAGCTGCTCTCGATGTGATGGTCAGGGAAATCCGTATGGCCGGCTATGATCCGTCAAGGTCGAATGGTTTTTCAATAACTACCACTACAGCAAACAAGCTCATATTCGATATGGATTTGGATGAAGATGGCATTACCGGCGGGACAAATGAATCGATAACTTATGAACTTTCCGGCACAACATTGGACAGAAACGGCCAGGCAATTGCGGAAAATATCGAAGCCATAGAGTTCCAATATCTGGATGAAGATGGAAATCCACTGGCCTATAGTGATATAGACGAAGTAGCAGAGCAGAGTGCACGGGATGATATTCGTTCTGTACAGATTTCCTTGTTGGCAAGAGCAGATCAGCGTGATCCTAAATATGTTAACAATACTGTGTACACTCCAGCATCTGGGACTGCATGGGACTTGAACGGCGCCGCAGCCGGTAATGCCCCCAACGACAATTTTCGTCGAAGAATGCTTATGGTGACTGTCCAATGTAGAAATATGGGGTTGTAAATATGGATGTATTGAAAAAAGAGAAAGGATTTACGCTGGTTGAAGTGACCATAGCTCTTGCCATTCTGGCAATTGGTATTCTTTCTTTATATACAATGCAGACCAGAGCCATTTACGGCAATTCAATAGCTAACAGCTTCAGTAACTTGACGATTTCAAACACCGACCAGATTGAGCAGTTATATGCAGCTCCATATGACAGTCCGAATTTGACACAGGGATCTCACAGTTCTGTTCAGGGTGGGATGACTGTTGAGTGGGATGTCTTGGATGACAATCCGATAAACGGATGTAAGCTTGTTACCGTAAAGGTGAATGGTACCTTTGGTGGCACAACCAGGCAGATGGCAACAACATTTATCAAGTCGGAAATTCAAAAAAAATGAATATATGAAACACCTGAAAAGCCTTCTCAACGATGAGCGAGGTTTTATCCTTGTTCTTTCAATGATCACCATGGTCGCCCTGACCGTGATCGGTCTTTCCGGGGCGTCCAATACCACCATAGAGGTTCAGATAGCCGGGAATGAGCGACACTACGTTCAGGCATTTTATGCTTCCGAGGCTGGCTGGCAGCACGGTGTACAAGCTATTCAAGAAATGGGGAGCCCGCCGACGGTAATAGGTCAATTCAACCAGAATGATCCGGATGACCAGGAAAATAACTTCCTTGTTGATCAGGTAGGCAACCAGGTCCTTATTGCGGGTGAAACCAGTTACAATTATAGAACGTTTTTTATGGAGAAGCGTAGACCGCCACCAGGTTTTTCCGGTGACTGGGCTACGTTTCGATACGGATCGGTCGGAACCGGAAACGGTCTGAGGAATTCCGTGCATGAGAGTATGGCAATAGTCGAAAAACCTTTTGAGACCGGCTATTGATTTGCTGAAAGATGGGGGTAAGGGATGAAAATGTTATATAAGAAGTCAATCGATTCACTTCTCCTGTTTTTTCTTGTTCTTTTTTCAGTAAGCGTGGCTAATTCTGTTACTTTGGATGTCAGGATCAGTGCGGATATTGATGATGTAGAAGAATCAACCGGAAACAATCTGGGTCGTGTGTATCATAACTCCAGTGACCTTGAGCTGGTGCGGGATGGCAACAATCAGGGGAATCAGATCGTCGGTCTCAGGTTTCGCAATATCACTATCCCTCAGAACGCAACAATCAATTCGGCCTATCTGGAATTCACCGCCGATGAGAATCGGACCAATAACAATACAATAACCATATACGGAGAAGATATTGGCGACGCGCCGCAGTTTATCTCCGGCTACGGCAGTTTTAATGTATCTACCAGAACGAAAACTGGTGCCAATCAACCATGGGTTCCTGGAGCCTGGAGTCCGGTCGGCAGTAAATATCAGACCCCGGACATCAGTTCAATTGTTTCTGAAATAACCGGCCGGGCCGACTGGAGCAGTGGTAATGATATGGTTTTCATTATCGAGGGAACCGGGCGGGTTACGGCGGACAGTTACCGGGCAGGTGGCGATTTAAGGCCGAGGCTCGTTATTGATTACGATACTCAGCCCCCGGAGATCCAGCTGAATAAAACAGTAATCAATGCAGAGACCATAGTTGGAACAGATGCTTCGGGTGACACATTTACCATAACCAATATTGGTGGTGGAACTCTCAGTTACACTCTATCCGATGATGCCAGTTCTCCCGACTGGTTACAGCTTTCACCCACTACAGGTAACTTAACAAATGGACAGACGGACACTATTGCAGTAACTTTTAACGATTCGGATACTCTTGCTATTGGTACATATAACGCAACAATTACCGCTTTTGACCCAAACGCTGTACCGACCACCCG
>CAZLGM010000022.1:18345-21763 GCA_964558875.1 uncultured Desulfocapsaceae bacterium
ATTTCCGATCCGGAAGCAACTAATAGTCCTCAGGCATTTCAGGTTGATCTTCGTATCAATTATGAAACCGAAACCAGCGGTTCCGGCGATAATATGAACGATGCCGAAGAGTATAACAATAATAAGATTGATGACCAGGAACAGCGATGGGATCTTGACTTTGGCGAACATCTGGTGGGTATTCGTTTTCCCAATGTTGCTGTTCCGCAGGGCAATACGATTATCAGTGCCAATCTGGTGGTTCGGGGGATCGATTCCTCCGATACCGTTGCAACAGATGTGACGATTCAAGCAGAGGATCACGTCAATAATAACCCTCCAATTTTCACTCTTAATGACAAAGACATTTCCAATAGAACCATGCTTGCTTCAAATGTCGCCTGGTCTGGTATCGAGCAATGGTTTCATAATGTCGAGTATCTGTCGCCCGATTTAAAATCGCTCGTCCAGACTCTGGTTTCACGTACAGACTGGAACAGTGGTCAAGCCATGGTCTTCACTATTACGGGGTCCGGTGAGCGGGATGCAGCCGCTTATGATCAGGGCGGCAGCCCGGAAGGCCCCAAGTTAAGGATAAAATCACAGGCGGATAATGCCCCTCTTATTGTATTGAACAAAAATGCTCTTAGTCACGATGTCGACTATGGAGCCCCGCCCGCCCCGGATACTTTTACCGTCACCAATAAGGGAGAAGGCAACCTCAACTACACAATTACTGATATCGATGATGGAACAGGGCTGGATGCAGCGTGGATATCCGTGTCGCCAACCAGCGGCGGACCGCTTGCCAATGACGGTTCAAGTGATACCATAACAGTTACCTATAACATTTCTTCTCTTGATAACGGTACTCACGAAGCAACCATCACAGTGACCGATCCGGCAGCCAAACCGACTTCCGCCAGGCTCAAAGTGACCCTGGTTGTCAGTCGACCGGTAATAACCTTGAATCCAACCGGCATCAATCAATCATTGGGGATGGGAGGAACATCGACTGACCAGTTCACCGTTTCCAACAGTGGTGATGTGGATCTTGACAATTATACGATTACCGATGTCGACGATGCAACCGGTGTCGATGCTACCTGGATGTCGGTCTCACCCACAACAGGCGGTCCCCTGGAAAATGACGGTTCTTCAAGTGATACCATTACCGTTTCCTTTAATACAACAGGGCTGACGGTTAATAATACCTATACGGGAACCATTACCGTAACCGATCCTTTGGGAGCAGCATTTCCCAAAACCGTCACTGTTAGCTTATATATTGGACAGCCCCATATCGACCTGACCCATGACCTGCCGGACCCGATCATTTTGCCTGTGGATTATGCCAACAATGACTACTCCTTTACCATCGGTAACAGCGGGACAGTGCCATTGAACTTTACCATTACAGATGAAGATAACGATACCTTAGCCGATGCCACCTGGATGAGTTTCACACCCCAGAGCGGCACAGTGTCAGCCGGCGGACCGGACCAGACTGTGACCATAAACCTGTCCACTTCCGGGTTGACGGAAGGTGAGACCTATGAAGGGACAATAACGGTTAGCGATCCATTAGCCGATAACGATCCGCAAGAAATTCCTATAAAAATCACCATCCTCAATCGTGGCGAGTTCACTGGAAGCGATTCTTCCGATGACGCTGAAGAAGATACAGGTGATGGCGACATGTACCTGACCAGCTCAGACCTGGAAATGGTTGTTGATGGGAGTACCCTTCAGGTTATCGGTATCAGATTTAATAATGTGAATATTCCTGCAGGTTCGTTGATTGACAATGCCTACATCCGGTTTATGGCTGATGGGAGTACAAGCGGAGATGTTGATCTTGAAATCTATGGGGAAAGTAGTGGCAACGCCCAGACATATTCCAACAGTGATGGAGATATTTCCGACAGGACCCTTACGGGTGCCATGGTTGCCTGGAACAACATACCGAACTGGAGCAACGGCTCCATGTACAATACACCCAATATCGCCGCTATTATTCAGGAAATCGTCACCAATGAAAACTGGCAGTTTAACAATTCCATGGCTTTTATCATCCAAGGTGATCAGGGACGCCGTCGTGCCCACAGCTACGATCAGTTTGAAGATAACAGTAATCTGCTACCTCCGACTTTGGTCGTTGAGTGGGTGGAATCAGAGCAGCCATATATCGATGTCAGCCCATCCGGTCAGTTGGGTGTGATAACTACCTTCGGAACAAATGCCGGTGACAGGACTTTTACGCTGAAAAATACCGGTTCCGGAGATCTGGTATATACCATCCAGCCAAGCGAAACATGGTTGACCTGTTCACCCTCTACCGGAACGCTGACTCCGGGAGCAAGCCAGGAGGTCACGGTCAGTTTTCTCACCGCATCGCTTGCAATCAGCAATTATTCGGCGACCATCACCATCAGTGACCCGAATGCTTTTAACTCTCCTTACGATTACGTTGTCAATCTCCAGGTCAACGCCCAGGATACTGGGACCGGCTGTGGTGACGTACCGATCTATGCGCAGAATATCATTAATCCGGCAATCCTGGTCCAACTGGATACTTCCAGCTCCATGAATAGTAATTCGCCAACAAACACATCGGTTTCCAATCCACGAACACCGAATTTAAAGAATATATTCCAATCCATGCTCAATGACCCTTCCTGGACGCCGAACACTTCCGATGTTGTGTTTATCATTAGCGGATCTGGAAATCGAACGGCCATCTCATATGACGGCGGATCGTCGGACGCTCCTGAACTTCATGTGAATTACTATCCCCAGGATGATCCAGCAACACCTGATGTAGATGAGTCGGAGACCCTTGTAGAATATTCCAACAGGATTACCCAGTCCAGCGATGACGCAGAAGAACGGACTTCTGACGGGCATGTGAGTTTTGTCTCGACAGATATCGAACTGATTACCGACAACAATGCTGATCAGGTAGTCGGTTTACGTTTTCAAAATATCAATGTGCCATCTGATGCCACCCTTGATGATGTCTATATTGCTTTTTCAAAAAACGTAACCACTTCTACACCAACCTCACTTACCATAAAAGGTGAAGATGCGTCTGGTAGCGGCAACAATTATCAGGCTGCTACCTTCGATAACGTCACGGACAATATCTCTGCAAGACCAACTTTAACCAATGTGGTGAGCTGTAATAATCTCGACACCTGGTGGGGCGACACAACCATGAAAAGATATGAGGTCGGCCGGGCTGTTATTGCCGACCTGGTCAAGGATCGGAGTATCGCCTGGGGTTATGGTATGTGGGATCGAACAAAGGATGGTCCCCAGTGGAGCGGTGGTGGATCCGGGCCCAATACCGATCAATTGACAGGGGAGACCTACGATACAAATTCGACGGATTATTTGCAGACACCCTATCACAGCGAATACTCATCCAATCCTCCGA
>CAZLGM010000023.1:0-21713 GCA_964558875.1 uncultured Desulfocapsaceae bacterium
AAACATTGGAAATGGCCCTGGTCAGGGCTATCAGGGAAGCAAAGAGCTACAATCACGAATATGTGACTGTGGAACACCTGCTGTATGGGCTGCTGCACGATGAGCTGACCAACTACATCATCAGTGAATGCGGCGGCTCAATTGAGAACCTGAAAAATAAACTGAAGTCATTCTTCTCCGGCGAATTACCGACACCGTCTGAGAATGTTGTTGGAGAGCCCACCCAGACAATCGCCTTTAACAGGGTCTTGCAAAGGGCAGTGGCCCATGTTCAGAGCTGCGGGAAAAAAGAGGTGGACAGCGGCGATGTGCTGGTGGCGATTTTTGCCGAGACCAAATCCCATGCCGCGTTTTTTTTAGGCGCGGAAGGGCTTGGCCGCATGGCGGTTGTCAATTTTATCTCGCATGTGCTGCCTGATGAAGGGCTGCAGAAAGAGCCCCTCTCAAAGCCGCAGGAAGTTCCCGGTAAACCGGGAGCAAGCAAAGATGACAAGATCCTTGCCCAGTTTACCGTTAACTTTGCCGAACTGGCCGCCGAGGGAAAACTGGACCCGCTGATCGGTCGGCATATGGAAATCGACAGGATGATGCAGGTCCTGTGTCGTCGCAAAAAGAACAACCCGTTGCTGGTCGGTGAGCCGGGAGTCGGCAAAACGGCCATTGCCGAAGGTCTTGCCCTGCGTATTCACGATGATGGAGTAGCCCGGGCAGACGGCAAGAAAGCCCTTGTTCCGGACCTGCTTCAGGATGTGGAGATCTATCTGCTCGATATGGGCAGCCTGGTCGCCGGCACCAAATACCGTGGTGACTTCGAGAAACGACTTAAAAGCGTGGTGGCTTCCATTGAACAGAAGGAAAAAGCTATTCTGTTCATCGATGAAATGCACACCATCGTTGGCGCCGGTTCAACTTCCGGCGGCTCCATGGATGCCTCAAATCTTTTAAAACCGGCGCTCCAGTCCGGGGTTCTGCGCTGTATCGGTTCGACTACCTATGAGGAATACAAGAACCAGATCGAAAAAGATCGGGCCCTGTCCAGGCGGTTTCAGAAGATCGATGTGGAAGAGCCCTCTGTTGATGAAACCAGACGGATTTTAGCTGGACTGCAATCGAGATATGAGAATTATCACGAGATCCGATATTCAAAGACCTCAATCAAGGCCATGGCGGAACTGGCGGATCGCTACATTAATGATCGGTTCCTGCCGGACAAAGCCATTGACGTGATGGATGAGGTCGGCTCGCTGTTCAGGCTGCGCAATAAACAGCAAGGTCTGGTCAAGGTGCGTGATGTTGAGGAAATTGTCTCCAGGATGGCCAGAGTTCCGGCCAAGAGCGGCAGCGTTTCTGAAACCGGTGCTTTAAAAGCGCTTGACGGTAAGCTCAAATCAGTCATTTTCGGTCAGGATCATGCCATTGATATGATCGTTCAGGCGGTTAAACGCTCCCGTGCCGGCCTTGGAAATATTGATGCGCCCACCGGTAGTTTTCTGTTCGCCGGTCCAACGGGTGTGGGGAAAACCGAGGTTGCCAGACAGCTTGCTGCCAAGTTGTCGATCCACTTCGAACGGTTCGATATGAGCGAATATATGGAGAAGCATGCTGTCGCCCGGCTTATCGGTGCTCCTCCAGGGTATGTAGGTTTTGATCAGGGCGGTCTGCTTACCGAGGCTATTCGTAAGCATCCGTACGCGGTCCTCCTGCTTGATGAAATCGAAAAGGCCCATCCCGATATTTTCTCTATCCTTCTCCAGGTGATGGATCATTCCACGTTGACCGACAATTCGGGCAGGCGTGCTGATTTTCGCAATGTGATCATTATCATGACCACCAATGCCGGAGCACGGGAAATGTCCAGCGGCGCCATCGGCTTTGTCACCGACAAAAGCGGACGGGACAAAAAAGCGGTGGATAATATGTTCTCACCCGAATTTCGAAACCGGCTGGATGGCATCGTTTCTTTTTCCGCTCTTGAGCCGAAATCTGTTGAAAAGGTCGTTGACAAAATGATCGGTGAACTCCAGCAGCAGTTGGCTGAGAAGAAAGTGAGCATCAAACTGACTCAGCAGGCCAGACAGTATCTGGCTACAAAAGGCTATGATCCCAACTATGGAGCCAGACCGCTGAGACGACTCATCCTCAAGGAAATCGGTGATACACTGACGGAAGAGATCCTGTTCGGTGAGCTGGTTCGCGGCGGCGAGGCTCGTATTGGAGTTAAGGGTAAGAAACTGAGCTTTTCATATGTGAAATAGTTTGTCCGACGAGATAATCAGCTGCCTCAAAAAAGGAACCATGCCCGATGCGAAACGGCTGCGCGGCTGGTTTGGTGCGGCACTGACCAAAAAACTTGCCGTTATTTCTCTTCCTCCCGCCTTCTGGGAAAATGATCCGAAACGCAATCCGGATGTTATCTGCCTGCTCTGGGCCGCAATTATTTTAGACGACCTGGAAGGGTACAAGACTGTTCAGTCAATAATGGCTGTCGAGAAAGAGGAACAGCACCTCTGTGACTCCATTCTTTCACGCACCGAAGAAGGGATAGGGAGGCTGCTGTGTTTGGCATCATCTGCAGAAATGCGCAACCGTTTACAGAAACAGGCAGATCGGCTGAAAGAAAAAGCGTCATGACTCTTCTTAATTTTCTCATTTCCCCATAAAATAGATGATCACCCTTGGTCTCGCAGCTCTGCTTGCCACCGGTCTTATCATGGCCAAGTTGTGCCAATGGATGCGGTTGCCCTCTGTAACCGGTTATATCATTGCAGGAATGATATTGGGACCGACCGGGTTTGGTTTTATCACCGAAGAATCCGTCGGTCACAGCCTGGACCATTTTACCCATATCGCTCTTATGCTCATTGCTTTTGGTATCGGCGAGCATGTCGAGCTGAAAAAGCTTAAAAAACATGCAAGAAGCCTGCTCTGGATCGGGGCATGTGAAACAACCGGGGCTTTTCTGCTTGTTTCTGCGGCAATTTTTTTCATTATCACCCTCAGTGGTTTTCATATTGAGGGCTGGCAATTGAAAGATCAGCTGGCACTTTCAATACTCCTGGGAGCAGTCAGTATTGCCACGGCTCCTGCGGCAACGCTGCTGGTTATCAGGGAACTTCAGGCCAAAGGTCCCTTGACTTCCACCCTGCTGGCCATTGTGGCCATTGATAATGGGCTGGCCATTATGATTTTCGGTCTGGTTGTTTCGATTGCCCATCAGATCCTCGGTCAGGCCGGCAGCAGTCTGCTTGGAGTCATTGGCAACGGGCTGTTTGAGATCGTTATGTCGCTCACGCTCGGTTCTGTCACCGGTCTCTGCCTGGACCTGGTGATCAGAAAACTGAAAAGCGAACAAGAGATGTTAACTGCCGGCCTTGCCATTCTGCTGTTGTGCAGTGAGCTGGCGATCTTCATGCATCTCTCACCATTATTGGCCGGAATAATGGCCGGATTCACCCTGGTTAATAAGGCGGAAAGAGATGTCAGAGTCTTTCGGGCCTTAAACAGCTTTGAGCCGCCTATTTATATTCTCTTTTTTACGTTGGCCGGAACGCATCTCAATTTTGGGGTTCTGGGTAGCGCCTGGTTCCTGGGGGTTGTCTACTTTGCAGCCAGGATTATTGGTAAATTTTTAGGTGTCAGGTTGGGAGGCAAAATTGCCCACTCACCGTTTATTGTCCGCAAATTGCTTGGTCTGACCCTTGTGCCACAAGCCGGTGTGGCTATCGGTCTTATTTTTCTTATAGGGGCAGATCAGACGTTATCCTCCTATTCATTGATCATTACACCGGTTGTGTTGACAGGTGTTTTCCTCTCGGAGCTTCTTGGACCGCTGTCGTCCAGTTATGCCATTAAGCGGGCCGGGGAGGCCGCTGTTGAAGAAAATAATATGGGTCAGCCCGAAGTTTGTGAGGGACTCTCTGAAAAGGAATGTGATCAGTTGATGCGCTCAGCCAAGGGAGTGAAGATTCTTCCCTGGACATGGGAAAAACTGCAACCACATCCTGATCCGCAGGATGTGGTCGTGTTTGGCGCAACCAGGCGGGAAACTGTACACGGAATAGCCCGTATTGCCACTATTTTTGCCCACCATTACAAAGCAAACCCCTTGGCAGTGTTTGTCCAACCGCCGGATGAACCACCTCCTGACCATAACTTTGAAATTGAAAGAAATGAAGTTGATTCCATGGGATATGAGCTGACGATTGAAGTTGTGCCGGATAAAATTATTACCTCAGGGATTGTTGCTGCGGTGGAATATACAAATGCCAGGGCTGTGGTGCTTGGCTACCCATTACATGATGAGGATTCCAATTTTCCCCACATTCTGGAAACGGTTGCTTCCAACGTTAACTGTCCGGTTATTGTGGTACAGTTTTATGGCGTTTTGCACACCGAGAAGATACTTGTGCCTGTGACGGATATGTATGATCTGGCGGAAGTGTACCCGGTTGTAGCGGCACTCGCTGAGGTTGGTGAACACCAGATCCACCTCCTTTCAATGCTCAGTTCCGATGCCGATCAGGATGCTATTGAAACCAACACCGAACAGATTTACCAGTGGCTCGATTTACAGCCGCACCGGGTCAATATTTCCGTCAAATCGGTTCCCACCGATGCCAGGGTTCAGACAATAAAAGAAGAGGCGGAGAATCATGACATAGTGGTTATGGGCGCCATCCGGACAAGAGGTGTGAGGAAATTCTTCTTCGGTTCGTTGGCAGATACCTTATCCCAGGAGCTTAAAAAGCCGTTGATTGTTGTTTATGACGCCAACAAGGAAAGAAAACAGTGAGATGGGTTTGATACGGTCAGGTGAGGAATGACCCTCTTTGTAAGACAGTAGCGGATAACAAGAATTGAAACTCTTTCAACCAGATAGTTTTGCTCAAGGGTCCATAGGCAGGGGTTATTTTCATATGAGCGTACTGTGTTTTTTCACCGTACTCCTTCTGTTCACTCAACAGGGAGCGGCACAGGGGGAAGGTGGCAGTACCAGGTTGGATAACAGACAGTGTGTGATCCTTCTTCATGGCCTGGCCAGAACAAGCTGGTCCATGAGCAGCATGGAACAAGCTCTTACTGCGTCCGGCTATGTGGTGGTCAATAAAGGTTACCCATCCCGGAAAAAGCAGATTGAACAGCTGGCCATGGAAACCATTCCTCAGGCTGTTGCTCGTTGTGGTCAAGCTCAAACTGAGAGCATTCACTTTGTTACCCACTCCATGGGCGGTATTCTTGTGCGCTATTTCCTAAAGAATAGCAGTATATCAAATCTTGGCAGGGTCGTTATGCTCAGCCCGCCCAATGGCGGCAGTGAAGTGGTGGACAAGCTTCGGGAGTATTTTTTCTTTGAGTGGATCAACGGTCCGGCCGGTCAGCAGTTGGGAACCGGTCCCGACAGCCTGCCGTTGCGGCTCGGCCCTGTTCATTATCCGGTGGGTATAATCACTGGCGATACCCATCATTTTTATGACTGGTATCACGCTGCTGTTATTCCGGGAAAGGATGATGGCAAGGTGGCTGTTGAGCGGGCAAAATTAGCAGGAATGAGTGACTTTCTTGTGGTACCATGCGGTCATTCATTTATCATGAATGACCGCCAAGTCATACAGCAGACCCGTTTCTTTCTTGATCATGGCCGATTCAGCAGTACAACATCGAAAGGCAAGGGACCATGAGCAATACCATGAGATGGATCTTGATAGCAGCTTTACTGCTTCTGTTTGTTGCTATTAATCAGTTCTGGGACTGGAAAGAGCTATTGCATCCGGAGGCCATTGCCGACTGGTTGAAGGGATTTGGCGCAGCAGCCCCCCTGGTTTTCATGTCTGTCATGGCCATTGCCATTGTGATCAGTCCCATTCCCAGTCTGCCTCTGGATATTGCCGCAGGTCTTCTCTTTGGCCCATACTTCGGCACCCTGTATGCCGCTACCGGTGCGCTGATTGGCGCAGTGATCTCATTTTTGTTGGCCAGGTTATTGGGGCGGCAGTTTATTGAACGATTTTTAAAAGGGCATATTAATTTCTGCACTCACTGTTCCAACAGACTGCTGTTGAAAATAGTCTTTGTATCAAGACTCATTCCGGTGGTATCCTTTGATATCATCTCATATGGGGCCGGTCTCACCAAGATGTCTCTTGGGGCTTTCTCCCTGGCTACCTTTTTCGGCATGCTGCCGCTTACTTTTGCCTACACGGCTTTTGGGTCATCATTCAGCCTTGGATTCAATCTGACCACGGTGCTTGGAATAATTGTCGTTCTTCTCTTTTTTCTCATCCCCCGTTTTATTGAGAAAAAGGGTTTGATGAAGATGGATCATCCTGTGAATATGACAGAATCTGAATAGAAGTTCTTGAATTGACATCTGTGCATTTGTGAATTATTTTTTTGCACTCAACCGGGCAATAGCCTAATTCAATCATTTCCACATCGATGGTTTTTCTCCATGTCAGCACACCACTTTTCTTTGATCAGCCGGTTTTGTACTTTTTTGATCGTTTTGCTGATATTATCAGGCTGCAGTGTTATTCAGCCGCAATTTCCTGAGATCCCTAAAACCGCTGTTCCGGCTACTTTTTCAATACCCGGCTCACATCCGGAACTCTCCAAACCATGGTGGCTCCAGTTAAAAAATGACGAACTCGACCAGCTGATAAAACAAGGACTTTCACATAATTTCTCCATACAGGCAACTTGGGCACGGCTCAGACAGGCCCAGGCGGCTGCCATCAAAGCCGGAGCATCCAAATATCCAGCCCTGACAGCCAATCTTGGGGCGACTCACAGCCGCAGTGAAAGCAGTTCCGGCACAAGCTCCAGCATTGATCTCTATTCCCTTGGTTTAACAGCCGCCTACGAGGTTGATCTATGGGGACGCGTGGAGGCATCCCGCAAACAGCAGCAGCTTGGCGCTGAGATCAGCCGGGAAGGATTGTACACAGCGGCGTTAAGCCTTTCCAGCCAGATCGCCAAAACATGGGTGGCCATCGTCACCCTGCAGGAGCAGCAAAAGCTGGTAAAAGAACAGCTTGCTATCCAGCAGAAGCTGCTCGGTCTGCTGGAGCACCGTCTGAGCCTGGCAAGAGTCTCATTGCTTGATGTGTATCAGCAGAACCAGTCTGTGTTATCTCTTGAAAACAGCCTTATTCCACTTGAGGCGAGTCAAAAGCTGCTCTACCATCAACTGGCCATTCTGCTGGGCCAATCACCTGGAACCCTTGATCGCATTCAGACCCGGTTGCTGCCGGAACTGGCATCGGCAGCCCGGGCGGGTGTTCCTGCCGACCTGCTTGAACATCGACCGGATGTCCGCACTTCGAAGCTGCAATTGGAGGCGGCTGTGTGGCAGGTTGTTCAGAAAAAGGCAGAGCGGCTGCCCCGGCTGGACCTTTCACTGTCGCTGACCATGTCGGCGGCTGAGATAGGCGAATTGATCGATAACTGGATTCTCCGGTTGGGCGCTACACTGTTGGCGCCTCTGTTTGACGGCGGAAACAGGAAGATGGAAGTCAAGCGGACACAGGCGGTTGTCGATGAGAGACTGGCCGGTTTACGTCATCAGCTTCTGGTGGCTGTAGGAGAAGTCGAAGACGCACTGGTTGAAGAAGACCGATACCATCGAAGTGAGGCCGGACTGTCAGGCCAGATCACGCTTTCGGATAAAACGTTGCAGGAGGCAACGTACAGATATTTAAACGGGATCAGTGATTTCCTGCCGGTACTGCGGGAGCAGCTTCAGTCAGTTAACCTGAAAATGGAGCGCATCAAAGCACGCTCTGAAATGATCAATGCCCGTATCGATCTCTATAAAGCCCTTGGCGGTTCCTGGATTCCTCAAAGCGTCCGCTTAAGCCGTCAAGAACAAACACCTCAATCGTAGTGATTATGGACACCCAACCAAACAACCATCTGGAAGTCTCCGGTGATACACCGGTACCAAAACGAACCGTTGGTCAGCGACTCGGCGCCGTTATTCTCATTCTGGTTATTCTCGGCGTTGGTTTTCTTGCCGCCAGATACCTGATTAATACCAAGCCCATGGCAAAGAAAAAAAGGCCGCCAAAAATCCAGACCCTTGTCAAGGTTCAGCCCCTCAAACGCTCTGATGTTCGGATAACCATTGAAGCCATGGGGAGTGTGACCCCGGCGAACCAGGTCGATTTGAAATCACAGGTGAGTGGTACGGTTGTCACCGTCAACCCCAACCTGCTGCCAGGTGGTCTGGTCAAGAAGGGCGACAATCTGGTAGTTGTCGATGATCGCGATTATCGGCTGGCCCTGGCAACGGCCAAAGCCGGTTTAGACAAGGCCCGTATGGACCTGAAACTGGAGGAAGGTAATCAGGCTGTGGCCAGAAGAGAATATGAACTGGTTCAAAAAATGGCCTCTTCCGCACCATCGCCGGCACACAAGGAACTGGCTCTGCGTGGACCTCAGCTGGCAAAGGTGCGGGCGGCCCTTGATATGGCCGAAGTAACGTTAAAAAAAGCTCAACTTGACCTTGGCCGCACTGTGCTCAAAGCGCCGTTTAACTCCATCGTCTTAAGCAGGAACGTAGAGATCGGCTCCCTGGTATCGTCCCAATCAACCGTTGTCCGGTTGGTAGGCACCGATCGGTTCTGGGTTGAGCTGAGTCTGCCCCGGAACAGTCTGCGCTGGCTCGAAACCGGCTCGTTTAATGAAAATGAAGGTCCGACTCTTAAACTGTTTACAGAGACTGAACAATATAGTGGCCGAATTATCCGGTTGTTGTCAAACCTTGAGCCCAACGGCTTGCAGGCCCGGGTTCTTGCCGCTGTCAGTGATCCCATGGGACTGACTTCAGAACAACAGCCGTTGCTGCTGGGTTCTTTTGTCAAAGCGAAGATCGATGGCAAACAGCTGTCTTCCATCTTTAAGTTGCCGCGGGTGTCACTGTTACCCGGCAATAAGGTCCTTCTGGCCTCGGCTGACAATAGTTTAATTATCCGTGAGGTAAAGAGCATCTGGCAGGACCGGGATTGGGTTTATGTAACCGAAGGTCTTGTTGACGGTGAGCGATTGATTATCTCACCGGTTGCATCGCCGGTAGAAGGCATGATGCTCAATATCGCCGGTAAAAAGGCAAAGAGGAAAAACAGAAGAAACATAAAGAGACAACAACAGGATTCCCATGGGCACTAACATGACAACCGGTAAAAAATCAGTGATCGGTTGGATGGCCGGCAACTCGGTCGCGGCCAACATCCTGATGCTCTTTTTCCTCGTTGGCGGCTTTTTCTGGGGACAGAACATTAAAAAAGAGGTCTTTCCCGAATTTGAGCTGGACAGGGTGATCATCAGTGTGGTGTATCCGGGTGCCAGCCCTGAAGAGGTGGAAAAGGGCATTATCCTGCCAGTTGAGGAAGTTCTGCAGAATATTGAAGGAATCAAGGAGATTACTTCAACCGCCAATGAAGGTGTCGGCTCCATACGGGCCGAGGCCTTGATGGACACCGATGTGGAACGCCTTGCCATCGATATCCAGAATGAAGTTGATCGAATTACCAGCTTCCCGGTTGATGCCGAGAAGCCTTCGGTCACTATACCGGTGAGGCATCGGGGTGTTATTTCACTCATTCTTTACGGGAATCTTGAACCCACAACGCTTAGAGAAACAGGTGAATTCGTCCGTGATCAACTTCTGCTGGACAAGGATATCCAGCAGGTTGAATTTGAGGGCGACCGACCCCTGGAGATTGCCATTGAGGTGGACCAGGAAAAATTACGGGCCCATAACCTGACCCTTGCCGATGTCCGGGACAGGGTTCGGGCTGCCTCGCTTGACTTGCCGGGAGGTTCGATTAAGACCAGTGGCGGAGAAATTCTGCTCCGTATGAAAGAGCGCAAGGACTTCAGACTGGAATTTGAGAAAATCCCCATCATTTCTTCAGGTAAGGGCGCGATGGTGACCCTTGGAGAAATAGCAATCATTCATGACGGTTTTGCCGAAACAGATGAGTTTCTCACCTATAACGGCATGGATGCCATTGGTATTAAAGTGTACCGGATCGGAAATCAGACCCCTGTTGAGGTTGCCGATGCCGTGTTGAAACAGGTGGATCGATTGAGCAAAACGCTGCCGGACGGGGTATTCGTGGCTACCGTCAACGACCGTTCGGAGATCTACCGTCAGCGTCTGCACCTGCTCCTGAAAAACGGTTACCTGGGACTGGCACTCATCCTCATTCTCCTCGGCCTCTTCCTGGAGCCGCGGCTGGCGTTCTGGGTGACCATGGGTATTCCCATTTCCTTTCTGGGCGCACTCTACATTCTGCCCTTTTACGATGTGTCCATTAACATTGTTTCCCTGTTCGCCTTTATCATCTCCCTTGGTATCGTGGTGGACGATACCATTATTGTGGGGGAAAATGTGTACAGTTACCGGCAGAAAGGGTATTCGTTCATGGAAGCGGCGGTGCTCGGCACCAAGGAAATGGCCATGCCGGTCACCTTTGCCGTGCTGACCAATATCATCACGTTCATGCCGCTCTACTTTGTACCCGGCACCATGGGCAAAATATTCAGGCATATCCCGGTGGTGGTTGCCGCGGTCTTTTTCATTTCACTTATTGAGGCCCTTTTTGTACTGCCGGCCCATCTGAGTCATCAGAAAAGCAAGCCCACAAATCGAATTGTGGCGGCCATTGTCCGCTTCCAGGAACGGGTGAGTGCCCAATTGACCCAGCTCGGCCGCAAGGTGCATGCGCCGATCCTGACCCTTGCTCTCAGATACCGGTATGTCACCATCGCTATCGGTCTTGTTGTGCTCATGATTACCGGGGCCTATGTAAGCAGCGGCCGCATGGGGATAACAACGTTTCCGAGGATCGAGTCGGATCTCGCTTACTGTTCCGCCACTCTGCCCTATGGGGTCCCTGTTGAACAGACTCAGCAGATACAGGAGAAACTCATAAAAACGGCCAAAACTGTTGCCCAAAAGAACGGCGGAGACAAGCTTGTCAGAGGAATTCAGTCGTCGGTAAGCGGCAACAGTGTATGGGTGAAGGTCTTCCTTACACCGCCGGACGAGCGGCCCATACCCACCGGTGCCTTTGTCAAACAGTGGCGACGGGTGACCGGACCGATTCCCGGTCTTGAGTCGATCCGCTTTCGTTCAAATTTCGGCGGTCCTGGGAGTGTGGCCGCCCTCACCGTAGAGTTGCGGCATCGCGATGTCCGGGTCCTGGAGGAGGCCTCCGTGGAGCTGGCTGACGAGCTGCATCATTTTCCGATCGTTTCCGATATCGATGACGGTTTTTCCAAGGGCAAGCAGCAGCTCGATTTCACTTTGAAATCAGATGGTTATCGCCTGGGTCTGACGCCAGGCTCGGTGGCCGCCCAGGTGCGGGCCGCCTATCAGGGCCTGGAGATCCGTCGCCAGTTGCGCAGCCGCAACGAGATAAAAATCCTTGTCCGGTTTCCGGAGTCCGAAAGACGGTTGGAACAGTCGTTGGATGATATGCTGATTAAAACGCCCAAAGGCGTGTTGGTGCCGTTGGATGAAGTTGTCGACATTAAAAGGGGCAACGCTTTCACCTCGGTTGTGAGAAGAGACGGCCGCCGGGTGAACAGCGTGACTGCCGATGTCAACCCGCCCAGCCAGGCAAACAGGGTAATCGAATCGCTCAAAGAAGATGCCCTTAAACGGCTGGTGACAAAATATAACGGCCTCAGCTATGGTTTTGAAGGCAGACAGGCACACCGCAAGGAGAGCCTTCAGGGACTGGCCGAGGGAATGAAGGTGGCCCTGATCATCATCTATGTGGTTCTGGCAATCCCTTTCAGGTCTTATATCCAGCCGGCCATTGTCATGTTTTCCATTCCGTTCGGTATGGTGGGCGCTGTTTTCGGCCATATGATCATGGGCTACAGCCTGTCCATCCTGTCTATGTTTGGCATGGTGGCTCTTTCAGGTGTAGTGGTCAATGATGCCCTGATTCTCATCGATCTGATCAACCGGACCAGGAGGAAAGGGGACAGCCTTTACGCGGCGGTGTTTAACTCGGGCCTTGCCCGTTTCCGGCCAATTGTGCTTACAACGCTGACCACCTTTTTCGGATTGATGCCGATGATCTTCGAAACATCACGGCAGGCAAAGTTTCTGATTCCCATGGCAATCTCCCTGGGCTTTGGTATCCTTTTTGCCACCGGAATCACACTGGTTATGATACCTTGCCTCTACCTGATTCTGGAAGATGTGCGTAGAATTCTGCAGTACTTTTTCAGTTCGGCAATCCCTGATCCGGCTAAAAAACCGTTTTCTTCATGATCTTGCCTTTTGCCCATGTCCGTGAATAATACACAATTTCAAAACCAGCTGCTGGAGTGGTTTGCAGAAAATAAGCGTGACCTTCCCTGGCGGAAGACATATGATCCCTATCAGGTCTGGATCTCCGAGATAATGCTGCAGCAGACCCAGATGGACAGGGGAGTTGACTATTTCAATCGCTGGATGAAGAAATATCCCGATGTGTACCATCTACATGACGCATCCGAGCAGGAGCTGTTCAAGAGTTGGGAGGGGTTGGGGTATTATTCCCGTGTACGAAATATCAGAAAATGTGCCGAAATTCTAGTACGGGATTTCAATGGCAGCTTGCCGCAAACAGTGAAAGAGCTGCAGAAGCTGCCCGGTATCGGTCCCTATACGGCAGGGGCCATCAGCTCTATCGGCTTCAACGTGACGGTGCCTGTGGTTGATGGCAATATCGGCAGGATTCTCGCCCGTTATTTTAATATTGAAGAACAGCTGAAATTGCCAAAGGTGAAAAAGCACCTCTGGCAACTGTCAGAGGAACTGGTGCCGGATGGGAGAGCCAGGGAATTTAATCAGGGGCTGATGGAACTGGGTGCCCTTATCTGTACCCCGCGTAAACCGAATTGCAACACCTGTCCCATCCGTAAGGAGTGTTTCGGGTATCGTTTTGATGCCGCCCATGCCAGGCCGGTAAAGGGTGACAAGGTGGTCATTGTGCCGATCTATATGGCCACCGGTGTTCTGGTCCATGACGGTAAAGTGTTCATCCAGCAGCGTCTTGATAAGGATATCTGGGGCGGGTTATGGGAGTTTCCAGGCGGCTCCATTGAACGGAATGAAACGCCCGAAGAGACCGTAGTCAGGGAGTATGAAGAGGAAACCGGTTTTGAGGTCGAACTGGAGAACAAGATAACAATCACCACCCATCATTACACCCGGTATAAAGTTACTCTGCATGGCTATTTTTGCCGACTTGGGAACAACGCTCAACTGCCTGAACTGAGCTCAGCCCAGGATTTCCGCTGGGTTGAACCGAAAGAACTGGACATGTACGGTTTTCCCTCAGGCCATAGGAAACTGATCAATCACATTCAGGATAATAATCTCTTGTAATAAATGAATTAAGTTTCTGAGTTGTTGAAACAGGTTGAGTTTCGATGAAAATTTTTAGAACAATAGCTTAGCGATTAGCTGTTAGCTTAAAAACCACCGAAAATGAAAAAAAAGCTAACTGCTAACAGCTAAATGCTAATTTCTAACCAGACCCAGATGTCCAATCGCACTATAAATATTCGTTAATTAGTTAATTAAACCAACTCAGAAACTTGAGTAAATTATGAAACGTCTCATATCATTTTTGCTCTCTCTTACACTGCTGATAATTCCTTCGGTTGTCCAGGCAGCGGAGCAGACGGTTACGTTCTTTATCGACAATATGGACTGTTGCGGTTCGCTGGAGTCCCGGCTTGGAGACATCCTGGAAGGGCTCTACGGTGTTACCGATTATACCGTTGAAGCATCGAGCCAGACGATCACAGTCATTTATGACGACAAGCTGATGAGCCTTGATGAACTGGTAACAGCTCTTCGTAAAGAGGGACTGAATCCCGAAAAACCATGAAATCAGATTCACCTTTCACACAGCACTGCCAATCAACAGAAAACGCAGCCCGGAGAGGAGAAGTAAAGACACTCCACGGCACGTTCCAGACACCTATCTTCATGCCGGTGGGCACCCAGGCAACTGTCAAGTCGGTCACCCCGGAAAACCTCAAAGAGATAGGAGCGGAGATTGTTCTGGGCAACACCTATCATCTATTTATCAGGCCGGGACATGAGCTGATCAAGAGCTTTGGCGGCCTGCATACCTTCATGAACTGGGAACAGCCGATTCTCACCGATAGCGGCGGCTTTCAGATATTCAGTCTCAAGGAACTGGCAAAGATATCCGAGGAAGGGGCCGCCTTTCGTTCACATCTGGATGGTTCCAAACTGTTCCTGAGCCCTGAAGATGCTGTCCATGTTCAGGAGTGTCTGGGAACCGATATCATGATGTGCCTCGACACCTGTATCCCTTATCCGGCTGAGCGGGATGAGGTGATCCGGTCTACGGATCTGACAACCAGGTGGGCAAAACGGTGCCGCGATGCCCAACCCGATAACGGCCAATTGCTGTTTGGTATTGTCCAGGGTGGTATGTATCCAGAGTTGCGCGAAAGACATGCTCAGGCGCTGATTGATATCGGTTTTGACGGCTATGCCATTGGCGGTTTGAGTGTCGGTGAGTCCAAAACACAGATGCGGGAGATGACAGAAGCGACTGTCCCTCACATGGACAGCGATTATCCCAGGTATCTTATGGGGGTCGGCACTCCTGAGGACCTTGTTGAAAGCGTTAGAATGGGAGTTGATATGTTCGACTGCGTTATGCCGACCAGGAACGCTCGTAATGGAACGCTTTTTACCTCAAGAGGCAAGGTGGTCATTAAAAACAGCCGGTATCGAACCGACCCATCTCCTCCTGACCCGGATTGTGACTGCTATACCTGCCGGAACTATTCCATGGCCTATCTTCGACACCTGTTTGTCAGCCGGGAGATCCTCAGTTATCATTTAAATACTATCCATAACCTTCATTATTATCTTAATCTGATGGCACAGATGCGCTCAGCTATTGAAAAGGACAGCTTTGAAGCTTTCCGCAAAAATTTTTATGGCAGGCTGGAGGATCAATGATTAATATGAAATGTTAATGGATAAATATTGGTTGTTGTTTGTCAATCAAGACATTTTAATGTTTTAAGTACTTTTATAACTATTGTTAATGGTTTTTTAATTGGAGGCATTTACTATGACATCAATTGCATATGCTGCCGCTCCGGCAGCCGGTGGCGGTGGAGCAGGCGGCCTGGCATCTTTTCTTCCGCTTATTCTTATCTTTGTAGTTTTTTATTTTCTGCTGATCAGACCCCAGCAGAAGCAGGCCAAGGCTCATCAGAATTTCTTAAGCGAGCTTAAAAAAGGGAGTAAAGTTTACACCAAAGGCGGTATTCACGGAGAGATCACCGGTTTGACCGATACCGTAGTTACCCTTGAAATCGCCAAGGACATCCGCATCAAGGTATCCCGCGACTCCATTGGTGGGGCGCTGAATAAGGACGGCAGTGTCCAGGCCACTGATAAAAAGGCAGTTAAGAAAAGCGGCTGAGGTATCCAGGGTTGTTGATAGTCTACAGTTTGTAGAGTTTGTCTGAAACGGCAGAATCGCTTGAAAGCGGTCTGCCGTTTTTTTATACATCCATTATGGCAAAAAAAAAGAAATACTACTCAGTTGCGGTTGGAAAAAAAACCGGCGTGTTTACGACATGGAGCGAAGCGGAAGCGCAGGTTAAAGGCTACCCGGGGGCAAAATATAAGAGCTTTCCCAGCCGGGAAGAAGCGGAAGGTTGGCTGAAAAACCCGATATATGAAAGAGGGAAAAAAAACCGACCGGCAACTCAAAAAGAGCCTGCTCAAGCCTCGGATCATCCGGATGATGCCATCATCATCCACACCGATGGTGGAGCCATAAACAATCCCGGCCCGGGAGGCTATGGAATTGTAATTGAAAATGGGGAAGACTACCGGGAATTATCCGGTGGTTTTCGGATGACCACCAATAACCGCATGGAACTGATGGCCTGCATTGTCGCACTTGAAACGGTGGGCCAGACAACACAGCCGGTTGTCCTCTATTCCGACTCCAGCTATGTGGTTAACGGTATCAGCAAAGGCTGGGCGGCCGGATGGCGAAAAAAGGGCTGGAAAAAAGCGGACGGAAAACCTGCGGTCAATCCTGATCTGTGGAAGAGACTGCTTGATCTGATTGGGTATCTGGATATCACCTTTAAATGGGTGAAAGGCCATGCCGGCCATTCCCTTAATGAGCGCTGTGACCACTTGGCTGTTGCAGCAGCGAAAGGAAAAGACTTGTCTATTGATAAGGGATATAACCTGACACCGTGAGCATCCGCTAACACTGCATCTCAGCTCAACTTAACTGTCCGATATAGCTCTTACTATTATCAAACAGCTAAGTTGAGCTGATCTACAGCACTATCGGATGCTCACGGCGTCAGGTATAGTAGTGTATTACTCTTGTGATACTCCACTGTATCTGCATACGCAGCAAAGTAGGTAAGCGAAGACTCCGATCTCAAAAAGAGGTCGCCGCAATCGTTTTGCTCTTTAGCAATGATTGAAAGCAGATTAGGTCTTTGCGAGGCCGAAGGCCAAGGCAATCTCAATAAAATTTAGCATTAATAGTATGATCTGGTTCCTCCTCATCTTCCTCACCATTTACGGTTCCATGCATTTCATTGCCATGAGGAAGTTTGTCCTCGCCACAAGACCAAAACGATTGACTGTCTTTTTTGTTGGCCTGGGGATGCTGGTCATGATGCTGGCACCAATAGGGATACGGATTGCCGAGAGAAATGGGATAGAGCAGGGCTTACATATGGCTGCTCTCATTGTTTTTAGCTGGATGGGTTTGCTCTTCATCTTTCTGATGCTCTACCTTGGGTTTGACCTGTTCTCCCTTTTTCGTTCGATTCTTAATCGGAAGAAACGAACAGCACCTAAACAACAGTTTGATAGCTCCAGAAGAAAGGCCTTCCGTTCAATTCTTCTTTTCTCCGGTTCTCTTTTTACTTACGGTCTTTTTGAGGCAAACGATCTCCAGATTAAAAAAATCACTCTGCGCCGACCTGCAAATTCTCAAGAAAAGAAACCAATTCGAATTGTACAGATATCGGATATCCACCTGGGTTTATTGGTGGGAGAGAAGAAACTGAAGAAGATCATTGATGCTATCCGGCAACTCAAACCGGATATTGTCGTTTCAACAGGTGATTTGATCGATGGTCAAACAAACAACCTTCGGCAGGAACTGGAACTTTTCCGTTCATTGCAGCCGCCTCTGGGCAAGTTTGCCATTACCGGAAATCACGAGTTTTATGTTGGCCTTCAGCGGGCCCTCACCTGGACAAAGAGCGCCGGGTTCAAGATCTTACGTCAACAGGGAGTGGCGGTTGCGGGAATAAATATTGTCGGTGTTGATGATGAAACGGCAAAAAGAACGAACCAATGGATCGGACGAAAAGAACATGAATTACTGGCTTCACAGCCAACAGACAACTTCACAATTCTGTTGAAGCACCAGCCGAAAATTGAACAAAAAAGCCTAGGCCTCTTTGATCTTCAGCTCTCAGGCCACACCCATAAAGGCCAGATTTTCCCCTTCAACCTTATTACCTACCTTGCCTTTCCATTTCCAACAGGCAAGTTGGTCAACCTGTCCAAAGGACAACTCTATATCAATCCCGGCACAGCAACCTGGGGGCCACCTGTTCGACTTCTTGCGCCGCCGGAGATTACAGTGTTTGAATTCCTGCCAGGCTGATGTGTTGTGAAAGCCGATAAGTGACAGAGGGCTTTTAGTGAGTGGCTCCACTCTTTTCCATTTTCCCCCTAAATATGATAAACTGTAACCAGTATCCTGCAAACAGGGAGGTTCTATGGTTACACGTCATTTTGGCTGGTCTTTTGGCTATTCTGTCCAACTGCTTTGCCTGGCTATAGTTTTACTGTTCTGCTCAAGTATCTGCCATGCGCAGACTTCCACCACAGAGAAGCTTTCCAGACCGCAGGTCACGCTACTGCAGATCGATGGGGCAATCGGACCGGCTGTTGCCGATTATGTGAGTAAAGGGTTTGCGGCAGCTCGGGAAAAAAAGGCCTCTCTTGTCGTGCTGCAGATGGATACTCCCGGAGGGTTGGATAATGCCATGCGGGATATCATAAAAGAGATACTGGGTTCTGAGATTCCGGTGGTCTCCTATGTGGCGCCATCAGGTTCCCGGGCAGCAAGCGCCGGGACGTATATTCTTTACGGTTCTCATCTTGCAGCCATGGCTCCAGCCACCAACCTTGGCGCGGCGACACCAATTAAGATTGGTGGCTTACCGGGAATGCCAGAGCCTGCAGGAGAAAAAAAGGAAGGCAAGAAAAAAGAGGATAAAGACAAGAAAGAAGAGAGCAGCAAAGAAAAAAATGACAAACCGGTCATCAAGGATGCTATGCAAAAGAAGATGATCAATGATGCCGCCGCCTATATCAAGTCGTTAGCGGCCAGGAATGGGCGTAATGAGCAATGGGCAGAGCAGGCGGTGCGAGAAGCAGTGAGCCTCACCGCTGAAGAAGCGCTTGCAAAGAACGTGATTAATGTCATTGCTGTTGATGTTGATGATCTGCTCAGGCAGGTGGACGGTAAGACAGTGAGGCTTGAAGACAGGGAGACGACAATCCGAGCTGCTGCCGGAGTTGTCCAGACTTTTAAGCCGGATTGGCGCAACAAGTTGCTGATGACGCTCACCGACCCCAATATCGCTTATATCTTTATGCTGCTTGGAATGTATGGCCTTATCTTTGAATTGGCCAATCCCGGTTATGTCTTACCCGGAGTGATCGGGGGTATTTGCCTGCTGCTTGCCCTGTATTCTTTTCAGATTCTACCGATCAATTATACCGGCCTTGCCCTGGTCCTTCTGGGCATCGTCTTTATGATCAGTGAGGTCTTTGTTCCAAGTTTCGGTTCTCTTGGAATCGGTGGTGTTATTGCCTTTGTTATTGGTTCCTTTATTCTGGTGGATGAACAATCCATGCGGATATCTCTGCCGCTGATTTTCAGCACGGCGGCCATATCTCTTGTTGGTATTTTGTGGGTTGTCGGTAGTCTGGTGGCAATCAGGAAAAAGCGATTCAGAACCGGTTCTGAAGCCCTGGTCGGCAGTGTTGGTGAGGTTGCAGAAGATTTTGAACATGAAGGCAGAGTATGGATTCAGGGTGAGTCGTGGCTGGCAAAATCGGGCCTGGCTCTGCAAAAAGGTGAAATGGTCAAAGTTACCGGACAGAAAGGGTTAGAACTGGAAGTAACAAAATGTAAGTGACCACAGGCACCTCATCTTTTTACGGTCGTGCCTGTCCGCATAGTGAGTGGCTATAGCGAACAGACACGACTGTAACAACCTGGAGCACCTGTGACCACTTACACCTAGGTATCTGAAACCAACTACTCACAAACCCTGTGATTGGTTACACGAATACAGAGGAGGAAGAACAATGATTATCCCCTATATGGTTCCATTTTTACTTGTTGTCGGACTGCTGTTTGTTTCGTTCAGGATCGTCAAGGAATATGAACGTCTGGTGGTGTTTTTTCTCGGTCGTTTCCAGACAGTCAAGGGACCGGGGTTGCGTATCGTGATTCCGGGAATTCAGCAGGCCGCCAAGGTTGACCTCAGGGTTATCACCATGGATATCCCCAGCCAGGACGTAATCTCCCATGATAACGTAACGGTGCGGGTCAATGCTGTGCTCTATTTCCGGGTTGTCGATCCGGAAAAAGCAATCATCCAGGTAGAGGACTATCTGCTGGCAACCAGTCAATTGGCTCAGACTACACTTCGTTCCGTTCTTGGTCAGCGCGATCTTGATGAGATGCTTGCCGCACGGGAAAAGATTAATGACGATATCCAGGATATTATCGATAAGCGTTCGGACGCCTGGGGAATCAAAGTGTCAAATGTTGAAATAAAGCATGTGGATCTTGATGAGACCATGGTCAGGGCTATGGCCAGACAGGCGGAGGCCGAGCGTGAAAGACGGGCCAAGGTAATTCATGCCGAAGGTGAGTTGCAGGCTTCAGAAAAGCTGTTGGCAGCGGCAGATGTCATCTCATCCAATCCGCAAACTCTGCAGCTCAGATACCTGCAGACGTTAAGTGATATCTCTACCAATCAGCAGAGCTCAATGATTCTCTTTCCTTTGCCAATGGAAATGTTGCAGTCATTTTGCGGAAAGAAAGATAAGTAGGTCTTTCAGACACGCATGAACGGACGTTTTATGACCGGAACGGTATCCAGTATCATTGTCTTTGGCCTGCTCTGCTATCTCCTTTTTCTGCTGTTCCTCTTTCTCGGCCAGGACAGTATGCTCTATATCCCGGGTGACAGGACACTTCGGATGAAACCGTCTGATATTGGTCTGAAGTATGAAGATGTCCGATTAGAAACTGCGGATAATGTGGTGATCCATGGTTGGCTGATGACGGTGGACAAACCAAAGGGTGTTGTCATCTTTTGCCACGGCAATGCGGGAAATATTTCCCATCGGGTGGACAATCTGAGGTTGTTTGCAGAACTTGGTTTTTCTGTTCTTATCTTCGATTATCGTGGCTATGGACAGAGCAGCGGCAAACCTACAGAGGCAGGAACATATCTTGATGGAGAAGCAGTATACGATTATCTGGTGGAAGTAAAAGAAATTAAGCCGGAAAAGATCGTTGTTTTCGGTCGCTCAATGGGGGCTGCTATCGCGACTTATATCGCGTCGAAGAGAAAATGCGGTGGCTTGATCATTGAGTCTGCTTTTACTTCAGTTCCCGATATTGGGCAGCAACTCTATCCATTCCTGCCGGTCAGGCTACTGTCGAGATATTCCTATGACTCAAAAGCGCGTCTGAAAACAATACACTGTCCCGTACTTGTGGCCCACAGTCCCAACGATGAGATCATTCCCTTTTCCCATGGAGAGCAGCTTTTTCAAGTGGCCAACCAGCCGAAGTCTTTCCTGACCATGAAAGGCGGTCATAATGACGGTTACTATACCACAGGAAAATACTATTTTGATGAGCTGGATAAATTCCTCACAGAAACTTTGGAATAAGGCACTCCTTTCACCGGTACTACTTTTTTGGCCTACACTCTCTGCTCTTCTTTCCCATACGGCTTGAAAAACATCAGCAATAACGGCAGCACCGTCATGTTGGCGACCAGGGCCGCTGTCATGGCAAAGGCGGTCAGCAGGCCGAAGTAGATGGTCGGTACAAATTTCGACAGGGTCAGGATTGAGAAGCCGATGGTGATGGTAATGGAGGTATAAAACATGGCCCGGCCGATACTGCCATGGCTTCTGAACATGGCTTTTTTGTAATCTTTATCCTTGCTGATCTCATCGGCGAACCGATGAACATAATGGATGGTATCGTCAACGGCAATACCGATGGTAATAGCGGCAATGGTGATGGTCATAATATCCATTGGAATGCCGAATCCACCCATCAGACCCAGGACGAATGAGGCACTCATGATGTTGGGGACAATCCCGATCAGAGCCACCCAGAAAGATCGGAACACAAAAATAAACATCACCAGGATCGCCAGAAAAACTGCACCCAGGGTAAGAATCTGGGAGCGGTAGAGGCTCTGGAGCAGGGTGTTGAACAGCACCACTGAACCGGTGAGTTGCACCTGCTCGTCCTGGAGCTTCAGTTTGGTGGTGAGGTGGTCACGAATGGTTTGAAGTAATTTGTCCCGTTTCAGGTTCTTATCGG
>CAZLGM010000024.1:0-21643 GCA_964558875.1 uncultured Desulfocapsaceae bacterium
GCCTGGGTCGAGTTTTGATTCTTATTCCAGGTTTGGTGTCGATCAGAGCCGGATTTTGAACAATAATGCCAAAAAAGAGCCCGATAAGTGGAGTGAGGAGAATCTTGATACTCCAACTTTTTTAAGAAAAAATACGCAATAGGCAAGCAGCGAAGCACTATTCCTCTTCAACCGTCCTAAACCATTCTTTTTCTACTGTTCTGAAATATTTTCCCATTGTATATTGTTGACAACTGTTCATGAGAAATGTGGATTGGTGTCGTGTCAACGCTGAGCCGTCGCATTATACAACAGTTAATCACTGACACGACACTGCTGTGTTGTGTTCTTTTGACCGACAATCCGGCAACCTGAGCTGCTAAAGAATTCAGGTTGCATCTCTTTACTCGGAAAAACATGGTTTCCCGCCGACAGCCTTCCCGCCATCCCCATAGCAAGGTGAATAAAAGACCCTCTTTGACTCCAAAACAACTGCTGGCCGATGAAAGGGGCAGTTATCTGAAAAAATGGACGGCGGGTATTCCCATTGGCCTGATCTACCCCAACCGGTATGAAGTCGGGATGTCCAATCTCGGTTTTCAACTGGTTTACTCTGTTATCAACCAAATGGATAATCTGGTCTGTGAGCGGTTTTTTTTACCACCACAGGGAGAAAAACTACGTTCTTTCGAGTCGGGCAGGACGATGGACCAGTTCTCTCTGCTGCTCTATTCCATCTCTTTTGAGGATGATTACCCCAACCTTATACGGATTCTCCATGAAGGAAAAGTAGAGGTGTTCGCCGATAACAGGCAGGAAGAAATCAGCGGTTCATCTTCCCTTGTGATTGGAGGTGGTGTTGCGACTTTTCTTAACCCGGAACCGCTGGCGCCTTTTACCGATCTGTTTGTGATCGGGGAAGCGGAAGTCGTTCTGGCTGAATTCCTTGGGTTCATCATCCAGTCATTGGACACTACCGGCAGGGGAAAACTGCTGAAAAAGGCCGCAAAATCGTTTCAGGGCTGTTATGTTCCTGCTCTCTATCATCCGATCTACGATGAAAACGAAGTACTTGTTGGAGTGCATTCCGATGAAAAAGTACCTGCACGCATAAAAAAGGTGTTTGCTGCTGATTGCCACGAGGCCGCGCATTCACAGGTACTTACTCCCCATGCCGAGTTTTCAGATCTGTATTTGACCGAACTTGGTCGCGGCTGTTCAAGGGGGTGTCGATTTTGCGCAGCCGGATTCATTTACCGTCCACCACGACTGTGGGATAGTGAGGCCGTTATTGCAGGCCTTGCGCAGCGGCCGGATAGTATCGAGCGAATTGGGCTGCTTGGCATGGAAATGGCTGACCGCGACTCTCTGTCCGATTTATCCCAATACCTGCTTGGGAGCGGCTGCTCCCTTTCTTTTTCGTCGCTTCGGGCTGACAGAATATCCGGAAAACTCCTCGATCTTCTTGGAGCAAGCGGCCTGAAAAGCGTAGCTATTGCGCCCGATGGTGCTTCCGAGCGTCTGCGTCGGGTAATTAATAAAGGAATGGATGAAGGGGACATCCTTGCCGCGTGCCAAAACCTGGCTGAAGCCGGACTCTACAAACTGAAGATCTACCTGATGATCGGCTTGCCCACTGAAGAAGAAAACGATCTTGATGAGATGCTTAATCTGATACGGAAAATAAAAAATATTATAGATCCGGTGGGTAAAGAGAGGGGGAGACTGTGTGAAATTGCCCTTTCCGTGAACTGTTTTATCCCCAAACCGTGGACACCTTTCCAGTATCACTGTTTTGGGGTCAGTGACCGGCTGGCGGCAGGAGAGACTCAACCCTTAAAACAGTCTATTACTGCCTTAAAAGGAAAAATAGCCCATCTTCGCAAAGGGGTCGCTCCCATTGCCAATGTCCGTCTCCGTTGCGATAATCCCGAAAAGGTGGTATTTCAAGCTGTGCTGGCTAAAGGGGACCGCAGACTTGGAGAAGTTTTATTCAACATGGCGGCCAGGCAGCTATCCTGGAAGCAGGCAATGAAAAAGAGCAAACTTTCAGTTGAACGCTATGCTCTGACCGGATCGGATGAATCCACGTTTCTCCCCTGGTCGATCATCGATCATGGCATTAATATGGGATATCTTTATCGTGAATATGTTCGTTCGTTTGCAGAGAAAATAACAAAGGTGTGCGATACCGAAATATGCAGAAGCTGCGGAGTGTGTGGTGAGAAATAAGGTCGAAGCTCATAAAGTACTTGATTCTATACGTAAACAGAAAGTGGCTGCCGGGATGCAGCCGTTTCAACTGGTCAAGTACTTCTCATTTACCAGTCTGGGTGTAATTCTCATCTTTACCCTGTTTCTTTCGGTTGTTATCTCCAATCATGCCAGAACGATTATGTTGGAACGGAGTGAGGAATACTCGCGTCTGCTTGCCGAGAACCTTAATCAACAGGTTTTTCGTCGATTTGTTTTACCGGCTGTTGTCCGTTTTGGCGGTATTGCCCTGTCCAACCCGGAACAGTTCGATTACCTGGACCGGGTTGTCCAGAACGTCATTCAGGGATTGAAGATCGATTCGGTGACCATCTACGATTCAAGCGTCAATGTTATTTCCTACTCAACAGTTTCCGATCTGGTCGGGGAAAAGGATATCGGCAAAGAGGAGTATGAAAAGGCGCTTGAAGGCATTCCCAACTCCAAATTCATCTCAAGCGGCTCCCTGTTCAGTTTGCTGCCCTGGGCTGAACCGGTCAGCAGTAAGCTGAAAACGTTCATTCCTTTCAGGCAGGTGAAACAGAGCGGTGAGCCTGGTGAAGTGATCATGGGGGTGATCGAGATCGATAAGGATCTATCCAAGGACTACCAGGCGATTATACGACTCCAGGGCCGTATCATTCTGGTGTCCAATCTTGTGATGGCCGTTCTCTTTCTTGTTCTGCGTACCATTGTTTCCCGGGCGGATAAGATCATGGAGAAAAGGGCCACCGAGCGTCTGGCGTTGGAAGAAAAACTCAACCAGGCTGAACGGCTTGCCCATTTGGGAACAATGGTGGCGACAGTCTCCCACGAGATAAAAAGCCCGTTGGGCATTGTTCGAAGTACGGCAGAGATCCTGGAAAACAGGATCAGAAAAGTGGCTCCCGGCAACGAACATCTGGCCAAAATCATTGTTGATGAGACCAGCAGGCTCAACAATATCGTCATGGAATTCCTCGATTTTGCCAGACCTCAGGACGCTAAACTGGAACCTTCCAATATCAACGAGATTGTTTCCCAGGCACTCGACTTTGTCGGCCCGAAACTGCAGGAAAAAAATATTGAACTCAAAACCGCGCTCACAGAAGGCCTGGGCTCGGTTAACAGCGATAAAGATCTGCTTTATCGTGGGCTTCTCAACATTCTGGTTAATGGCATTCAGGCCATGGACAATGGTGGTGTGCTGACGGTACGAACTGAAAAAGCTAAAAAAGACGGCACAGTGAAAATCGCCATCCAGGATAACGGTATCGGTATAACACCCGATAAGATCGAGCATATCTTTGAACCGTTCTTTACCGATAAGGACAAGGGCACAGGCTTGGGGCTGGCTATTACCGCAAATATCATAGAAAACCACAATGGCAGAATATGGGTGGAAAGCACGGAAGGTAAAGGAACCACCTTCTTCATTGTTCTACCGTGATGCAGTACCGGCGAATACTCTCGGATACAGATTTTTCTTAAAACGAAGTTTAGGTGAATATAAAAAAGGGATTGCAGATACAGGAGGTAAGGTTTCTGGAGAATGGGCCTTACTCGTTGACTGTTACTCAAGGGGAGTGCGTCGGTCTGACGGGAGAATCGGGAATCGGTAAAACCCAGTTCTTACGGGCGATTGTTGATCTGCTTCCCCATGAGGGTGAAATAACTCTGAATGGAGTTTCATATCAGACAGTAGTTCCCTACCAGTGGCGCAAACAGGTGAGTATGCTGCCGGCCGAGTCACGCTGGTGGTTTGATCGTGTCGGAGATCATTTCCCCGATGGGGCCGATGATGATTTTAACTGCTGGTTGAAAGAGTTGAGTTTTACCAAAGACAGTATGAACTGGCGTGTCAGTCGACTGTCGACCGGGGAGAAGCAACGGTTTTCGTTTTTACGGACCATGATCAATCACCCTTCATTTCTATTACTCGATGAACCTACTTCCGCCCTTGACCGTCACCATACAGCACAGTTGGAAACTATTCTGGCCGATATTCGCAGCAGCCGGCAGGTGGGTATGATCTGGATCAGTCATGATCTTGAGCAGTTGGAACGAGTCAGTGATCGTGTCTTAAGGCTCGAAAAAAATGGTTTGTTTGCCCTCTAGAGCAGAACCTGAATCCGTGACGAAATTTGTTGTTTGAGCCAATAACCTATTTATATATAAGGATATTATTTATCAGCATTGAGCTGACCTTAATAAACAACTCGCCCTTCGGGGCATCCGCTAGCACTGCATCTTTGTTCGATTTAACTGTCCGATATAGTTCACTATTATTGGCCAGTCAAATCAAACAAAGCTACAGCACTATCGAATGCACTCCACGAGCACTTCCTGAGGGCGCTCACGGATTCAGGTAGAAGATTATGGATGTTATCTCACTCAGCGCCTTCGATCTTAGTATAGCCGCTTTTCTGCTTCTCCTGTTGGCCGGAACCAGCAGCCTCCTCAAGCTGGGCTTGGCAAAGAGAATGGTGATCAACGGCGCGCGGATGACCATTCAACTCCTGCTTATCGGCCTGGTACTGAAGGCGCTGTTTGGTTATGTCAACGTATGGGGGGTTGTCGGCATGGCCTGCATTATGCTGCTGGCAGCCGGACGAGAGGTGCGGGCACGGCAAAAGAGGAAAATATCAGGCTTTGCCGGTTACTGTATCGGCACTGGAGCCATGTTTGTGTCATCATTTTCGGTCACCCTGCTGGCACTCACGGTTATCGTTCGGGTTGAACCCTGGTATACACCGCAATACGCCATTCCCCTTCTTGGGATGTTGCTGGGCAATACCATGAACGGGATTTCCATCTCTTCGGACCTGTTGACGACCCGGCTCTACGATCAGCGTGATATCGTCGAACAACGGCTGCTGTTGGGCCAGACCTGGAAGGAGGCCTGCGTCGATATAAGAAAAGATTGTATGCGGACCGGTATGATTCCCATTATTAATTCAATGGCCGCAGCGGGACTTGTCAGTCTGCCGGGCATGATGACCGGGCAGATCTTGGGAGGTTCATCACCATTTGATGCGGTGAAATATCAGATATTGATTATCTTCCTTATTGCCGTTGGTACCGGTTTTGGCGTGATTTTCAGCATTTGGCTGATCTCCCGACTGCTCTTTGACTCCCGACATAGAATGAATCTTGAGCGGCTGGAAAGTGTGACCTGAATCCGTAAACAATTAAAGCCAACAGATTACTTCCGAGTACTCGCAGAAAGCAGTTTTCAGAGTAGAATCTTCTGAAGTGATGCAGAATAGAGTGGGTGTCTCGGTTTGATTTTTATATGAATGGAGAACCAGGAATGAGTGACAAAAAAATTGTGATCATTGGAGGAGTAGCGGCCGGTCCCAAGGCTGCCAGCAGGATAAAGAGACTTATGCCGGGTGCTCAGGTAACGGTCATTGACCAGGACAGCCTGATTTCCTATGGCGGCTGCGGTATTCCCTATTATGTCTCAGGTGATGTTTCCGATGACTCGGAGCTCCGTTCCACATCATTTCACATGATCCGGGATGAGTCCTTTTTCCGGGCTGCCAAAGGAGTCGATGTACTCACATCCACCAGAGCGCTGTCCATCAACCGTGATGAGAAGGTTGTCGAGGTTCAAAAACTTAAAGACGGTAGGGTATCGACTGTGCCGTACGATACCCTGATGCTGGCCACCGGTTCAAAGCCCGTGGTTCTGCCGATAAACGGGGTTGATCTGGACGGTGTGTTCACTATCAGTGATCTGCATAAAGCCATTGAGATCAAACAGCGGATTGCAAAAGGTCAGGTGGGACGGGCTGTGGTGATCGGCGGTGGAGCCATCGGAATAGAGATGGCGGAAGCCCTGGCAGACCTGTGGGAAGTACAGACAAGCCTGGTTGAGTACATGGACCAGTTGTTGCCGGGCATTGTCGATAAGGTCATGGCCGATATGTTGACCCAGCATCTTCGGGAAAACAATGTGGAGGTCTTCACAGGTGAAGGTGCAGTTGAGTTGGTCGGTAAGGATGGCAAAGTAACCGGGGTCCGGACCGATCAGCGAACCATTGATACCGACATGGTGATCATGGCTGCAGGCGTCAGGCCACGTTCAGAGCTGGCTAGGGATACGGGATTGCAGGTTTCAGGGATGGGTGCCATAGTGGTCAATGAGCGTATGCAGACTTCCGATCCGAACATCTACGCCGCCGGTGATTGCGTTGAGATACGTCATCTGGTTTCGGGAAAGAAGTTTTATGCCCCCTTAGGATCTCTTGCCAACAAGGAGGGACGGGTTGCAGCCGATAATATGGCCGGTATTCCTTCCGTCTTTGAGGGAGGCGTAGGCAGTTTTATCATGAAGGGTTTTGAGAGCTGTATTGCGGCAACTGGTCTGAGCTTAACAAGAGCTCTGGAGGAAGGTTTTGATGCCGATGTAGCGCTTACTGCTCCATCTGACCGGGCTCATTTCTTTCCGACCGAATCCATTGTTTTTTTTCAACTCGTGTTTGACCGGCGTTCCAGAAGGGTGCTGGGGCTGCAGGGATTCGGACCTATGAACGATGGGATTTCGGCCCGAATTGACGCGGCTGCCGCCATGCTGTCAAAAGGAGCAACCATTGATGAATTTGGTAATCTGGAAATGGCCTATGCACCACCCTTTTCAGCGGCAATCGATTCAATCAACGCGGCGGCCTATGTTGCAGACAATCTGTGTGACGGTCGTTTGCGCAAGATTGATATGGAGTCTTTTCTAGTCTGGATGGATGATTTTAACAGTCAACCGGACTGGATGGCCCTGGATATCCGTCATCCTGCTGAGGCCACACCGTTTGCTGACAAATACGGTGACGACAGGTGGAAAGCCATTGTCTACAACGAGGTCCGGGACCGTCATGATGAAGTTCCAACCGATAAAACCTTGATCATCTTATGCGATGCCGGAACCAGGTCATACGAGGTACAGGTCTTTCTCGATTCCATTGGCAAAACCAACAGTCTGGTACTGTCAGGTGGTTTTAATGTGATCAGACGTCTTGGAGTGGATTGGTATCCGGTAAAAAGCTAAAAGAGAAACCACAGAGGTCACCAGGAATATCGAATAATAAAGTGTTGGTTGCTGTTTATCCTTCGACATTCATGATTTCTTGTTCGATATTCGATATTTAAATCCACTAAACTTATCGTTCTTGCTGT
The DNA here is from genome assembly GCA_964558875.1 of uncultured Desulfocapsaceae bacterium. Lineage (GTDB taxonomy): Bacteria > Desulfobacterota > Desulfobulbia > Desulfobulbales > Desulfocapsaceae > CAZLGM01. Next base: position 7,387 of record CAZLGM010000024.1, read on the forward strand.
GTGCATCGGATATCTTGCAGCAAACCGGGAAGCCTGTCAAAGTGTCTCCCCACATCTTTCGGCCTGTGTGCATCGGATCCGGCAACAAAGGGGATGCCTTTTTCCATTGCTGCTGCCAGAATTGTCCTGTTGGGAAAGGGCTCCTGTCGAATGCAGAACCCGGATGTGTTGATCTCTAAAGCCATATTGTTGGCCTTCAATCGTGTCAACAAGGTGTTGATCTGCTGTCGGTTTTCTGCCGACAGGGTAAGGTCCGGCTGGAAGCGAAGGGCGGCATCCAGGTGGCAGAGGAAATCCGCTTCAAGAAAGTCAACAGCCTCAATGAGTCCACTGAAATAGAGATCGAGAAGACGTTTGCAGCCAACTTTTGAAAAGAGGGCAACGTTTTCCTTTTTCCGTGAGACCAGGTTCAGGTGATGGGTAAGTTCAGGCACATGGACAAAGTGGTATGACAGCCCGATAAGGTCCCATTGGTAGTTGGCAAGACTCTGTTTAAGCTCTTTTTTGTAATGAGGATTGTATCCAACTTCCACTCCCAAGCTGATTGTCAGTTGATCACTATATTTCTTCTGCAGCGCACTTCCTTCTTGAAAGTAACGATTGAAATCTTCCTCTTCAAGCCATACACGCTCAAAATAGTGAATCCCTATCTCCATATGTTCGAGAAAGGTGATTTTTTTTAATCCTTTTTTAATGGCTGCTCGAACATACTCCTCCATAGTACCAGAGGCGTGCCGACAATGTGAAGTATGGATATGATGGTCGCAGGATGGGTCAATATGGACTTGTTTATCCGTTAACAAAAGATCGTCCTCGTGGATAAACAAAAGGAAAGTTCAACATGGATTATACAGGAGTGACAATCACCAGATTATAAGAGATTGAGTGTCCCGTGTAGTACTCACAGGTACTGTGCCGGCAAATGCTCACCGAATCAGGAATTAGGCATGTCCCCTTGGGAAGAAGTGAACAACCCCGTCAATATCGGAGGTGTCACAGATATGGCCGGTATCCAGGTCCAGATCGAGTACATCTTCGATACCATCAATTTTCACCGAAAGGGACTGACCATCGGGGAGATGATAGATAATCGTGTTAACGGTACTGAGATCAATGGGCCGGGTAAATAATTTCATGTACTCTTCCTTACGTCAAACAACCTTTCAACCAAAAAAATAAATCATGGTTATTTGAGTCAGACTTATAAGTTCTTTTCAGACAAACTTCAAGTCCATAAATGGTCTTTTACCGGTTTCCGGCTCTTCTCTTTCGTTAATCTTGTTATATCATTTTCAATTGTTAAAAACCATGCTGAAGATAGTTTTGTTTACTTCACTGAAACAGGGCGAGTCGATTTCGATTTTGTCGAAACAGCGCGGAAATAAATGAACGGCTATTCATTATTTGTTGAATTCAGTTTGACACCATAGACCAGCGTGTTTAGAATATGTGCTGTTTTGTCAATTTTTCGGATCCTGGATCTGCGAGCATTCGATAGTGCTGTCGCTTTGCTTGATGATTCAGGTGGATTTAATGAGGATTAACAGGTGAAAGAATGAGCAATCAAGAGCTGTCCGCTAAAGAGAAAACGCTCTTTAGCAAAAGTACCAATCCATCGAATATCATGCCTCAGAAGCTGACGATGGACTCGAAAATTAGGTTCCGCTGTCATCCCGGAGTGAAATGCTTTACTGCATGCTGCGGTGGAATAAAGATCGTTTTAACTCCATATGATATTCTGAGGTTGAAGGAGCGACTCAATCTGCCGGCCCATGAATTTCTCCAGCAATATACCATACCTGTTTATCTGGAAAAAACCGATATGCCCGGTGTCGCCATCAAGCTTCGGGAAGATGATCATAAGTGTCCTTTTGTCACCCCTGAAGGGTGTACGGTTTACACTGACCGACCATCAGCCTGCCGTTATTATCCTGTAGGTATGGCCGATTTTCATGAGGGGGGAGACCCCAATCAACGGGATGCTGACCAGAAAGAAGAAGAGAAGTTCTTCTTTGTTGTCAAAGAGGATCACTGCAAAGGCTTTGAAGAAGACAAGGAATGGACGATCCGTGAATGGCGTGAAGATCAGGGAGTGGATGTTCGTGATGAAATGAACAAGGAGTGGCTTCGATTGGTGATGCGCCGCAAATCGTACGGGTTCCAGGCATCTCTGTCTGAGCAGGCCAAACGTATGTTTTTTATGGCTTCAACGGATCTTGATCATTTTCGCAGGTTTGTCTTCGAGTCTACATTTCTTGATACCTATGAAGTCGACGAAGAAACCATAGATACAATCCGTAATGATGATGTAGAGTTGATGCTTTTTTCCTTCCAGTATCTGGCGGCGACTCTTTTTGGTGCTCAAACGATGACAATCAAAAAAGACAAGATCGAGGCCAAGGTCGAAGAAATTAAGAACCGTCAGGACGATGTGGTTGAACAGTCGGTGAAAAAGTACGAGGAGTACAAGGCGGAGCGGGAAGCGCAGAAAAAGGAGGAAGGATAAATTCGGTTTCGAGTTTCGAGTTAGAACTACTTGGTTTGAAATAGAAAAGGGGTTCATATCCGATTGGATATGAACCCCTTCTTCTTTTTGGACCACAACCACACGTTAAACGTGTGGTTGTTTATTCAACATCAGCATCCAGTGCTTCTTTACGACCTGTCAGGAATTTCCAGCTCTTCTCCACATCTTTCTGGGATTGAGCCATCAGATCATCGGCCTCGTCCGGATTCATCAGTCTCAGCATACGGTAACGGTTTTCACCGAGTGCGTATTCCTCGAACGAAATGGACGGCTCTTTGGAATCGATGGACAGCGGGTTCTTGCCTGCATCTTCCAGGTCAGGATTATACCTGTACAGCGGCCAGTGGCCACTGGTAACCGCTTTCTTCTGCTGATCAAGACCTTTGGTCATGTTGATACCGTGGTTGATGCAGTGAGAGTAAGCGATGATCAGTGAAGGACCGTCATAGGCTTCCGCCTCGGCAATAGCCTTGGCTGTCTGACTCGGATTCGCACCCATAGCGATTTTGGCAACATACACATTACCGTAGGTAGAGAAGATCATACCGATATCTTTCTTGGGCAGTTTCTTACCGCCTGCGGCAAACTGGGCAGTAGCGGCACGCGGTGTCGATTTGGAAACCTGACCACCGGTATTGGAGTAGACCTCGGTGTCAAGGATCATCACATTGACATTCTCACCAGAGGCAAGAACATGGTCAAGTCCGCCGTAACCGATGTCATATGCCCAGCCGTCGCCACCAACGATCCATACTGATTTCTTCACCAGATAGTCGGCAATGGCGTGCAGACGCTTGGCAATCACATCGTCGCTTGCTTCAAGCTTGGCTTTTAAATCAGCTACCCGTGCACGCTGTTCTTCGATCTCAGTCTGGGTTTTCTGCGGAGCATTACGGATTCCATCAACCATGGCCTGGTCGATGAGACCTTTCTCGGCAGCGGTATCAAGCAGTTCGTCCGCCTGGGAGCAAAGCTTGTTGACCGAAGTGCGCATTCCAAGGCCAAACTCAGCATTGTCTTCAAACAGGGAGTTGGCCCAGGTGGGTCCACGTCCGTCATCACGCTTACAGTACGGTGTTGTCGGCAGGTTACCACCATAAATGGATGAACAGCCTGTGGCGTTGGCGATCAGCATTCTGTCGCCGAACATCTGGGTTGCCAGTTTGATATAGGGTGTTTCACCGCAACCCATGCATGCACCGGAGAACTCAAAGAGCGGTCGCAGCAACTGGCTGCCTTTGATGGTGGTAGGATTCACCTCGGCCGGATTGATCTCAGGCAGGCCCAGGAAGAATTTGACATTCTCAGACTGAGTGGCCCTGACTTCTTCGTTGTTGGGAGTCATCTCCAGAGCCTTGGTCTTAGCAGGGCAGGTCTCAACACAGAGAGTACAGCCGCAGCAGTCCTCGGTGAAGACCTGGATGGCAAATTTTTTGCCTTTAAAAGCCTTGCCGACCGCATCGACTGACTTGAAGGCATCAGGAGCGCCATCAACGCTGTCAACAATCTTCATCCGCATAGTTCCATGGGGACAGACAAGTGAGCACTGACCGCATTGGATACAGTTCTCAGGCAGCCATTGCGGAACGTTGACCGCGATATTACGTTTTTCATACTGGGTGGTGCCTGTCGGCCAGGTACCATCGTTGGGCATTTCGGAAATTTTGATCTGATCACCGATTCCCTGGATCATCTTGGCGGTGACCTCTTTTACAAAGTCAGGCGCATCATCGGGAACGGTGGGCGGCAGTTCGTGTCCGCTGACAGAGTCAGTGATGGAGACCTCAACGATGTTTTTCACAGCCGCGTCAACCGCGTCGTAGTTCATATTGACGATCTTGTCACCTTTCTTGCCGTAAGTCTTCTTGATAGCATCCTTAATGGCCTTAATGGCTTCCTCTTCGGTCAGAATACCGGAGATCAGGAAGAAAGCGGTCTGCATGATCATGTTGATCCTGGCGCCCAACCCGATTGCCTGACCCAGTGAGATGGCATCGATAATATAGAATTTTGCCTTCTTGTTGATCAGATCTTTCTGAACCGGGGCAGGCAGTTTGTCCCAGATCTGATCCTTGTTAAAGGTTGTGGTCAGCAGGAATGTTCCGCCGACATCAAGGTTTTTAAGCATGTCATACTGATCAAGAAAGGTGAAGTTATGACAGGCGATAAAATTGGCCTTGTTGATCAGGTAAGGGGCAACAATCTGGTTCTTACCGAATCGCAGATGAGATGTGGTGATGGAGCCTGACTTCTTTGAGTCATACACAAAGTAGCCCTGAGCCGAGTTATCGGTCTCGGTACCAATAATCTTGATGGTGTTCTTGTTGGCACCAACAGTACCATCTGAACCCAGGCCGTAGAACATGGCGCGGTATACGTCCTCACCTTCGATGTTGTACGATGGGTCGTAGGAAAGACTGGTGAAAGCTACGTCATCATTGGGGCCGACACAGAATCTGGTCATGGGCGAATCAGCCGTCATGTTGTCGAATACAGCTTTAACCATCGGAGGTGTGAATTCAGCTGAGCCCAGTCCATAACGGCCTGAGTAGATAACAGGCGCTGGACGACCATTATCGGCAGCTTCACCTACAGCCGCACGCACATCGAGGTAGAGCGGCTCACCGGCGGAACCGGGTTCTTTGGTCCGGTCAAGAACGGTGATGGTTTTAACGGTATCGGGCAGCGCGGCAACCATTGCTTTTGAATCGAACGGTCTGAACAGACGAACGATCACCATACCCACTTTTTCACCCTGGGCGACCATGTGGTCGATAGTAGCCTCTGTTACTTCACAGCCGGATCCCATCAGAACAACAACCCTGTCAGCATCGGGAGCACCGTAATAATCAAAGAGATGATATTGACGGCCGGTTATTTTGGCTAATTTATCCATGGTCTCCTGGACGATGGCAGGCGTGGCGTCATAGTACTTGTTTACCGTCTCACGACCGATGAAATAGACATCAGGGTTCTGAGCGGTACCCCGAATGGTCGGTCTGTCCGGTGTCAAGGCACGCTTTCTGTGGGCAATGACCATATCTTCATCGATCATTTCCTGCATGTCGTCATAGCTCAACTCCTCAACTTTCTGAATCTCATGGGAGGTTCTGAAGCCGTCAAAGAAATGAACGAACGGGATACGGGATTGCAGGGATGCCTGAGTTGCTATCAGAGCCATATCCATACATTCCTGAACATTCTGGGAACAGAGCATGCTCCAGCCGGTCTGACGGGCAGCATAAATATCAGCATGATCACCGAAAATCGACAGTCCCTGACAGGCGATTGAACGGGCTGTGATATGAAAAACAGTCGGTGTCAGCTCACCGGCAATCTTATACATATTAGGGATCAACAGCAGCAACCCCTGGGAAGCTGAAAAAGTTGTACAGAGAGAACCCGTTGCCAGGGATCCGTGGATGGAGCCGGCTACACCACCCTCTGACTGCATCTGGGTGACTACAGGAACGGAATCCCATATGTTTTTCTGTCCGCTGGTGGCCTTGGCGTCGGCCTCGGCAGCCATGGGGGAAGAGGGGGTAATCGGATAAATGGTAATGACCTCACTTGTTGCATAGGCAACATGGGTGGCGGCCTGGTTACCATCAATGGTGACCATTTTTCGTGACATAATAATTTCTCCTTCGATTTGTACTTATATGATTCGCTCTATTTAGCCTATAGAAATACAGCAATGTAACTACCGGTTATGGTAAATCGGACAGATCATCCATTCCTTGATTAACATGCCCGTCTCCTTTATGTTGAATGAGATCGAATTGGCACGGAATGAATAAAAAACAATGATGATTTGTCTTGATCAGCAAAACATACAAATATAGTAGATTTTAATTTTCGATGCAAGTCCTATAGGTGTCATGGTGGACCAGAAGCATCAATATTTTTCCCGAATTCATGAAATATATACAAGCAAGCGACTTCTCAAGACTGCTGCACCTGATCAACAGCAAAAAACAGTGCGTATTTCTTGACACCTCAAAACCGGATAAAAATAACAACCAATCCTTTCTTTTTGTCGATCCAGTAGAGAGGCTGCAATGTTTTCGGAATGAGGACCATAATCACTTTCTTGAACGGATGAGAATGTGGCTGGTTCAGGGTTATTATCTTGTCGGTTGGATTGGCTACGAATTCGGTTATCTGCTTGAGGAAAGCCTGCAGCCTCTTTTGAACCGACCGGGAGACGATAGTCTGTTGATGGCTGATCTCGGGGTGTTCAGGCGGCCTTTTTTTTTCAACCACATAACCGGTGAACACAACTTTCCTCTGCATGAGATTGAGCAACACACGGATCTTGACTATTTTGTTGATGATCTGACACCGACTCAGGAACGTCTGGACTATATCCGCTCAATTAAGAAGATAAAAGAATACATCCGGGCGGGAGATACTTACCAGGTTAATTATACTATCAAGCTGCTCTTTTCCCACCGCGGCTCAACGGAAGGTCTGTATTCCGCACTGCGCCGAAATCAATCGGTATCTTATGGAGCTTTGATTAAATGGGAAAACGAGCGGGTGCTTTCATTTTCTCCCGAACTCTTCTTCGCTAAAAGAAACAGGACTATTACTGTCAAGCCCATGAAGGGCACCTTGAAGAGAGGCAGAACGGTGGTTGAGGATCGCCACCATCGTCACTTTCTCTCCCATGATCCGAAGAATCGCAGTGAAAATGTGATGATCGTCGATTTGCTGCGAAACGATCTCAGCCACCTGATGTTTGATATAACCGGCGGCAAGGTATGGGTTGAGTCGCTGTTTGATGTGGAAACCTATGAGACCCTGCTGCAGATGACCTCCACCATCCGTGGAGAAATTGGTGAAGGGCTGTTTCCCACATTGTCCCTGGCTGATCTGTTCAAGGCCCTTTTCCCCTGCGGTTCGGTTACCGGAGCCCCGAAAATCAGGACCATGGAGATCATTAATGAGCTGGAAAAAGACAGAAGGGGTGTGTATTGCGGGGCCATCGGATATCTGGCTCCCAACGGTGATGCCGCCTTTAATGTGCCTATCCGTACCATTGTTTTAAATGGCAACCAGGGAGAAATGGGAATAGGCTCAGGCATAGTTTACGACTCGGACCCTGAAAACGAATGGCAGGAATGCCTGCTCAAGGGCAATTTCTTGACAAGGAAAACGGAGGAATTTCATCTGATAGAGAGTTTTCTCTGGGAACCGGATCAAGGGTACTGGCTGCTTGACGACCATCTGGAGCGTCTTCGTTCATCCGCTGGCTATTTTCTCTTTCAGTGTGATCCGGATGATGTGGCATCAGAGCTCAAGGAGGCTGCTGAGCAGTTCGATAATAAGCCAACTCGGGTGAGGCTGCTTTTGTCCAAGGATGGCAAGGTGGATATCAGTAGCGGACCCTGCACTTTACCGACCTGCAGACAGTTGCCGGACAAACCTCAGCAACCCGATGGATATCTCCCTTTAATTGGGTTGTCATCGGAGCGGGTTGATCAACAATCTCCCTTTCTTTTTCATAAAACAACCAGACGACAGCTGTTTGTCCGGGAATATCAACGAGCGCAGGAAGAGGGGCTCTTCGATATCTGCTTTTTCAACAAAGGTGGAAAACTGACAGAAGGGTGTATTACCAATATCTTTTGCTATATTGACGGTCAGTATATCACACCGCCGGTAATAAGTGGATTGCTGGCCGGTGTGATGCGTAAACAGCTCCTTGAGGACAGCGATGTAACCGTGATTGAGCAGGAACTGACCAGAGACGATTTACTGCGGGCCGAAGCGGTGTTTGTCAGTAACTCGGTCCGCGGAGTTGTGCAAGTGGAGTTGGTTACTGAATAATCGAGTCTTCCTCAGGCTTAATCTGAACAGGGGGAATGATTAGATTATATTGGGCACCCAACTCCCGAACCCGGGTCATGAAAATAGACGGCAGCGGAATATCCCGCTCCTCAACCAGGATTCCCAGTTCGTTCGCTTTTTTAAGCAGCCCGGGATTTTTGTTTCCCAGTTGGGACTCGCACAGGGTTAACACCCGCAGGCTGTCCGAGAGGATTGGGCGCAGTTCGGCCAGCTCTTCTGCAAGACCGAGCAGTTCCTGTTCGATGGTTCCCCGATTCTCCCGGCGAAAGTTTTTGAATTTTTCATCGGGATTGACTGTGCCGAACAACTCGTTGGTGATCGATCCGGCCAGCATTGATACGTGGCTGTCCTGTTTTTCCGGATACTTCTTGCTCAGATTTTCCCGCACCTTTTTAAACAGGATCATCTGGATGACCGTCACTCCTTCCCGCAGGACCCCAATAAGGCGGGACTGTTTTTCCTTCTTTTCTGTATTCTGCATAACTAGATAACGACCTTAATAGCCGAATGGTTGACTAACAGGTTATAAATTGACAACCGTTCCTCTTCACTGTCGACCGTCAGTTCAACATTAAAACTGTGGTATTTACCGCCGGAACTTGAGTGGGAGTCGGTAAAAAGAAAGTCCTTGTTCGCCAGGACCTGAAAGACTCCATCTTTAACAGCTTCCGGGTTTTCACCGATTACCTTATACAGCCAGTCACAGGGGTAGTCGATCTCCGGTTTCTGTTGACAGGAGTAAGGATGGTTTATTTTCATTTCTTCATCTCATTTGAATGAATTTGGCTAATCTGCTCGTTAAGTGTCCAGAAGTCGTAAATATAGCCGATCAGAAAAAGCCCGCCGGTCAGCATATAAATCACCCCTGTGGTCCATTTGCCTATATAAATACGATGCAGGCCGAAAAAACCACCATAGGTGAGTAGAAGCCAGCTCACATTGTAATCGATATACCCATCGACATATTTCACATCCGCATTTCGGTTCATCGATGGAATCAAAAAAAGATCAACAATCCAGCCGACAAACAACAGGCCCAGGGTGAAAAAGTAGACTGTGCCGGAGACCGGCTTGCCATAATAAAAACGATGGGCTCCGAGAAAACCCAGCAGCCAGACCAGGTAGCCGATAACCACATTATGGGTTTGGTTATATTTCGTCTCCATCGTTTTTAGCAATTATTTTGTAACTATTCAGGGGGAAACAAGAAAGTTCTACAACCTACTGCGCGTAAGTGTTCAGATGTGCCCCAGGTTTGGACAAGCAGTCTTTTCAGCTATACATCGATCGGGTATGCTGAAAAGGCTGATCGTTCAAAGATGGGGTGCAGCTGAATAGTTAAATGATTTTTTGTTTTATCTTCTGAACCCGTTCATAGGCCTCGTCTATTCGTTGTTGTCGGATTGTGCCGTTACTGCAGGCCTCTGTCACACGTTCTATACATTTGGGAAGAATATCTACATCGTACTCGAGATTATTACCGATAACAATCATGTCTACTCCGGCAGCCAGGGCAAGACAGGCGGCCTGTTCGACTCCATAACGATTGGTAATCGCTTTCATCTGCAGGTCATCCGAAACAACCAGCCCATCAAAGCCCAGTCGCGCGCGTAGAAGAGTGTTGATGATCGAAGGTGATAATGTCGCCGGGTATTGTCCATCCAGGCCTGAATGGAAAAGATGGCCGGTCATGATCATATCGCAGCACCCTTGATTGATCAGTTCCTGAAATGGCTGCAGTTCCCTCTCTTCCCAGGTTGCGGTAATATCAACAAAACCCAGATGGGAATCGTGGCGGGAAGACCCGTGTCCGGGAAAATGTTTCAGACAGCTTATAACACCTGACCGGTAGTGACCCTCTATCCATGCAGCAGCATGGTCGATAACCTTCTGTGGGTGCGAGGAGAAACTTCGCCCCAATTTGCCGATAATCGGATTTTGCGGATAAACATTGACATCAACAACAGGTGCGAAATTACAGTTTATACCTGTGTTGGCAAGCATTCGGGCCGTCAACTGCGACTGATCCAGGGTTTTGCCAAGATCATTAATCGTTCCCAAATCTTTAGCTGAGCATGTCGGGGAGAAACCTTTTTCTTTTTTCAGACGGCAAACTAAACCACCTTCCTGATCGATGCAGATCAGTAGAGGTGTCTCGGCCAGGGACTTGAGTGAAGTGATAAGGGTTTTTAGCTGATCAGGCGAGATGATATTGTTGTCCGACTGTGATCTGGCAAGCAGCCTGTCAAAAAGAACAACACCTCCCAGATTCAAGTCGGAAATATCCCGAGCTATCGGATGGGATTTGTCGATATGGTCTCCACGAAAGCCCAGGACAAACAGTTGTCCGATTTTCTGTTGCAGGTTCATGGAATGGCCCGGTTGCGGAGGTATATTTGAATTGCCTGGAGATCACCTGGATTGATGAGCGTCCGATAGTGCTGTAGCTTTGTTTGATTGGACTGATCGATAATAGTTGCTGATCTATATCGGTCGGTTCAATCAAGTAAAGACTCAGTGCTATCGGACGCTCATGGATTCAGGTCAGGTCTCTTCAAGCTGAATGGTCAGCGGAATGACGTGCGTCTCCTTGCTGCGCTGCTCAGTATAACCAAGAGACCAGTCTTTGCACGAGGCCATATCTGCCAGTAGTGTATTGACCTCATCCACCAGGCCGCCAAGGTTTATGATGGGATGTCTGGAAAAAACCGTCGGCAATCCCTGGGTCAGATTACAGGCCAGACATTTTCCCGGTCTTTCATGAAGTTCCAGATCAAGTACGAGATTGTCGCCGTTCACCCCTCGGTATGCCAGGAGAATATCATAGGCTCCTTCCTGGGCATCTCCAAACAGCGCATCAAAAAACTCATTTGAACGTTCTTCGGGGAAAAGGCTTTTTAACACTTCCGGTGTGAATAGATTGTCAATTCGTTGATTGTCCATCTTTTTTCCATCAAAGGCGTTTCATCATTTGTATTTATTTTGTTTATAACCGCACCTAATATACCCGCCTTGGTATCTTTGTCAACGGTAGCAGGCTTATCAAGACAGGTGGATATGCCTGAGCCTTATCGGTTAGTTTTCCCCAAAATATTTGCCAATGTTCTCTCTGTAAATTCCTGATTTATCATGAAAAATATTGAATGGTCAGGTTTGCTGTGGTATGTATTAGTTCCAGGGTGTTGTTTGACTTTGGTGGGTTGTTGTTTTTACAGTTCTTCAAAGAGATAGAGTTAAGATTATGAAGAATGAAAACGGTTTTTCACTCATAGAGCTTATGGTTATTGTAGCAATCATTGGAGTGCTGGCTGCGATTGCTTTTCCATCGTATATGAGATATATCCAGGCGGCAAAAAAAACGACCTCTTATAACAATTGTTCTACAGCACAATCCTTCTTAAAAGAGGAGTTGGCCAAGATGACCGCAGGGGGTGACGCAACGGACGATATCGCCCGTGATCTCAATATCGGTGGAAAAAAAAGTCCGTATAATTCCGGTATTCCCGCTTTTGATATGGCACCCGGTGAAGGGGTTGTACGATTCAGCGAGACCAATATAAATGCAGCACTTTCAGGTGATACCATTACCATTGAATGTGAATGGACAGGTGATCTGACACCAGATTTCATAATGCCTGTCAGGGTGGAATAAAAAGAGCATGGATAAATTTTTCCAAAGGAGATCTTGTAGGTGAAATCAATTAAAGAAAACAGAAAACAATTCCTCAGTGATAGACCTTTTCAGATGCAACTGTTGCTGAAACTGGGTGGAATTAATCTTCTACAGGCCGGAGTCATGACCTTTCTCTTTTTTGTAATCGCTCAAGACATCATTTCAATCCTTGTCCTCCGGCATGAAATTCCACTTCCCGATGCTTCTTATGTCTTCATATTCAAAAATATTCCCTACACAATAATCTATTTTATTGTACTTATTGCCTTTATTCTTCTCCATGCACTTTTAACAATTCGGATTTCTCATCGAATAGCTGGTCCCGTATTTGGAATGACTCAAAAGATAAAGGGGATCCGGAAAGGAAGGCTTGGACGGCAGTTGAAGTTACGAAATAAAGATTTTGGCAAGGAACTGGCAGGAGAACTCGATGGTCTTCGCAGTGATCTTAAAAGTCGTATTTCCCATATATCACAAGATGTTGTGGAACTCGATCAATTGGTAAAAGAACTTAATACTGCTTTGCAGGACGAAAAACAGGAGGTTTCACACGATATTCAAGACAAAATTAATCTCCTGAAAAAAGAGCTGGAATTTTTCCAGACTGATAAGGAAAATTAGCCCGGATTTTCCAGTCTCAAATCCATCTTTTATGTGAGTCGGCATTGTTGTTATTCATTCCTCAAGACCAAGAAACCGGCAACAATTGAGATAAAACATATTCCGGGGCAGATCACTAAAAGCATCGAAGTAATTTTGCAGCACATCAGATCCTCCCGTTGTCTTGAGCATAATGTAGTCGGTTCCGAATAACAGCCTGTCAGCAACATCAGTATGCTGGCCGACGATCTCACGGATTGTCTGCACAGGGTTTTCTTCTTGGCAGAAAGAAATATCGCTGTAAACGTGGTTATATTTCTCCATAAGAGCAATGATTTGGGATGCCCAGTCGTTGTCTGATGTCCTACCGAATTTTCCAAAATGCGCAAAATTGATTTTTAGCTCTGAGTACTGTCCATTATCGTCTTCAAAGACCTCAAGCCAGTTGTTTGGCTCGCCGAAGTGTCTGTTGGGAGCAAAGATCTCTTTGCTGTCGAACCTGTCCCATTTAAACCATTCTGACGGATTACCCCTGCTTCTTACATAGCAACTGCCGGATAGGGACGGCAGACCTTTTGGTGAGGTGTGCACGGTAATCGGAACATCGTTGCCGATACAAAAATCATACAACGGATAAAGTGCCGGATGGGACGGCATGTATCCCAGGGCTGGATACAATTTCACACCGATGAAGGGCTTATCTTTGCCGACCTTCTTCTCAACCAGCTTCATGATGCCCAGTCTTCGAGGATCAACGGCCAGAAATGGATATACTGTTTCCTTATTCTCCTCAACAAGTTTTTCCAGATCATACATATGCTTTTCGTATCCCGGTGAGAGGTGGATAGGTTCACTTGCGAACAGTTTTGTTTTCACTGTTGGTTCGGGGAATTCCCTGATGATGTCTCTCAGTTTATCATCAAGCTCTGCCATCAGCCTGTCAGGTTCAGCAGAGACCGCTTTCGGTGTGCGTTTTCCCAATACTTGTTTGGCTTTTCCAAGAACATGGTCTTTCAAAAGGTTGGCAAAGTCTTCAAATTCTTCTTTTTTCTCTTCTGAGGAAGCTGGATCATCTTTTTTAAACAACCGTGGTCCAGCGGAATAGTCGTCATCAAAGATGTAATAAATGTCCATCATCAGCGGCACGGTGATCAACTCCTGATCATTAGAAAGAGAGCTGGCTTTATAGGAGTTCTGCTCCGCCTGGTACTGTTCATCGCAGCTGTTTGTCGCGGTAGTGATCAATGAGGCAATATAATCGATAAGATCGAACACACTCTTTGGGTCGAACTTACGGATCGTTTTTTCCTTTGCCGACAGCCGTATCTCTTCACTTTTGTCTTGATAGGGATACTGGCCCAACAACATATCCCAGCCGATCCGCAATGCTTCACGGAAACCATATTGGATGTTGAAAAAATGACAATGGATATCGATATGCTTCATAGTAGATTCTCCCGGCAGTAACAGCGAGTTGGAAAGGATAAAAAACGGTCTTCCACAATTATGGCTATCTATGGGTGAAAATCGATAATTAACATAACAGATTCTGATTACCCCCAATCCTCAGCAAGCTTTAATTTTTGTTGAGGAAGAGGATT
>CAZLGM010000025.1:0-2289 GCA_964558875.1 uncultured Desulfocapsaceae bacterium
TGATCGCTTGCGAATAGTTTACAAGGAAAGTGAATAGAGCCGCAATTCTTTTTCATAATTTATCAGTAATTTCATCCTATGGAAGCCCATTTCCTCATTTACTGTTTCACTTTTTGTCTGGGTGCTGTTGTCGGCAGCTTCTTAAATGTAGTCATTCTGCGATTGCCAAGTGAAGACCAATCAATCGTTTTCCCTGCTTCACATTGCCCGGCATGTAAAAAGACCCTTTGCTGGTATGAGAACATCCCCCTTCTCAGCTACATCTTTTTACTGGGAAAATGCTCAAACTGTAAACGTCTGATATCACCTCAGTATCCGGTCGTTGAGCTGTTGATGGGTGTTCTCTCAGTGGCCCTTTTTTTTCGTTTTGGGCTCACCTTAACTGGATTCGGCTATTTCATATTCTGTGGTGCACTGCTGGCTATTATCTGGATCGATCTCCATCACCAAATCATTCCCGATGTGATCAGTCTGCCTGGTATTCTATTCGGCTTTTGCTTTTCCTTTTTTAACAGCACAGTTGGCTGGCAGGAATCGCTGATCGGCCTCATCATCGGCGGCGGTGTTCTTTATCTAATCAGCCTCTTGTACTATCTGCTCAGAAAACAGGAAGGAATGGGCGGCGGTGATATTAAACTGCTGGCCATGCTGGGCGCTTTTTTAGGTTATCTTTCCCTGCCCTTTATTATCTTCGCCAGTTCAATTTCAGGAGCCGTTATTGGAATCGCAACCCTTCTCATTCACAAAAAAGAGGTGAATACACGGATTCCTTTCGGTCCTTTTCTGTCTATCTCAGCCTTGATCTACCTCTTTTTCAAAGAGCAGATCCACCTGCTCTTTGCTCTATACCTACGTGGTGAACTGTTCTAATGATTTCGGAATTCTATCTATTTTAGGCGAGGATGTTTATTCCGATACTTCGAACGGGACCGGAACGGGAAAAGAGAGGGTTGTTGGGTCGTTCCCATCACAAAGAGCTTTGCCGATTTCCTGGCCGATCTTTCCGGCATCAAATATCTGGTCTCGACTGTGCCCGTATTTGGGATAATGATTGCTGATCCATGACTTTCCGGACTCAGGGACTTTTCCGGCAAGTTTAAGAAAGACACCAATTGTCCTCCACGGTTCTTTGGTTGTGTGGGTCACAACAAGTGGAGCGAGAACTCTGGCGCCGCAACGCTTTAACAATCGCGAGAGCCCCCATAGATGAAAACGATAATAACCTCGACAGGAAATCAACGGGATAACATTCTTACCGGCGAGTATCCGCTTACCATCACGATCGAGAAATGAGAGAATCGGTCCGCTTGGATTGTATGACCAGGTAGGACCGGCCAGAATGACCAGGTCGAAGTCCTGTTCGCATGCGCTGCTGAGTGGCGCTATTGCAAGACGTAAGCGAAAACAGGTAACAACCATCATCTTTATCGTTTTATAGTATCCGCCCAGGGGGAAATGCAACGGTTCCATTGGATACAACAACTCCCTTGTCACACTGACTCCCTGATCCTCCATCCCATGATGAATCGCCCGGACAAGATTCCTGGTCTGACTGGAAAGAGAAAAATAGATGATTAAGACTCGTTTATGAGACACTGTTTTCTGTCCTGAGTAAACAATCACGCGTAAATTGCGTGGCTTTGATTCCCGGCGTAGCCGGGGAGCACATGTGCGAAGCACTTATGTTTTGATGAGCAGCGTCATCTGCCGGCGTTGCCGGCGGCTTTTACGGCTTGTGGTAAAACCACTGCGCAATAATCCATGACGGAGACCGTCATTATCAATATTTTATATTCTGATACTGTAGAAATACCTGATTTTACGTCAAGTTGTTTTAAGCTGTAGTAATATATGCAAAAAAGCCCTCCTTTTCCAGAGGGCTTTTTTGCGTCAATATTCTTTACATTATTGTTCAACCTCGTGCTCAACTCCGACTGCAATCTTATACAGCACAGTCAGGATAAAGAATCCGGTCGCCCACACACCGATTGTAATTCCAAGCTCATTGGCTGTGGGAATATATTCGGTTATTTCATGGAGCGGATTGGGAACAAAACCGGCAAATACGAATCCAAGACCCTTGTCGATCCAAAGCGCCAGGAACAACAATACACAGGCAAGACCAAGCCACATTTCATAACCTTTTTGACGGATTTTCGGCCAAGCCAACATTCCCATGGCACCAAAGTTGAATATGACTGCCGTCCACATGAACGGAACCATATTGTCATATACATGACCATGGTGCTCAAGTCCCATAAACAGATATTCCAGGCTGTGTTTATGGCC
>CAZLGM010000025.1:2389-21041 GCA_964558875.1 uncultured Desulfocapsaceae bacterium
CCCCAGGAAACATCACGGCTCATTCCGGTCATTCCCAGACCAAAATTAAACTGCCTTACATAACAGGCCGCTCCAATGGCCATGAGCACACCGAGTATGCCCAGCCAGGTCCAGTAAGCAGAATTGCCTTTGAGAGTTTTTTCAATCATGACAACCTCACACTATATAAAAGACTGATGGTTTAGTACCAAGGGTATATTTCCTTTGGATGGTAAATTCGCTATCAAGAGCTTGACTCAACTCCGAATTCGGGTCATTCATATCGCCAAAGACGATAGCGCCGCTACCGCCCACGGCCTCGACACAGGCCGGCTCCAGACCCAGGGCAAGCCGGTCGGCGCAGAAGTTGCATTTCTCAACTACTCCGCGCATCCGGCTCGGAAAATCGGGGTTGTATTTCTTGATATACGGTCTCGGGTCTTCCCAGTTAAAGGAACGTGATCCGTATGGACAGGCCGCCATACAGAACCGGCAGCCGATACAGCGATGGTAGTCCATGGCCACGATACCGTTGGCCTTCAACTTAAAAGTTGCCTTGGTGGGGCAGGCCCGGACACAGGGTGGGTCATCACAGTGGTTACAGAGAACGGGAAACTCTGTCTCTCGGACTTTCTTGGAAGGCCGAAGGACGGAATGATCCGTAAACGCATTTTCAAACGGCGTTTTCCATATCCACTTTATTTCACTCTTCTTCGACGGAATATCTGGCACGTTATGCACCTGATGGCAGGCGCCGATCGCCTTGTCGAGCAAGTCCTTCTGCTCGGCGAATTTACGCATATCGACCAACATGCCCAGCCTGACACCTGCTGTTTTTTCAGCCGCGTGGGCCATTTTCTGGGCCGTTTTGGCAGCCGCGCCATGTCCTCCTCCGGCTGCAACAGCGTTGTTCGATGACAACTTGACGATTGTCGGTGCTCCAATACCAGCGAGTGCTGTTAGGCCCGCAATCTTGAGGAATTTTCTTCGTTTGTTATCCATTATTGGGCCTCCTTCTTTGATGCAGCCTCGGCGGGAGTCAGATGACAATCCCAGCAGTAGGGTTTCACCGATGCGTAGGTGTGGCATCTGTCGCAAAAGTTCTCTTTGTTGGAGTGACACTGCATACATGCCATCTGCAGTCCTTTCCTGTACTTCTTTTCACCAACCTCAACGGTTGTCCGGTTACCGTCCCGAAGAACGTTGTCCCGCCAATCGTTCAGCAGCACCATATGGCTTGCCCGCATATAGTCGACACTAGCCACACATTGGGTTTCTCCCCCTGGAGGCGGTTCGGGTTTAGGCATATCACTCGCTTTAAGCCCGTTAAACCAGATGGGAAACGTCATTAATAGGACGAAAATGATCAGTCCCGGTATAATCGTTGCTTTGTTATACATTCTTTTACTCCTCTTAATGGGCCAGGGTTAGAAAACCATCGTTCGCAGACCTTCATCCATTTCTTCAGGCCGTGTTTCACCATCGAGAATGATGGCATTACCGACAAGCTCGGATAATCCACAGACACCCACTTCAGGATTCCAGTAATTCATCAGAGAGGTCAATGTCGCCCGATCAATGGCACAGACACAACCCAGCATGTTCACATCATGTTTTTCCTGAACATATTTCACAGCATTTGCACGCGGTAAGCCGCCTCTCATACGAAGTTCCATGATCTCATCGGTATTCAGTCCGGTACCGGAGCCGCAGCAGAATGTCTGTTCTCTGATGGTATTTTCCGGCATATCAACCCAGTTGTTGACCACGTTATCCAGGATATAACGAGGCTCTTCCAGAAGCCCCATAGCCCTTGATGTGTTACAGGAGTCATGCCAGGTAACCTTCACATGGTCATTGCGGCTCTTATCGAGATTAAGCTTACCATGTTTAATCAGGTCGGCAGTGAACTCGCTGATGTGAATCATTCTTGTCGAAGCGGCGTTTTCAAAAACAGTACCGGTTATCGATGATACCGGTGTTTCCAGAAAATCTGCCGGACCATTCATAGTGTCCATATACTGGTGGAGGACTCGCCACATATGGCCGCATTCGCCACCGATAATGTACTTGACACCCAGTCGCTCGGCCTCGTGGTACATCTTGGCATTGAGCTTTTTCATCAGCTCATTGTTGGTAAACAGGCCAAAGTTGCCGCCTTCCGAGGCGTAAGTTGAAAATGTATAATCAAGCCCGATGGCCTCAAATAAAACGAGATACCCCATAAAGGTATAAAGTCCGGGCTCGGCAAAAACGTCGGCGGAAGGAGTGATAAACAGCACTTCGGCACCCTTCCGGTTGAATGAGTGATTCACTCTGATCCCGGTCAGGTTTTCAACATCATCGACCAGGAAATCGACATTATCCTTGAAAGTGTGAGGCTGCAGCCCCATATGGTTACCGGTCCGGTTCGAATTGGAGGCCGGTTCCAGGATCCAGTTGATACCAATGCCGAGCAGGTGCAGTAATTCACGCAGCACTATGGTCACCTCGGCCGTATCGATGCCGTAGGGACAGAAGACCGAACATCTTCGACATTCGGTACACTGATAGGAGTACATGAACCACTCTTTGAGTACGCCGACAGTCATTTCCCGACCACCGGCCATTTTGCCGAATATTTTTCCGGCCAGGGTGAAATCGTTCCGGTAAATGGAACGGAGCAACTCAGCCCTCAGGACCGGCATATTCTTTGGATCGCCGGTGCCAAGGAAAAAATGGCATTTATCGGCACAGGCGCCGCAGCGGACGCAACAGTCCATAAAAATCTTCAAAGACCGGAACTTGTCCAGCCTCTCTTTTAATCCTGCCAGGATGATTTCCTTCCAGTTCTCCGGCAGTTTCCAGTCATCCTCATCGGGAGACCATTCTCTGGCGTTGGGAAAATGCAGATCCTTCTGTGAATCGAGATACTCCACTTTGTCAACCTTTGCCGGATAGGCAAAGTTCCCCGCCTTAAACACAACAGGGATATCCATCCAGTCCATGGTCGGTATCGCACCGGTTGCCAAGGACGGTCCCTGCGCTACGCTTTTCGATAGTTGTTCTAATTTTGGAACTGACATCGCTTTATCCTTTTAAGCAAGTTTTAGGTCGTATTTCTTATTCTTCGCCCTTTTCCGTTTCGCCGCCCTCGGCAACTTCCTCTTCAGGTTCAGGAGGCAGTTCTATATCTACGGGGATTTCCGCCTCAACCATGAACTCTCTGAATTCGTCTTCATAGCCGGCATAGGAGTGCGGTTTGACGTCCGGGTTCCATGGGTTTATATGCCTTACTGCCCGGGAGTTGTTTTTCATGTTTCTGGTAGGACTCATGAAAACGCCACCCATGTGCATTAATTTGGAAAACGGGAAGTAAATAAGGAGCGCACAGACAAGGAATATATGAATGTAGAAAATCGCTCCAATCTCACCATGAATAACCGGTGAGAAGGTAACCAGTCCGACCGCCAGTTTTTTGATGGCCATAATATCGATATCGGTTCGCAGAAAATAACGCATGAGGATACCGGTCACAACTATGGCAATAAGGAGAAAGAGGGGAAAATAGTCATTGGCCAGGGATATATATCTGACATGCCTGTTGACAAGGCGTCTTGCAAACAGCAAAAGAAGCCCGGCCAGTATAGCCACATCAGTCATATACAGGGTTGGAGCGCCAATCTCCAGAATTGCGTCGCCAAACTCAAGCATCTCCACCCAGCCAGGTGTCTGGTCGAGAAAAAGGCGCATATGCCTGAGCACGATAACCAGAAAGGAGTAATGGAACACAATGGCAAACAGCCAGAGCCACTTTGATGATTCATAGGTTATTTTGGGCCCGTCATGAATCTCCGATTTGGTGTTACGAAACAGTGACCTGAAAGTAAAAATTTCCAGCACCATTCGGGCAACAACTTCTGAAGTGGTGTCCGGTGCTTCGAGCTTATTTCTCTTAACCCAGTCAAGGGACTTTCCCTGACCGCATGTGGTCTGGATAGAGAAGGGCACCGGGGATTTCGCCCATCCGACAACTGTGTAGACAAAACCACCCAGAAAGATCAGCATGGCCAGATAGGGCAGGCCAATACCAATTATGGACTGTCCTCCCGGTATCTGGGATCCTAGCCAAGCGACACCAATTAAGATTGCTACCGCCAGGAATGAGAAGGCATACTTCATTTCTAACCTCGCTTCGTTTATACAGCTTTTAGATTTCCAACACCGCCGCTCAAGTGGGTTGAAAACCGGTTTTTGTCCTCCTGTTTGAAGAGTGACGCCTCTATACTATTTACTGCAGGCAACGTATAAAACCACCGATCCGGATTCGGTGGAATAATGTATTGCCCACGGATTTTCTCTTATGTCTTTTAAACCTTGGTCTTTTTTAGTGGTTGATCGGGTTGAACCATTTTCGATGGACACTTGGCGTCCGTCAATACATGACTTCCCGATCGTATTTCTTCAATTCTGACCTGATACAGTCGTTCCCTGCTCTCCATATAGAGATCGAAAGCCGCCAGTACCATCAGGTCGACACTGAACTCAAAATCGTACAGCTTGGTAGTCAACTCTTTGGTTTCTTTATCTTTCTCAAAGACATCACGTATTATATGTTTGACACCGTGAAGCGGTGCTACTGCCTGAGATGGGGTAAAATCCTGGACAGAGCGAATCTTCATGATTTGCTCAAGGGGGGGAATGAACTCTTTTAAATCGGCGTTGGTTGAGAGCAGAACAAACAGACGATCCAGCGCTTCCCTGGTATTCGCCCCTATCGGGTTGGAAAATTTATCCTTCTCGCTCTTGAAAAAATTCGATGATTCATAGCTCGACAGAGTATAGTCAACCCATCTATTTACAACCTTCTGCCGAGAATTTCGGAAAGCTTCTTCCAACACCATGATGTTGAAACCCTTTTAATCAAAAATGAATTGCTATTCAGCTTTGCAAATTTTCCTTTAACACTTTCCCGTTCAATTATCAACCTTCTTCAAGGTCAATAAGGAACGACTCTTACAATTGCGCAGCCATTTTACAGCTTACTGTAAAAGCCGCTGAAATAAGCCAGCGAATATAGCTGCGCATTAAAACACGCGCGTTTCGCGCATCTGCCCCCAGGTTTTACCGGGTAGCAAAGCCACTTGTTTTTCGCGTGATTGTTCACCGTGCAGTTGATACAACCTGATCCATGATCATATCCCGAATGATCATAGATGCCTCTTTGATATACGGATCTTCCTTTATTTCTTTGAGCCACCTGTCCTTGCTTTGTTCCTGGCTGTCATCATCGTCCGCCGAGTGAAGATCACCGTCATCCTTTTCCTGTCTGTATTTCAGATAGTGGGCGCCGATCTTCTTCCTTGCCTGTCTGGCTTCCAACCGCTTCTGCCTCAGATCTGACACCCTCAATGAAACAGCTGTTTTTTCACTGCGCTCCGATGTGCGCTCAGCCTCCTCGGCTATGGCCATCATACCAAGATCCTCGGTAACCCGCTGTTTGCTCTTGCCGATCAGTAAAGCTGAATCAAACGATCTGCCGCTATATCGTTCATATTCAACCGGTTCAACCTTGTCCCATGGTAGAGCGTGGTCTAGATAGCGCTCGCCGGTCTTCAGATGCTTAAACAGACTCGGTAGAACGATATCGGGCTCCACTCCCTTATACTGCACCGATCCGCCGGTTACCCGGTAGTACTTTTGAATCATCACCTTTAGCGCTCCCAGATCCTCATACCGCTTCAAATGGAACATGGGAATGTACTCGTTTAAATCGATAATCGTCTGGACAGACCCTTTTCCATGGGTATGATCGCCTCCGACAACAATAGCTCTGCCGTAATCCTGTAAAGCTGCAGCGACAATTTCGGATGCCGAAGCCGAGAATTTATTGACTAGAACAATCAACGGTCCATTATAGACGATCTCCGGATCGACGTCTTCGAGTACCTTTTTGGTGCCGAAACTGTCTTTCACCTGAACTACCGGTCCTGATTCTATAAAGAGACCGGTTATATCGACAGCATCCATTAAAGCGCCGCCACCATTGTTGCGAAGATCGAGAATGACGCCGTCAAGCTTATGCTCCATCAGTTTCTGGAGCGCTTTCTTGGTATCGCTTGTCGAGTTCCTGACATTGTTGCCGTTTCTGGTCTGCTCAAAGTCACGATAAAACGAGGGAATCATGACATAGCCGATCTTGCCGCCGGTGGGTGAATCAATAAGACTCGATTTGACAAAGGTCTCTTCGATCTGGACCACATCCCTGATGATGGAAATGATCTCCTTAGTGCCGTCCGGACGCCTGATACGCAGCCGGACCTCTGTTCCTTTGGGACCCCGAATGAGCCTGACCGCGTCCCGCAGCCGCATATCGGTTACATCGACCGGTTCCTGGCTACCCTGCGCCACTTCCAGAATAATATCTTCAGCTTTCAGCCGTCCCTGTCTCGCAGAAGCAGAACCGGGAATGATCCTTACTATTTTAATATAGCCGTCTTCTTCCCGCAGCAGTGCACCGATTCCTTCAAGGCTGCCCCGCATGTGAATGTCAAAATCCTCCTTGTTCGCCGGAGGCATGTAATTGGTATGAGGATCAAAAGCCCTGGCTATGGCATTGAAATAGCGATCATAATGATCCTGAAGGGTCTCCTGGTGCAGCCTGTGAAAAAAGGAGCGATTTCTCTTGGCCACCTTTTCTTTGGCCAGTTCCCACAGCTGCTCCTGGGTTTTATTTTCATTGTTCTTTTTCTGTTCTTCTTCAAGATCTAAATACCGGGAGATGGTCTGACGCTTGACAATCCTTCTCCACCGCTCTTTGAGCCCGTTAAAGTCCTGGGCGTAGTCGAGCTTCTCCGGGTCCGTTTCGAACAGTTCATCTCTATTGATATCGAATTCCTGTTGAAGAATCGGGTCGATAAATTTTTCCACCTGTAAAAGGCGTTCTTCAAAAATGGTATAGCCCGCCTGGGCAAGGACCAGATTTCCCCGGATCAGATTATCATCGATCCAGATAGCAAAGGCCCTCAACTGCTTGACATCCTCTTCGAGTAGAAATCGTTTCTGAAAATCAAGCTGTTTGAGATACAGTTCAAAAGCGGCTACAGAGAAATCATCATCCATCTTTTTGTCGGAGAAATGAATAGCCGGCAGCTGGCGGCCGAGGATATAACCGATCAACTGGTTCCGTTTCTCAGCGGTTTTCTGCAGGCCTCCATTGGCCAAGACAACCTGTGTCAAGCAAATAAGCACCGAAAAAAAGGTGATGAGGTATAGCCGTTTATTTTTTATGATGGTCATATATTTCTCACAACTTCATGCCGAAACCAATGGGCATGCAAAATACCACAATGTAGCAACAGTTAAGCTATTAACAATACCAGAGTTATATAACAAATACCATGACAAAGCGAACGGAAATGGAGAAACTTCAGGAAGAAGTGCGCCAATTTGGCATCAAACGTCAGTGGCAGCAATATCACTCACCCAAGAATCTGGCCATGGCACTCTGCGTGGAAGCGGCGGAACTGCTTGAGATCTTCCAATGGATGGAAACAGAAGAGAGTCGGGAGGTTGACCAGCAAACCCTTGAGCACATTGAGCAGGAGATCGGCGATATCCAAATCTACCTGATCAACCTCGCAAACCAGTATAATATCAATCCGCTGACAGCCGCAGGAAAAAAGCTCAAACTCAATGAGGATAAATATCCGCTTTAACCCATTGTCTTTGGTGGCCGGTCTTCTCCTGTATTTTTAACCCACTAACATGACAATTTCACCATGTACAATCAACAACTTAGCTTGTGCTTTTCCACTTGACCCACTCAATTTATTAGTGAACCATCAAAAGAATACGTGTATAATTTAAACAATATTCATGAAGGAAGGGGGAGCTTGCAGTGGATAATACCACAATTACTTCACTTGGTTTGTGCCTTGGTGCCTCCACTATCTCCATGGTGGAAATGGTGCAGACAAACGAAAAAAAACACATCAGCCGGACAACTGTTTGGCCACACCTGGGAAATGTCCGTTCCACTCTGATCGACCTGCTTGGCCGCGAAAAGGACCTTGCCGAAAAACGGGTCTGCATAACCGGACGCCGTTTGAGAAACGGTCTTGCGCTCAGTTCCATCTCCGAACCTGAGGCTGTCGAGTCGGCGGTGAGGCACATCCTGCCGGACAACCATCCTTACCGGGTGATCATCAGTGCCGGCGGTGAAACATTTATGGTGTATCACCTCGATACCCAGGGGTATATCCAGACCATTCAAACCGGCAACAAATGCGCTTCAGGCACCGGAGAGTTCTTTCTCCAGCAGCTCCACCGGATGGATATCAACTTGGAAGACGTTGCCGACATGGATATCCCGGAAAAACCATTTCACGTTTCCGGGCGATGTTCAGTATTCTGTAAAAGCGACTGCACCCATGCCCTCAACAAAGGGGTGGCAAAATCCTCTGTTGTCGCTGGGCTGACCAGCATGATGGCCGACAAGCTCGAAGAACTCCTGAAAAAACTGCCAAAGGAAAACGTGCTGCTGACCGGTGGCTGTTCTGAAAACCGCGGCATGATCCATTATCTTCATAAGAAGATACAAAACCTGCTCATCCCTGAGGAAGCTCCCTATTTCGAAGCCCTGGGGGCGGCCAATTGGGCGTTGACCAACGAGACCACAGCCTTTGCCGGGCTCTCAGCCCTCTTTTCAGACAACCTTTCCAGCTTTTCGTTTCATAAACCGCTTGAGAATTATAAAAAACTCGTCCACTTCAAACAGCAGCCCCATGGCCGTGCCTGTGAGAAGGATCGTACAATCCTGGGACTTGACGTGGGATCGACAACCACAAAGGGCGTGATTGTCAGGCAAAAGGATAAAGCCATTCTGGCCTCCTGCTATCTACGCACCAACGGTGATCCCATCGGGGCATCCAGAAATGTATATGAAGAACTTTCCAGGCAGATCGATGTTCCCATCAGCATCGAGGCCCTGGGAGTGACCGGCTCAGGTCGCCAGATTGCCGGACTGCACGGCATGGCAACCGGTGTTATTAATGAGATTATTGCCCATGCTACTGCTGCTGCCTACTTTGACCCAGAGGTCGACACTATCTTGGAGATTGGCGGTCAGGATGCCAAATACACCTATCTCACTAATGGCGTGCCCAACGATTACGCCATGAATGAAGCATGCAGCGCTGGAACCGGATCGTTCCTGGAAGAATCGGCAAAAGAAAGCCTTGGCCTGGATGTCAAGGAGATTGGCGATGTTGCCTATAAGGGGAAAAATCCGCCCAATTTCAATGATCAGTGTGCCGCTTTTATCAGCTCTGACATCAAGAGCGCCATACAGCAGGATATCTCAACTGAAGATATTGTAGCCGGGCTCGTCTATTCCATCTGCCTCAATTTCATTAACCGGGTCAAGGGAAACCGACCTGTCGGTAAAAAGATCTTTGTCCAGGGCGGCGTCTGTTACAACGAAGCTGTTCCGGCGGCCATGGCAGCCCTGACAGGAACCGACATCATTGTTCCTCCCGACCCCGGCCTGATGGGGGCTTACGGAGTGGCCCTTGAGGTGGAAAAACGTATACAGCAGGGACTGCTGGAACCCTCCCATTTCGATCTCGACCAGCTCAGTAAACGGGAAGCGGTCTATACCAAATCATTTATCTGCCACGGCGGCAAAGAGAAGTGCGACAGGAAATGTGAAATCGCCATGATCGAGATCGACGCCAAACGGTATCCGTTCGGCGGCATCTGCAACCGTTATGACAATATCATTCACAAAAAACGTGTCGATGTTGCCTCACTTGACCTGGTGGCAGCCCGGCAAAATCTGGTTTTCCAGGGATTAACAGTTAATAACAACTCCAGGCCGACTATCCGGATGAACCGATCCTTTCTGGTCAACAGCTATTATCCGTTTTACAGAACCTTTTTCGATCAACTGGGATATAACCTTGTATTGCCCGACTGCGTTGACCAGGCCGGTGTGTCTCAGCGGGGAGCTCCGTTCTGCTATCCCGTTGAGATCGCTCACGGTTTTCTTGCCGACATGCTCAACTTACAAGCGGATTTCACCTTTTTACCTCACGTCACAGGGGTGCCATCTGGAAATGACGAAACATCCTGTACCTGTGTTTTTGTCCAGGGAGAGCCATACTATATGAGAAGTGCCTTTAGCGAGCTGGACGACAAGCGGACTCTTTCGCCCGTAATCGATTTCGCCAAAAGCTCCGCCGACAGTAGAAAAGACTTTGCAGCCATTGGCAGGCAGCTTGGTCGATCAACCAAGGCATCATCTTTAGCCTTTGATCAGGCGATTGAGGCCCAGGAACAGTGGAAAAAAAAGATAAAAACCCTTGGACAGGATTTTCTGAACAACCTGGAACAACATCCCGACAGAACGGCCATTGTTCTTTTCGGGCGTCCCTATAACTCCTTTACCCCGGAAGCCAACAAGGGGATAGCCCTGAAATTCGCCTCAAGAGACGTTGCCATTATCCCATATGATCTGCTGAGCTTTGACGACCAACTACTGGACTCAGACAGCAATATGTATTGGGCTATGGGGAATCTGCTGCTCCAATGCGCCCATTTTGTTGCCGACCATCCCCAGCTTTTCGGAACCTTTATCACCAATTTTTCATGTGGTCCCGATTCCTTCGTAATCACCTACTTCAGGGATATCATGGGTGAGAAGCCCAGCTTGACGCTTGAGCTTGACAGCCATACAGCCGATGCTGGTCTGGAGACCCGGATTGAGGCTTTTCTCGATATCGTATCTTCTTATCGAGTGCTGAAAAACCAGCTCCCATCCCGAAAAAAGAAAAACTCGTTTACAGCTGCCAAGGTGGAATTTCGAGACGACGGCGCCTATATACGGACCTCGAAAAACGAACTGGTTCCCTTCACCGACAAACGTGTTCGATTGATGATGCCTTCCATGGGCATGTTCGGCTCTTCTCTACTGGCAGGAGCGTTTGGACGCGCCGGCATCCGGGCCGACGTGATCAGGCCGGCGGACGACCAGGTTCTCAAGCTCGGTAAGGCCAACTCTAGCTGCAAAGAGTGCCTTCCCCTGCAGACAACCATCGGCTCTGTGCTCAACTATCTCAAGAATGACCGTCCCGAGGGTGAACTGACCCTCTATTTTATGCCCAGCGCTCCGGGGCCCTGCCGTTTTGGTCAATACAATGTGTTTACCAAGCGAGTGATCAAACAGTACCACTTTGAAGACGTGGCCGTTTTTTCCCCCAGTTCAAGAGACGGTTACGGCGGTCTTGGTAGTCAATACTCCATGGCATCATGGCGAGCCGTGATTATTGGCGACCTGTTTGATGAAATGTGGTCGACTATCCAGACGGCAGCGGTCGACAAAGATGGTGCCCTTGATATATTTCATCGCAACCACGAAGCAATTCGCAAGAAAATACACCTGGACTGGAAGGTCCTTTCCGGACAGCTGAAAAAAAGCAGCGCCGAACTGGGACAGATCGAGCTTGTTGAAGACTATAAGAAGATTCCTAAAATTTCTCTTATTGGCGAGATCTACGTTCGTCACGACCCTATTTCGCTGCAACGGTTAATCGAACGAATGGCCCAACGAGGGTTCATCGTCCGTACAGCCCAGACTAGTGAATGGATAAAATATCTTGACTGGCTGATAAAAAACAAGATCTTAGGAGAACGCACACTGTCCTTCTGGTTCGGCCATTTGGTAAAAGAGCGTGCAGACAAAAAGATACGAAGGTTGCTGGCTCCTTCGGGTCTTTTCTATGATGGGGACATGCGGGTGGATCAAGTTGTCGATTACGGCAAGAACTATGTCTCCCCTCACCTTCAAGGTGAGGCCATACTCACCGTAGGCGCCGCTTTCCATGATATCTTGAGCCCAGCCTGCGGAGTGATTTCTATCGGGCCCTTCGGCTGTATGCCCTCCCGGTTGGCAGAGGCGGTGCTTAATGAAAAATTCAATCTTCTTGAAAAACAGCGATTAGCTAAAAACAACACTCCCCTGTCCAGTTCAGCGGATAAAGAGCGAAAGTTTCCGTTTCTAGCCATCGAGACCGACGGCAATCCCTTCCCACAGATCATCGAGGCCCGTCTTGAGGCCTTCTGTCTGCAGGCCGAGAGGCTTCACGGAGAGATGCTTAGAGATTCAAGCTGATACGGATAAACAGATTTCCTCAAAGCCTGGCGGCAGATCCATCTCCGCAAGACCAAGATCCTGGGCAAATTCTACCAGCCTGCTATATGAGACGTTGATGGAACAATTTCTTTGGTTTGTTTGAACGTCGGCTTTCTCTTGTTTCAGAAAGGCGAGAAAATTACGGGCTACTTCAAGTTGGAATGGATGGACATCGACATTTCGTCGACGACAAAAGGACAGAAAACGATTGTAGTTATAGATGGTCCGCTTAATACCGCGATAGATGGTCTTGTCCCGATTTTCCGGCTGCAGATCCCGTAAAACGATTTCTTGGTAGCGCAGCTCGGCTGCCTTGGTCAGGTATTTCAGTTCACCATTACTGAGTACGATGAGCGGGCCTTCCGGGTCTTCAGTGAGATAGAAGAGCACCGAAGACAAGGCAATTTCCGGAATCTCGCCGGAGTGACGGACAATCAGCCATTCATCCTCAATCAATGATTGTCTGTCCTCACTCATTCTTCTCCTGATCGAGCCCAAAAACTGAGCGCATAAACTCTATTTTCTGTTCCTTATTGTCGTGGCTGCAACTCTCGCTTTTAAGATATTGGAGCGGATCATGAATCAGTTTGGAGCAAATGGCCTGCCCCATTTTTTCAACCATTTTCTGTTCCTTGGCGGACAAACCGTTAAGTTTTTTTGCTGTCTTGGCAAATTCTTCCTTGACGATCCGATCAGCTTTTTTCCTCAGCGACATGATGGTGGGCGTCATGGCCATGCCTTCCCGCCATTTTGAGAACTTCAACGACTCTTCGTCAACAATCCGCCTGGCTTTTACCGCTTCCTTATCCCGCTCCGATTTATTCTTATCAACAATATGCTGGAGATCGTCAATATCGTAAAGATACACATTCTCCAACTCGCTGAGCGCCGGATCAAGATCCCGGGGTACAGCGATATCAATGAAAAAGAGCGGGCTGTTGCGGCGGGCGCGCATAATCGGCCTGACTTCTTCCTTTGTGAGAATGAGGTCTCTAGCCCCCGTTGAGCTGATAATAATATCGACCCGTTCCAATTGGAGGTTCAGTTCATCAAGCGAAGCTGCGGTGCCGTTAAATCGTTTAGCCAGATCAACGGCCTTTGACAACGTTCTGTTAGCGACAACCACCTCCTCTACACCCTGACCAAGAAGGTGTTCAGCCGCCAACTCAGCCATCTCACCGGCGCCCACCAGCATAACCTTTTTACCCGCGATGGAGCCGAAGATCTTCTTTGCCAACTGCACGGCGGCGTAGCTGATTGAAACGGCCGAGGAACCTATACCGGTCTCACACCGGACCCGCTTGGCAACGGAAAACGATTTATGAAGCAGCTTATTCAACAGGGAGCCGGTACATTTCTGCGCCGTGGCGAAACGATATGCCTCTTTGAGCTGACCAAGGATCTGGGCTTCACCGACAATCATCGAATCAAGGCTGGCTGCTACCATGAACAGGTGAAAAACCGCTTCCTCATCATAGTACAGGTAGAGGTATTTTTTACATTCCTCTTTGGGTATACGGTCACCGAAGAGGAAACGGACAATATCCTCCTCCAGCCTTGCGGTCGGCTCGGCCACCAGCAACAGTTCAACCCGGTTGCATGTGGACAGCAGATAATATTCTTTGCACCCTTCAACTTGGCCAAGCTGCTGCAACGGTTTTTCATACCCGTCTGCCAGGGCCATTTTCTCCCGAATCTCGACAGGAGTTGTCTTATGATTCACTCCCAGGAGAATTATTCGATCACTGCCCATAGCTGTGCAATCCTCCAAGCAGATAGGTGACACCCCATAAGGTGAAGATGATGGCACAGAAACCAATGATGGCCATTACCGCGGCCCGTTTGCCGCGCCAGCCAACGGTAAACCGCTGATGGAGCTGAACCAGATAGATAAACCAGGTGATCAGCGACCAGGTCTCTTTCGGGTCCCATTGCCAGAATGCCCCCCATGCCTGGTGGGCCCATATTGATCCGGTAACGATGCCAATGGAGAGAAAAACAAAGCCGGCAGACAGGCAGTGGCTGTTCAGTTGGTCCAGGGCATCAAGCGATGGCAGTCGTTCGAAGAAATACCCGAATCGTTTTGATTTCAACTCCCACTCCTGCAGCAGATACATAATGCCGCCGCAAAAAGCCAGTGCCAGAAAACCGTAAGCGATAATTGATGAACCGGCATGGATGGGCAGCCAGTTGCTTTGAAGAGCTGGAACCAGAGGGGTCATCTCCCGTGACGCCAGGGAAGCAACAATCAGAAGCAGGAAGAGAAGGATTGAGACAAACGTGCCGAAATTCTTGACCGTATAGCGCCAACGGAAGGAAAGATAGGACCATGTCAGCGACCAGGCGAAAAACACAACCGCCTCATGTTGTGAAGTAATCGGTGTATGCCCGGAGGCAATAGCTCTTGACAGAATATAGAGCGTCTGGAGAATACCCGATCCCATCAGAATATATCTGGCGTATTGCCGAATTTGTTTCTTCTGGGTAATGAAAAAAACGACATAGGCGGAACAGGATAGAAAGCTCACCGCCAGAACCATAAAAAAAAGGACTATTCCCACTTCTTGTGTCATGTATTCCTATTGTTATTTGTTCTCCGTAAGCAATCACAGGCACACCATCTTTCAACGATCGGTAAGGCTTGCTTGTGAGCACCACAGTATACGGCGCCTTACAGCTCGGAGTCTACGCTTTGCTCCGCTTACCTGTCAAAATATGGGGTGCCTGTGATCACTTACAATTTTTAGTCATAATTACAGCTTGATCTTAGTTACGTTTCTCCAGCCTGAAAATGCTGAAAAATCCCTTCTCACAAAGGCTTTGCTTGAGTCAAAACCTTTATTTTATTTGCTGTTGAATCTCTTTTATGACCCCGTCAGACTTTATCTCAGGAGGCAACTCAGCATCTAAGATCTCCTGGATCTTTTCCCAGCTGTTTGTTTGAATGTGGGCCAGTATATTCAAGCTGAGCAGCTTTTCAAACACATTTTTCAATCGGCTTCCAGTATAACCAGAGGAATGAAGGCGGTTCCTCAGCACGGCCAGCAATTTAACCAACAGGTCGTATTCCTCACCATAGGTCTGTTCAAGCTCCTTTCTGACCCTGGCCGCAAGCAGCGGACTTCCCCCTCCAGTTGAGACACTGATCAACAGATCACCGCGCCTCAGCGAAGCAGGGACATGAAATGTACTTTCTGCCGGGCTGTCTGCAATGTTGACTGGAATCTTTTTTTCCTGAGCCTCTTTATAAACAGCGTTCTGGACATCCGGTTGATTGGTAGCCGCGAACACCAGCTTACTTCCTTCAAGGTCACCTGAGTGATATTCCCTGCTGACCAGCTCAATTGAACCATTGCGATGATACTGGTCCAAATCTTCACAGAGCTTGGGACTGATCACCATAACATGGGCCCCACATTCCAGCAATGACGCAACTTTTCTGGCCGCCACTGTGCCGCCGCCAATCACGATAACCGGCCAGCCACTGATATCAATATTTATTGGATACGGAACCATTGAGAGAAAAGACTAAAAACTGAAACAAATCTGTTTGTTCTATTGTTTCGGGCGAAGACAATTGATAAGTATTTCTACATCTCCATCCGGTTTTTTCATCGTCTGTTTAGATATGGAAATATCAAACTGGCCAGAAGCGATTTTCAGAAATTACGGTAAACTCTTTCTCCGGGCGTCATGGGCCATATATATGAGTCCCTGCGGCTTCAGGGTTGTGGTGAAAAGTTGGAGCAACGGCTCGAAGAACTCTTCGCGAAACAATATTTCCGCTCCTGCCAGCACATCAAACGACCCAAGCTCCGGAGGGTTGAACCAGTCAATCTTTTTGATCGTTACCTGGGAGAGAGCTGATGCAGAGCAACTGACTCGTTGAAAATCGAGAATGATATCTTCAAAATCGGACAGGGTTACCCTGAACCCGGCTTTTGCTGCGGCAAGCCCTGGAAGCCCAAGTCCCGCGCCGAGCTCAAGGAGCGATTTAGACTTCTTATCGGGCAACGAATCAAGGACATATGCAAGCACAACAGCCGAATCCCACAGCTTCACCCAGAACGGAAAGGTGGAAACATCCACAAAAGGATTCTTGTTCTCCAGGAATTTCTCAAGATTACCAATCATCAACAGACGGATGGTACTTGCATTGATCTTGATCGAATCAAACCTCAGAGAATTATCCTTGCGGATCCTGTTATATATTCCCCTTTCTTTGTCGGGCAGCGTACGAATATCCATAATTTACAAGAAATAAAAGCCAAAACCAAGCAAAGCTACACCAAAACAATAATAGCCAAACATCCTCAGCCTGTTTCGTTTGATGAGATCAAGCAGCAAAACAATGGAAAAATATCCGGAAACTGCTGCTGTAACCGTGCCTACCGCCACAATGATCAGGCCCGAGGTTGAACTGGAGGTCTGCACCAATTCACCGAACTTGAGAACCACTGCACCCAGTATTGCCGGAATGGACATGAGAAAAGCGAATTTTGCCGCAGTGTCCCGATTGATTCCCAATGCCATGCCGGCGAAAATTGTTGATCCGGAACGAGACAGACCCGGTAGAATTGCTATTGACTGGGCCAGCCCGATGACCAAAGCCCGCCACCAATTCACTTTTTTCCCACGTTCCTTGATGCGGAATGTAGTCATCATCAGGACACCGGTTACAATCAACATACAATAAACAATCAGTTCACTCTTGAAGATCTGGTCGATATAGCCGTTAATCAGCAGGCCGATAATGACAATGGGAATAGTGGCCAGAGTTACATAAAACCCGAGATGGAAATGATCTATTACCTCTGGATCCTTGTTCCCCTGAACCATCAGAAAAGGCGCCACAATCATTTTCCGAAGATCCTTCCTGAAGACCAGAATCACAGACAGCAATGTCCCAAGATGGACAAATACATCAAACACCACACCCTGTTCCTGAAAGTTGAGCAATTTAGAGCCCAGCACCAGATGTCCGGAACTGGAAACCGGCAAGAACTCTGTCGCTCCCTGAACGATTCCAAGAAAGGCCGCTTTTAGAATTTCCAAACCAGCCTCCCCATTATAAAAATCCGTAGTCCAAAGTATTATTCATAAATCTGACAGTCTAACATCTTTATGACGGGAAATAAAAGGTGTGGTGTCACTGCTTTGCCAGAAGTAACACGATCCATAGATGAAGCTTGCACTTTTGCCGCTTGAGCCAGAACTTGAGTGCAAAAATAAAAAAAAGGGCTGGTTGACAGTTCATCAACCAACCCTTTTCTTTTATCGAACGATAAAGCTGTTATAGATTAGCAACCTTCAACAGCACCGCCCTTCTTGAGTTTCTTAACTTTTACCTTATCGCCAACTTTCAGTTTCTTGGCCTTTTTACAGGTCATGGTAACGGTTCCCTTGTCAGCGTCTACTGCGGTAACTTCACATTTTACGGAGGCTGCCATGGAGGTTCCGACCACACTTACAGCAAAGATAAGGGCCATAACGACGGATACGATTGATTTTTTCATTGTTTTGTCTCCAAAGATGTGGGTTGTTCTTTTCGAAGTTTTCTTCGATTGTAAACTATTTCAGTGCTCAGTTTCACGATCCGGGTATCTTCCCCTGATTCATTAAAGAGCTGCCAATATACTCCAGTGATTGTTACTCTGTCAAGTGCAAGCAAAAGGCCTGTACTCGAGCAGGCGATTAGTGGTTAATTCAACAAGCTTCTAATATCATTCTCAAATTCGCTGTGGGGAATATAGCCCAATCGATACCTCTTTATCACATTTCCCCTCTTGTTAATCAGAAATGATGCCGGAATCGACCTGATCCCACCGAAAGCCCGGCCGGTCGAAGGATTGGCCATCAATACCGGATAATTAATTGAATATTTATTGATCAATTTCTTGACCACTGAAGGACCACCGCGGTCCATAGATAAAGCAAGCACTGAAAAACCGTCTTTATTGTATGTTTTCTGCAGTTTGATCAAATCCGGTACTTCCTTGATACAGGGCCCGCACCACGTGGCGAAAAATGTAACCAATAGCGCCTTTCCCTTAAACGCTTCACTATTTATGCTTTTTCCACTTCTGGCATCGGAAAGCGAAAACGACGGCATTGGCATTGGTGTTACCGCATATGCGGGAAGACAGATCAGCACGAGTGTGGCTGCCAACACCAGTGACGCTATTTTCCGCTTAAATTGTTTCGATTGCTTCAGTTGCATCTTCTAACTCCACCCTTATTTCACTAAACTATTAAATAACGCTATGCCAATAGAATAGTCAGCTTCATAAGAATGTCAACGTGAAAGTCATCAATTAAGTATCACATTTGTCCTCTCATTTTTTAACGACAGTCCCACAAGAGTTATCGACAATCTTTTTAATTCATGATGACCTTGACAAATAGTGGGGGAAGAAGATTTTTTTCCACATTAAACGAAGGAGATGAAATTACTTTATCTTCTTGTCACAAGGCCAATTTTGGAGTAGCCTGTGATATCGT
>CAZLGM010000026.1:0-20832 GCA_964558875.1 uncultured Desulfocapsaceae bacterium
ACCATCATCTCAACAGATGGTCGTCCTTTCAGGCGGCCAAAGTAGGAATTGATGTTCATCATCTCATAAGGCGGAGAAGGGTAACTATCGAGGTCTTCAATAAATCCAGCATCCTCTGTCTGAACGAATTCGTCATTATCGAGAAAGGCGATACCCTTTACGTTTCTCAAATCATCCCCATTCTCAAGGGCCGAGAATAGCTGAACCGCATTCAACTCCCCTTCGCAAAGAACAACCACATCTGTCTGGCCGTCCCGCAGGACTTGCTCGGCAACCGCGCAGGCATGTGGGCCACCGGCAACTTTGGGAATTTCTTGGGCAGCAGGACAATCGTTTATGATCTGCTGATACTCTGAATAGTTGGTGGTCCAGAAGGTAAATCCCAAAGCCTGAGCACCGAATTCCTCAATCCGTTTTCCCAAAGCTTCAACCGGTTCGTTCTCAAGACCAAGATCGATAAAATCGACCTGATGACCACCCTCCAGGAGAACAGACGCGACGCAGCCCAACCCGATCGGAAACGATGTCAACCCATTATTGCTCGCATGCTGCACCAGTAAAACTTTCATAGACTTCTCCTCTGAATTTAAAAAAAAGCATGAAAACCACACCAGAAACAAACCCGCCTTATACTGTCTTTTCTCAATTGATCAATTTACAGGCTGCACCTAATCTTGGCAAGCTGGAAACCTTTATTCATGTTGATTTCTACACCTCCCGTTGCCAAGGATTTTCCACCGATGAAATAACCGAGCGAAACTTTCCGGATTTTGAAACCTCAAAACCGTCCACCTCAACAACCTCAATATCGATCCTGGATTTTTTCCCAAGATATTTTTCCAGATGATGCCTCAGCTCCAGCCGTTGAGACTCGCCAAACTGCCGTTCTTCCGGATAGATATTGACCCGGAATCGAGTCAGATCGTCCTGGATGATCTGACCCATCCGTATGCCATCAATCATATTGAAAACCAGGAAAAGGGCCGGATAGGTTTTTCCGTCCTGACTGGTGATAACATCCTCCATTCGGCCAAAAATGCGTTTGACCACCCGGGAACGGATACCGCAAGGACAGGACTGTTCCGTAGCCGGCTCAACAAGATCACCAGTGTCATACCGGATAAACGGCATACACAGATTATGCATGGTTGTACCGATCAGGCGGGCTTTTACTCCTTCACTTTTTCCACTATCCGGCTGATCAATCTCTTCAAACTCGACAAACCCGTACCCTTCATCCACATGCATCCTGCCATGCACGCATTCGGACATGGCAACAACCCTCTCCATATGGCCATAGAAATTAAGGATTTTACAGCCAAACACCTTTTCTATACATTCCCGCTGATGGGAATAGAGGGTTTCACCTATTGTGTAGATACATTGAATGCCAAGATCCATGGCCCCTTTGTCCTGAATATACTGAGAAAAAATATAGAGAGAGGACGGTCTGGACTTAATAAAACTCACCCGGTTCTTTCTCATGATCTCCAGATATTCCACAGCGTT
This sequence comes from uncultured Desulfocapsaceae bacterium, assembly GCA_964558875.1. Lineage (GTDB taxonomy): Bacteria > Desulfobacterota > Desulfobulbia > Desulfobulbales > Desulfocapsaceae > CAZLGM01. Next base: position 1,510 of record CAZLGM010000026.1, read on the forward strand.
TTCCCTGCAGATATAGGAGGTATTGAGCAGCAGTTGATTAGTCAGAGAGTTCTTATGATAGAGCGCCTGAAGAGGATTTTCCCGGTCAATAAAAAAATCGCTGGAAAACTCGGCAAACGGTTTGCCAATTCTGTATCCACCCCGCCTGAAAAATAGCCAGTAACGGACGAATTCCTGCGCCCGGGCCACCGGATCAACCCAGATTGATATCTTTTCACCGGTTGTACCGCTGGTCAGTAACTGCTCTCTTAAAAAACGATTCCCTTTTTCAGAAACCATCCGTTCCTGCTGCCTGCGAAGAATCTCCTTGGAAAGAAGCGGAACAGCCCTCAGGTCGTCGAGGGTCCTGATATCGCCCGGGTTTAAACCCTGAGAACGAAACAACTCCCTGTAGTAAGGAACATAACGATTACAATGGTCAAGAACACGACGTATTTTCCGGATCTGGTAACGGATCACCTTGTCCGGATCTGCATACTGGAGCGAGTGCCACTCCTGCATGAATTTGAGAATACGATAGGGCAGCAGGTATTTCGCCGGCTTGAAATGAAGGGACATGATTCCTGGGCAGAGATCAAATTCTCGTAATTAATTGACTGACACCTGAATCCGTGAGCATTCAACAGTGCTGTAGCTTTGCTTGATTTAATCGTTCAATAATAGTGAACTATATCGGACGGTTAAATCAAGCAAAGATGCAGTGCTGGCGGATGTCCTGAAGGGCGGATTTTTCTTTTGGATTAAAATATATAATCCAATAATTTCATGACATATTAAAGTGTTATCAAACAAAACAACACACTCCGTCACGGATTCAGGTGTCAGGTTAATCGAACTGTTCAATCATTGTCGAGAAAAAATTCAACATGAAACTCTATTATTGACCCGCATGATTCAACTGACATCCGGTGAAGAATCAAGCATTTTCTTATGCAATCCCAATGAATAGGCTATTCCGCCAACAACTCCGCCGCTACATTGAATGGCAAACAGGCTGAGGCTGAGCGTTAAGGCAAGGTTTAAGGTGACATCCTGCAATGATAAAAAGAAGATAAAGGCCCCTTCTCTTAAACCTATTCCATTAAAACTGATCGGCAGCACTGTCACGGCGGCAGCTAAGGGGAAAATCGCAAAGTAGTATGTAGGATGGAGATCAATGCTCAGGTTTGCGGCCAACAGAATCAATATGGAAACAAGGAGGCAGTTGAGTATAACAGAGAGAGCAAGTATTTTGAAAAATGTGGACGGATGTTTCCAGATGATGAGAAGGGCCTCCAGTTTATCGCCAATTCTCGGTTGTATTTTTTTAACAAAAGCGTGACCCAAGGGCATAAACAGAAACAATACAAGAATTCCAAGAGCCGCCAGGTACAGAACCCACTGAAACTCACCAGGTAACATATCCTTCGGACCAACCAGGACGCTCACTCCGCCCATGAGCAGCATGGCAGCCAGGCCGAAAAACCTGTCCGCCATTACACTATAGGCCCCAAGCAGCTTCTTTGGGCCATTGCGAGTAATATAGTGAATCTTAAAAACGTCACCACCAATGCTGGTGGGCAGAAAAAGGTTAAAGAACTGGCCTATAAAATAATACCCCATATAAGTTAACCATGAACCGGAAAAACCAAGGGCAGTGGAAATGATAAACCAGCGGCTCGCCGCCATGGAACAGAGAATGATAAAAAACAGAATAGTGATCAGCCAGGTTGCAGGAGAAAGCAGTAAAAAAGTATCTGCCAACGTATCCAGATCCGCTTTTGATAGCAGCCAGAGAAGGAGCGCTACACTGAAACAGACCCGCAGCACATCTTTATAAATAGTTTTAGAGGCTACCATTCCAATTGATCATATTTTATTTGCTCCAGCAGTCTCTTCAAACCGCTTCCACGCTCGACGCGCCGTTGCACAGAAAGGGTGAAAATCTCTTTTGAGCATATTAATTCGACCCGTTTTCTTGCTCTGGTGACAGCAGTGTATACAAGCTCTCTTGACAATACCGGGCTGTCGTTTTTCGGCAGCACGACGACTGCCTCATCAAACTCCGATCCCTGGCTCTTATGGATCGACATGGCAAAGGCCGTTTCACATCTCGGCAGGCGATGCGGTAGAAACGACCGTATTGTCCCGTCATACTGCTCAAACCATACCTTGACCCTACCCTGCTGATCAGCAAGACAGATACCGATATCACCGTTAAAGAGGTTGAGAGAATAGTTATTCTGACTGATCAGCACCGGTCTTCCCGGATAAAACTCTGAGCCTGTGCAGTTAAATCCTCTGGCTGATAAATATCTCTCCACAGCGCCATTGATGGAGTCAACTCCTCGGTTCCCTTTACGGACCGCGCAAAGCAGCTGAAACCTGTTGAACATGGCGAGCAGCAAACGGCAATTGGTTCCATCAGCCGGCAACCCGGCCTGTTTCATATACTCTTCATACCGGCGCCCCAACTCTTCAGTGGCCGGTGAACTATTGACAACGACTTCCCCATGCCCGGTAGAACAGAGTAACGACCAGGCATCATCGGCCCTGTTGGTATTGATCAATTCGGCCAGGCGGCCAATAGCCCCGTCAAACCGGTAACTCTTTGTCAGCGTTGTGGTGTTATCCGGCAACCCGGTAACAAGATCCGCCATGATTGATCCCGCCTCAACCGATGCCAGCTGATCCTTGTCACCAAGCAGTATCAATCTGGAATTGTGATTTAAACTGTCAACCAGCTTTGCCATCATGGCGAGATCGACCATGGAAGCTTCATCAACAATAACCACGTCATAGTTAAGCGGATTTTCGAGGTGATGAAGAAACGACGGAGAGTATTTTACCACGCCAAGCAAACGATGCAGGGTCATAGTCTCCAATCCGACAGAAGACAGGATTCGGTAACGACCGTTGGCATCCCTGCCCGAAACCAACGACTGTGACAACCTGGCAGCTGCTTTTCCCGTGGGAGCGGCAAGACCTATCTTTAAATCCTTTCCGTATACGGTAACCAGAAGGGCTATGATCTTTAAAACGGTGCTGGTCTTTCCTGTTCCGGGACCGCCTGAAATAATGGAAAGTTTTCTCTCAAGGGAAACCCGGCCGGCCTCCTTTTGCAGATCATCGTCTGAAGCGTCTCCAAAAAAGCTATCGAGCAGTGCATCACTTTCCAGTGGTTCAATGGTTGAACACATCTTAGATAAACAACCGGCCAGTTTTTGCTCATAGTTAAAAAAACGATGAAGATACAACCGGTCTCCCTGGAGTGTGAGCGGCGTTGGCCCGGAAGGTGAAACAAGGTGAGGAACGCTGCTCAGCAGTTGAGCCTCCTGCTCATTGACCCGGAGACAGCTGTGGCCGGCGGCCAGTGCCGCCGACAGCTCCTGAATGAGAGACCGAAAGGTCTCCCTTTCGCCATTGCCCAGTCCGCTGCGCCCGGCCAGGAATTTTCCGAAATGAAGATCAAGATGACTGTAGACGTGTTCACGCATTAGGTGTGCCACCGAGACATTTGCCCAACCGATGCAGGACACCAGGGTCGGGTCTTGTGTAAAAAATACCGTTTGCTCCCCGTTTTCGATTCATACCACGGACAAACAGATAATAAACTCCACCAAAATGACGTTCAAAACGATATCCCGGATGCCACCTGGACAGGTAGCGATGCAGCACCAGAGTGTATATCCAGTATTGGAGTCCATAATTATGGGAACGCATACAGTCGGACATCTGTCCATGACCATAGTCTTCATACTGATCTCCCAGCCAGTTGGTCTTGTAATCCAGAATAAAAAAGCGGTTCTGAAAATGAAAAATCAGGTCTATATAGCCGGTCAGGTAGCCTTCCATTGTCCGATGGGAAAGCGGTGAATAAAGCGATTCATCTCTTAATATGTCATTGACCTGCGATGTCCCGCTTTTCGACAGCCTGAAATAAAACCCCATCTCTTTGAGTAGACTGTCTTCATTGAGACCGGCAAGAAGGGGCTCTTCTTTTCCAGCCTGTTCGGATAGAGGATCAAGGGGTGTAGTGACAATACGGTAAAGAAGCATGGCTACGGTCCGATAATCGGCCACCACACCATATCGTTTACACTCCTGTTTGATTTTGGCAGAAAGATCGTATCTTTGAGCAATCATTTGAAACGATATGTTTTCCAGAAGAGCATGGATGACATTGCCGAACCGTGGACCGGATGGCAGCTCCAGTATCCGTTCTTCGTCTTTTCGGGTAGAGTCATCAACCGGTTCCATCCGTAAATCATCCGGATGATGAAGTGTCAACGAAGCCAAAGCTGTATAACTCGACATGCGGTAGTCATGACGCATAGATCGGTCTGAACGCTGCTTTACGCTCAATGACAGATCTTGATGTTGTACGGATGGCGTTAGTTTTTTTTCTCTGATTTCATCCTTGAGTATGAGCCGATACTCGCTTTTGGTCTGCCTGCTGAGTTCTTTTATCCGGGATTGTTGTTCATCAAAGGAAACCTGACCATTGGGGAACAACAAATAACCAAGCGCAGATTTCATTGAGTCGGCTACCTGGCTGTGTGGCCGAACATCGGCCCACATTACATAACATCGAAGCGAGGCCCGGGTCAGCGCTACATAGCAGAGTCGCAGCTCTTCAGCCATCTGCTCATTGATTGCCCGTTCTTTCCGATCCTGGAAATCGACTGAGCCCAAATCTACCACCAGTTCCCGCTGGTCCGTATGGCAGCTGACCAGTTCACGCTCATTTTTTAATCGATTTAAGCGGTACCAGAGGAATGGACAAAAGACAATCGGATATTCCAACCCTTTGGCACTATGCATGGTGACGATATTAACGGCTTTTTCGTCGCTCTCAAGTCTCAGCTCTGTTTCATCAATTCCCAGTTGTTGTTCCCGTTTGTTTTTTAACCAGAGTAATAGCTGATCAGGACCTAAGCCTTCTCTGGCTTCGGCGGATTGAACCAGATCCATCAGGTGAAGGATATTGGTCAACCTCCTTTGCGGTAGTGTACGTACGGCCAGGTATTCAAAAACCTTCTCCTCTTTAAGAAGGGAATTCATCATCGACCAGAACCCCTGATTATGCCACCGTTGTGAATAGGAGTGAAACCTGTTGATATATTGATCAAAACGGGATTCATCATGAAACAGCCGGTGGAGTTGCCGACCGCTAAAGCCGAACCAATCCAGCGACAGGACGTTCTTTAAACGCTGCACATTGGTAGGAGAGCAGAGAGCCTGCATAAGAAGGATGATCTGAGAACATTCCAGACTGTCGAATACGCTCAATCGTCCGGTCATAACAGCTGGGATACCGGCCTGTGCGAATCCGCTGCGATACTTTTGCGCCTGTTTGTTATCCCTGACCAGCACGCAGATATCCTTTGCAGAAAGATATCTTTTACTCTCATCTTCACAGAGCACGGGAGAATTTTCAGTAGACAGAAGAGCAGAGATCTCGCGGGTGATAGTGCCCAGTATCTCATCGGTGGCTTTTCCTGAACTCCACCTGGGATTTTTCCCTTCATTTGGTTCAAGCTGACAGAAAACCACGGTCGACAACGGCTCCAACTCCCTGTCCGCGAGATAAAACCGATCCCGGTCCCTGGCCCCATCTACCCAATGATACGTCAGTTCATCAAAAAGAAAGGGTTTGGGATGTGATGAGAACAGCGTATTGATTGCATCAACCAGACCGGGATGCGAACGATAATTCCTGTCAAGCGTCAGCCTGAAATCGGCCACCTCTCTGGCTTTGAAATAGGAAAAAATATCGGCCCCACGGAAAGTATATATGGCCTGTTTCGGATCACCAATCAAATAAAGGTAGTGGTTTTTGTGGCTGAAGATGGTCGAGAGAATGTGATACTGAGTTAAATCGGTATCCTGAAATTCATCAATCAAACCGACTCGGTACCGTTTGGCCAGAATTTCAGCAAACTGATCTCCGTGCTTCCCTTTAAGGGCATCGGCTAATCTGAGAATCAGATCATTAAAAGATATCGCTCCCCGGCTCCGCAACCGACTATCGACCTCAACCTGTAGCAGAGTAAACAGTCTGACTCTGAATGCCAGTACCAGTTCGCCAATTGCCCTGTTCAAAGCGGTGATTTCTTGTTCCGGCAGGGGCCAGCCGGCAAGAAAATCAAGCTTGTTTTTTTCACCCCGCAGACGTCTGCCATCCAGTTGGCTGGTAAGATTCAATCGATCAAGACTTTGAAGTCCTTCAGGCGGTTTTCCCGACTTTGCTGAGAAATATTTTTCAAGATCCATCCACAAGCTGCTAAAATTTGCAACAAAAACCGGCCTGAACTTGTTCTCTTCAAAGGCGTGGATAAAAAAACCATGCAATTCGTCACCATGAACCTGGAACCAACGGGCCATATGTTCATAGGCCCTGTCAAAATCGGCCACTGCTTCCTGAAATGGTGGGGCTTCCGGCTCCACCCGTACTTCACCGAGCGAACTGTTGTTCACACTTGACAGCAGAGCCTCAGGAGTATCGTAGCGACTGGTGAGCAATGCACAGTGACGGGGGTCGAGCTGATACAACTGTTTGCGCCAGAAATCATAGACAACCTCAAGTCGGGTTGTGCTGACATCGGGAACCAGTTCCACATCGAACAGCTGTCCCGATTCCAGGGAATGCTCCTGCAGCATTCTCTGGCAAAATCCATGAATAGTGTAGATGGCCGCCGAGTCGATGTCGAGAAGCGCCATATCGAGTAACCGAACAAAGAGATCTTTTTTACCTGAGTTCGCAGCAGCCCAGCGGCTAAGGGTATCATCACCTGGTGACTGGGCTCTTTCCAGCAGGATATCCCGTGCCTCTCGAATACGGGAACGAATACGTTCTTTCAGCTCTTCGGTTGCGGCTTTGGTATAGGTGACGATCAGGATCCGATCAATGGGAATCTGCTTCTCCGTGATGAAGCGCAGAACCAGCATAGAGATGGCATAGGTCTTTCCCGTACCAGCACTGGCCTCAATGAGATTTATTCCTCTTTGCAGCTCTGCTGCTGCCGAATCAAAAATCCGCATGGATGGTGGTATTCATTTCCCGTTGCACCGGACTGTCCCAGATGATCAGCCCATCGACGGGATTAGCTGTCATCCGTACAGTGACCATTTAAAAGACAAACCGCAACCAAATCAAAGGGTAAGCAACATACTTAACCTGAAGAAAAAATTGTAAACGATCACGAGTGTGCCTGACAATGATAAGAAGCAAGACGTGGTGTACTGGTGCTACATAAGGCTTGCCAATCAACCGCGGCAGGTGCGCTCTGTGACCACTTATGGGAAACCGATTCACTGCGTCATTATCGAACGCATAATATCGTAATTGGAATCATCGGCCGTTACAAATTTAGTCAGGCCCATGGAGGTAATAACATCGGAACCTCTGGCCAGCTTCAACATACATTTGGTAATCATCTTCCGATGTTCCTCCGGCATTGTCCTGGACACTGAAAACGCCCAGTTCGGCAGCCAGGCTGTCGGAGTCAGTATCTTGATGGAGTTGGGTACGATATATTTATCAGCTTTATGCAGGGCCGATTCACGGATGAAACCGGCATCAACATCACCAATGGATACAGAAATAATCACATTTTCCTGCTTATTGTCTGCAGCCGATACCAGCTCGGTATCTTTTTCAACATCTATACCATTCTCTTTGGCGGTAATCTTCTGGGAGAGAAAACCGCCTGCAGACGTTTTACCGACAATCATAATTTTCTTATGAACAAGCTGGCTGAGATCAGATATCTGGGAATCAGGTCTGACAATGACAATTCCTCTGAACTTCTCCCCACTTTTGCCTTTTACCGCCATGGCAACAACCTCATGGCTGCTGTCGATATTGACATACACCAGCGGATTGGAGTAACCGATATGGATTTCATTCGCCTTCAGGGCCTTTTCATATTCGGTGAAATCATCAGTCAACACCGGTCTGATTATCAATCCAGTCTCTTTAGACAGATAGTCGGCTAGCGGGTTTATCATTTCCCTGATCTTTTCAGGGAAATACCTCGGCAACATGGAGAGTTTATAAATTGGCTGGCCATGAGCTGGCACGGAAGACAACAATAAAGCAAAACAAAGTACTGATAGAATATGACGTGTTCTTTTCATGGCATTATGTTGCATTGATCGTTCTCCACTTCACTCTTAATGAGTGACGGGGTTTCTGCAGTGGTTTCAACCACCTACTAAATACGTGAGCGCCCACAGGAAGTGCTCTTGGAGTGCATTCACTATTACTGCGCGGACATTGGCAGCCCAGCCGCCTGCCGGACAGGATTATATTCTGAATCATCCGCCGGTCTTAGGCTGTCAACTTTCAACGCCCTCAACACAGGATGTCCTTTCTGTAATTTTAGTAATTTCTGTTTCAATAAAACCTTGAACTGTTGCGGCAACGATCGTTTAACCGATAGAGCCCAATTAGGCAGCCAGGCTGTTCGTTTGATCACCGTGATAGCGCTTGGCGGCACAAATTTCTGGACGCGTCCAAGTGCTGATTCTCTGATGAATCCCGCATCGGCATCTCCTGAATACACCGAGAAAATGACGTTTTCCTGTTTGTTCTCAACCGCTTCAATCAGTTCAAGGTCCTTCTCAACATCGATACCCACCTGCATGAGCGTCAGTTTCTGCGAGAGATACCCGCCCGCCGATGTCGGACCAACGAAGGAAACTCTTTTGCCCTTCAGTTCATCTATCGAAGCAATCTGGCTGCCGGCACGAACGATGATAATCCCGCGGAATTTATCACCGGATTCCCCCTTTACGGCCATACCGATAACTTCGTGCTCGTTTGATGCCAACGTATAAATATACGGATTTTGATAGCCGATCTCGATAGTGCCACTCTGTAAGCCTTTTAAATACTGATCAAAATTACCCGTCAGATACGGTTCTACATTGGTCGATCCTGACAAATGGTTGGCCAGAGGTGATATCCGTTTGAGAATCTCCTCGGATGAATATCTGGGAAGCATTGATAATTGATAGGTTTCCGCCATCACCAGTGATGTCCAGAAAAACAACAGCGCAAACGTCATTATCGGCAATGCACTCTTTTTCATTGATCCTCCCTGTCTAAAAACAGTCATGTACTCTATCCCTGCAATCTCTTCAAAGCGCCTCTGATGGAAATACGCATCCGGTCCAGTGAACGACCAAGATCGCGAACCTCCTTTGGACCTTTGGGAAGGATCTGTTCGTCAATTTCACCCATACTGATCCTGTCAGCCATCTCTGTCAGGTCCTGTAGAGGTTTTGAAATGTTTCGGGCCAGAATGGTAAAAATGATCATGCCAAAAATAAATAAAATAGTAATCACCACCAACAGGGGGATTACAGTTTTCTTGACCGCTGCCTGAATATCTGCGGTGTACAGGCCGACATGCACTTCTCCACCCACTTCACCCAAGGAGATAGCCACATCGTAAATCGGTTGGCCGCCAATGGTAAATTCGGCGCTTTTTTCTCTTTCGTTGGGATTAAGATTATTTTTCCTGGCCAGCTCCTGGGGAAAACCACCTCTGGTTACCATATCCATAAATGTTGGTTGAAAAAGAGATGGTTTTGAAAAAACACCCGCAATGACGATATTACGTTTATTGATAACTGAAGCGTAAGCAACGCCTGGTAATTGTGCCACACGTTCAGCCTCCTGGTTCACCCTCAGATAGTTTCGGATAAGCAACGGCTGCTTGACAGCCCCGGAGAACGATTTTGAAATGGCCGCCGTGCGAAGGTCAATCTGTTCATTGATCAGTTTTGGAATATAGCGGTTATTCAAAACAACCAGAATCGCCGCCATGAAAAGAAAGCCCAACAAAAAAGTTACACTGAGAATAGTCTGGAGGGGTACTCCTGTTCCGGAGCTTTTTACCTGGGAGGTCTGCGGTTGAGTAGAACTTGCAAAACCACTCACCGAATCATCTTGTTCATTGGTGGATTCCATCTCCGTATCAAAATCGAGCTGATCATCAAAGTCCGCCCATTCATCCACCCCACTGTCCGGCTGCTCTATCTCTTCGTTAACAATCGTATCAACGAAATCAATATCATTTACTGACTCCTCAGACGCTACCTGTTCCAACGCTGATTCAGGCATTGGAACAATGATATAATGAGAGCACTTTTTGCATTGAAACCGGCTGGTTTCGCCCCGCAGATGGTCCTCGTTAATAATATACTGCTGGTTACATTGTTCACAAGAAACTCTCATACTTGTCTCCATGGTTCCATATTCGATTCGTTCTAGAAAACGATTCCGCAATTCTGTATTGCTATATTGTGTATAATCCCTCTCAGACGCTGGCATAAAGCATCTACAGAGATGGTCATATCAAAGTTGGTTTGAATAATCAATGAATTTAATAAGTGCATGTACACGAGTCAGCAATAGCACTGGCATTCATTTATTGGATGTGCCGCTTTCCCATCAAGAAAGAAATGACTTTCCTTTCTCCGGGCTGTAAGCAAAAGAAAAGATTTCGGCGAGGATGGTTTCTGTATAGTGTTGAAACTCTTTGCTTATCACCTCCTTGGAGCTCAAACCGCTAAAAAGAAGCTGCCATTCCGGCTCACGAATCGATGACCCGAAATCGGTTTCTCCTACAAGCTCATCAAAAGAATTACGGACTTTTTTTACGGCTTCATCCGGTGTTATTCCCCTAGCTCTTTTTTGAATGAAGCTCCATCCCAGTTCGACGAACAGTTCAATCGGTCTGTGCCATCCCCGACGATATAGTTCTAAAAGATCCTCAAGAGAGATCGGCGCCTTTTTGTTGTGAGAGAAGCAAATCCAATTGTCCTTGGTGATCACATGCACGTCTCCCGGTTCCGGTAAGATCTCCGATCTCAAAAGAAAACAAAGATATCCGCGGAGGATATCACCGGCCTTACACTTTGCATATCTGTAAACAACCATACCATTGTCATATTGATCTGTGAGACTACCGGTAATCCGCCATGCTCCACATGTCAAATCCACTCTGAGATCGGGTCGCCGACCTCCAGTAGCCACTGAGCCGATACGTTTGACGAATGGTTTCAGTTCGGTTGTCTTTCCTGAAAAAGCAAGACGGCCAGGCGACCCCAGGGGCCAGCATCCATTAATCTGCAACCTGGACAAGCTCTCTTCTTCCCTGCGACCGGACAATAGATCGCTGATTATCTCCTGATCGACCAGATAATTATCAAGTCCGACCGGTTTATACGATTCCAGCTCTTTCACCTCTTCGAACTCTTTCTCCAACCGAATACTGAGTCGTTCCCGGACAAACCATTTCTGCGGGTTACTCAAATAGGAAAACAGCGAGGAAAGTTGAACTGTCTGATCCGGCTCATCGACCAGTTCCCCTGTCCACCATGACTCGCCATGCTGTTTTGAACGGCTCAGCTTTTCGGCAACACGGCAATACAGTTCACTGTAGCTGACCAGTTCGTTCTTTTCAGTGAAATAGGTTGAGTGAAACGGCTGTAAGGGATGTTTCCGGGTCAGGTTATCTATACCGTAATTGTATTTCAGCAGTTCCAGGAGTTCGGTAATAACGACTGATGGAGGTATGGGCTCGTTTGTTTTTTCCGACTGACCGATATAGCTGAGGTACAGTCGTCGTCGGGCAGCCAGGATTGCTTCCAAAAACTGATACCTGTCATCACCCCTTTTCGAACGATCTCCCGGCCTATGGGATTCACCCATCAGGTCGAATGTGGAGTAAAAATCCTGTGCAGGAAACATACCGTTGTCCAGTCCGATCAGGCAGATGCACTTAAAAGGAATCGAACGCATTGGCAACATGGAACAGAAGGTGATACCGCCGCTTAAAAAACCTCCACTTGGTTGGAAGCCAGCAGCCGTTGCCAGGAGCCATTGTTTGATGACAGCCAGCTCTAATGGTTCCTGGTGGAAAAAGGAATAGTTTTCAAGTTCATTAATCACACCGCTGAGCTCAACGAATTCAGGATCGTCCAGGGGAAAAAACAGGTTCTCTGCATAGCCCCGCAGTAACCGGGACCAGTCTGCCAAAGAGCGAGGTGTCGAAAAATCGATTCGTGCCTGATCGATCAGATCGATAAATTGACACAGGCCGCCCAAAGGCAAGGCACTGCTTCCTTCAATATCACGATATGGTAATATCCCGTCCACCGGCTGGTCGGCATCAATGGCATACCCCATAAGCAGCCTGTCCAGCCCGCTGCGCCAACTGGTCTCAACAAAAGATGGCAAACCCATCTCTGCTCGCTGTTCACCTGAAAGTCCCCACCTGATACCGGCATCAACAATCCAATGGCGCAACAGATCGAAATCTACGGGAGTCAGATCGAACCGGGGATACACAGACGGTTGAAACAGCAGATCAAGCAGCTCGCTCCAACCGAAATGTCCGTCCATCTTTTCCAGAAAATCCAGAAAGACCCCCACAAACGGATTACGGATTTCCATGGTCCGATCACCGACCGAATGGGGCAGCTCTTCAAATATCGACGGAATCAGTGAAGAATATTCGCTGATATCCGGAGCCATGACAACAATATCCCGCGGCACCAGTTCATGATCTGTGTGCAGCCAGTCCAGAATATGATCTTTTAAGATCATCATCTCTCTTACTTTTGAGTGAGCGGAAATGATCAAGAGAGAGTCGTCTTGTATCACCGCCTTTCCCCTTTGTTCGACCGGTTGAATCTGTCCGGCAAGCAGGTCGGCTTGGATGCGATGGAGAAGCAGCGGTATAGAATCATTTAACGGCACTTCAAATGATTTGAACTCTAACTCAAAATCGATCTGCTCAAGCAGCATCTCCTGGAATTCACTTCCCTGGCGGCCAAGGGTCTCCAAAAGCGGATGCACAGGCTCACCAACCGTTTTCACCTGCTCACTTTTTTTCAATGCCTTGATTTGCCGGCCAATCCGCCGGCGTCGGGTGTCAAGGTTGCCCCAGTAGAGCTCACATGGAGACAGGAGATAGAGATGAACCTGGGTGTGAAGAGCGAGTCCACTGAGTGCTTCCAAAAAAAGTGGCGGCATACTGTGGAGGCCGAAAACTGAAACCCGTCCGGGTAGTTGACTTGACAGCTTTTTTGTGTTTTTCAGTGTTTCAATGAGCTGTCCTATGAGAACTCCACGGTGTGGAGAAACCACGCTGTCAACCTGAAGCTGTTGCCAGATGGCTATCTGCCATTTCTCGGAAGAATGATTGGAAACAGTTTTCCCCTGGTCCCAGCTCCGCAGCATATCGGGACGCATCATCTGATACTGGTCGAACACATTGGCGAGTTTACGTGCCAGCTGATATCGCTTCAGCGCTTTATTCTCACCCTGAAGATATTTCTGCAACGGATCATAGACCGGATGATCAAGCTGCCTCAGCAGTTTTTCCAACCGCCAGGTCAACACCTCTCGATCAAAAAAATCTGGAGCAATCCCCATCCCCAACCGCTCAGCGATCAGGTCTAGAAATCCCAGCGGCAGCAGATAGTTGAAATTACACCAGCAGCCAAACAGTTCAGCCAGATTTTGGGACAACATTCGCTCCATGCCCCGGCTCTGGATAAGAAATATCTCCTGTTCAAAGAACGACACTGAACGATCGGCATCAACTACAGCGGCCAGATGATTGATCAGGTTTTCTGTTCTATTTGAGACATGCAGATAAAACATTGGCTACCAGCATCATTTTTACGAACGCCCTGTAAACGGTCCGTAGAAGTCATTCAAGAGAAAAGGATCGCTTTTAATAATGGTAATTATCACCCGCTTACTTGACCCCGGTATGTTCAAAAATTGCGTAGACAAAGCCGGCAATTATTCCTATGGTGAAAAACAGTCGAAGTCGTCTATCCCAGGGCACCTTTTTCCCATCCGCCATATACTGCAGGATTGCCACAATGACAAATGTAATTCCTGCCACATATGGCGCTGTTATCAGAATCTGATACAGAGTTGAGCGGACAGTGACATACAGATCCGGGGATGGCCGAAGGTTGAACAGCAGATAAACAGCTGCGATGATTATCAAGGTTATCCGTTCTTTGGTCTTATTCATATGAAAGCTCTCTCACCTCTCTATTTTCCCGACACCATTATCGACAGCACGATCGGACTGCCCCTGGCATCCTGTTTCGAAACGATTTACTGTCTTTGCCCAATTGATGATCTGTCCGATACTACACTGGAGTCGTCAACTGATCCTTTCATGGATACGGTCTTCTGTCAAGTACATATCCCATGCCCCTTGACAGAGGAAGATCGGCAAGGCTTTGTGCATCTGTTGAAAGAGATTCGCACCCATGGGTCCGATTTTATCGACCAGTTGAAAATGATGACTCTCGCCTCTATAACCGACCATGGACGACAGAGGGCAGAATCTTCCGGCGGGATTCTCTCAGCTCTTTTTGCCGGGACCGAATCCGTTAAAAAGCAAGAGGATAAAAAAACAGCTCTTGAACTCTGGCAGGCACGGCTTCTATTGAAACTAGCGGAAATAATCGACAGAGAGGAAAAACAGCTTAGTGAACAGATGAGTTCCATCGATACCATGCAGACGGAAATGTTGTCGAATCTCCAGGGTAAAGGCGATGGTAATAGCAACGATCCATCATTGTCCAAGCTGAAAGCCCAGACGAAACCGCTTTCTTCGATAACAGAGAATCACCGGTTCAGAGCATGGCTGACCCTGTTCAGCCACTGGGCTTCCGACGAGATTCCCGTCTGGATCAGCCACAGGAAATCGGCAGTGGAAGGGCTTTTTGAAACCTATGAAAAAATGAGCAATAGAGGAGTTGAAGAGCTTTTCAGTCTATCCCTGCCGGCACTAGGAACTGATACAGCGGAGAGCGGGATCAAGACGCTGAACGAATTTCGAAAAAGAACTGTCTCTCTGCACGCCCAAATGGACAAGCAACTGAACACTCTACTTGTTAATGGAAATATCAAAAAGCCAGACTGGCCTGACGCCGAGTGGCAACAGGCTATAGACGATTTCTTCCCTCAGCCGGATTATAGCAGGGCCACCCTGACCTTCTATCTTCTCTCCGGTATATCTTTCACTCAACTTATGGGCAGGTCTGAAACAGAGAACACTTCCGCGGGCAACTCGGTTCTCTGTACCATTGAACCGACTATACCCGGGGAATAACCACCCTGTCAGCTTATGAGCTGAATCAGTGCTATTATTGTTATTTACCTTGGGTGAGAGGACACTCTGATTACCTGAATGAATTCGTGATTGCCTACTCGCAACAGGTATATGGATTTATTGTAGTGACCGGACAATGGGCCATCTTGACGACTTTGTCAGCCACACTGCCGAACATCACCTTTTCCAGCCCTTTGTAACCATGGGTTCCCATAACAATCAGATCACCATCTTCCTCCATGGCAAATTCGGTGATCTGGTCGGCAACATCCCCCACAAGAACCTTATTTGTAAAGGAAGCCACACCATGCTCCTGACATAGTGCGTTGTATTCTTCGCAGAAGGATTGCATTTTCTTTTCAGCATTTAGGTGGAGATCCCTCTCCAGATTCGGCATATTCATTTCCGGAACAAAAAAACCGGAATAATCTTCAAAGTTCTGGACAACAAAGACGAATGTGAGGGAAGCCTTGAATGTACCGGCGATATAGATGGCTGATCTGGCAATGAAATCGGCATTTTTGGAAAAATCAACCGGTGTAATCACCTTTCTGATGTTCAGATTCTTTTCCATATCATCCTCCTCAATAAGTTTCAAAGCAATCCACTATGATTTTGGTTACCACAGGGGTTTCTCCACTCTTTGTTTCCACACACGGTGTACGGAAATTCAGAGTTGCTCTTTATTATATTATCCCATACCCAATGGGTTTTTTCAAATCATCCTCAATCCACAATCACGAAAAAATAGTGATGATTGTGCTGATGGATACTCAGAGTTGGAAACTATTCGCAGAATTCGTTGTCTATGAGGATGGAGTCCTCATAATTGTCGGTTTTTTCTTTCCGCAGTTTGTCGAGATAGCTGGTGTAGTGGTCCTTGCCAGCCTTGTATGCCCTGTACACGTTATACAGTTTGACCGAACGAATATGGGCCTGGGGTGACCACTTTGAATTACGGCATATGGAGCCTCTGGTCATCATCAGTATAGTCTCTGGATCCATTTTTGACAGAATTCCCAAATGAACAAGAACCTTTTCAGGCAGGAGCTGGACAGCCATGGTAAACCACTGGGCAAGTTTCAAAGGCACCGGAATGAATATGGCGTGGCGACCTCCCAACGCCCGCCTTGACGCAAAAAAGATCATCTCCCAGGTCAGCTGATCAGGTCCACAGGCATGGAGAATATGCGGGCAGTCGTCATTTGTTCGGTTCATGATCCGAGTGGCCCCGATTGCCAGCTCACGGCAAAATATTGGTTGAATAAAGCCACCGTAGATATAAAAAATTATCGGAATCTTGGATATCTGCTCCAGAAGAAGATGGCCTCGTTCCGGCTCGTAAACAATATTAGGCCGGATAATGACACGATCCAGGTCATCCATCGCCAGCAGGGCATCATCAGCCTTCTTTTTCGATGCAGGATAATCAAATTCCTTATGATCCGGCCAGTTTACTCCGGTTGTGGAAATCTGAATTATCCGTATGCCGGCCTTGGAAAAACCGTACTCACCGGGTGTTTTATTGAATCGACGAACCGCTTCAAACAGGGCCAGTGGTGCCCTGAAATTGACGTTTTCAATTGACTGACCACCGAATGCATTAGCAATTCCGGCATTATTGAGGATACCGTCGATGCGGATTGCCTTGAGCCGCTCCAACCAGACTTCCGGGTCGATATCGTTATTGAGATTAATCTCAAGCGGCTCCACATTGGGAAAAGGCAGCTGCTTTTTTGCCTTTTCCAGATTACGAACCCCGCAGACCACCTCAAAACCGGCCAGAGAAAACTCTTCAACCAAGGCCGGGCCGATAAATCCAGTGGCCCCGATAATCAATATCCTTTTCTTCAAATCAACCCTCCTTTTAAAACAGTACCGGGATGATACATGAAGTTTTTTTGTTGTACTGTTCGTATTCCTGACCGAAACGCAGCTTCAACTCTTTCTCCTCAATCAGTTTTATGTATCCGAGCCCCAGTGACATCCCGAATATCATACAGAACAATCCTGTGGAAAGGGAATCAAACCAGGTGCCAAGCGCCAGAAAATAGAGATCCGTTCCCAACTCGATGGGATTTCTCACAAGCTTGTATGGACCTGAGGTTACCAGTTTCTTAGTTGGGGCAATGGGTGCAGGAGTGCCTTTACCATCAAACCATAAAACATATAGCGACCAGAACATCAGGAGCATGGAAATGCACACTGCAATTGTCATCACTGCTAATTCCACAGGTCGGTTCAAACCAAAAGGCACCAATGTACCCAGATATCTCGCTGGGAAAAAAAGAAAAAACGGAGAAATAATAAGAAAAACAATGGTTCCCGGCACCATGGAAAGAAGTCTGTACACTACCGAATATTCTTTCCCGGTAAATCGCAGCATGATTTCAAACAGTTTATCCATTTGATCCCCAATCATTTATAATCCAGTAAACTCCCTAAATTTTATTTGGCACCTCCCGCGCCTTATGTTAAGAATGGCAAATTACTACAATGTGACAATATTTACCAGGAGCGACCATGAAAATATCTGCCATTTCCATAAGTGACAGGAAAGGAATCCGTAAAAAAAATGTCGAGTCGGCAACCTTGCTGAAGAACTTTGGTGTTGAGGGTGATGCTCACGGAGGGAAGTGGCATAGACAGCTGAGCTTTCTGGCCCAGGAATCCATCGACTATATGCGGGAAAAGGGTCTTGATGTTGTTGCCGGAAATTTTGCCGAAAACATCACAACAACCGGAATCGACCTGCCCAACCTGAAAGTGGGCACCCACCTGCAGGTCGGCGAAACCGAAGTGATCATCTCCCAACTCGGCAAGGTCTGCCACCACCGCTGCGCCATTTATCATCAGGCCGGTGATTGTGTCATGCCCAGGGAAGGCATCTTTGCTATCGTTATCAAAAGTGGTGAGATCAAGGTCGGTGACCCGATTACCGTCATCGACACCCGATCTACCAGCGGAGGCATCATTGGCACAGCTGCTTCTGAAAAAGACATGGGCGAGCAATTAAAACAGACCATGATCTCCCGTTTCTCCTGCGCCTTTGTCCGTTTTGATCGTTTAAACAAAGAGCAGGACAACTTACCGGCTATCCTGGAAGATCTGACAGACCTCCAACGCATCGACCATGTCATTCTCTATGACCCCGATGGGCGCCATCAAATGACTCTTGCGGGATATCAGCAAGCAAGTGACCAACCAAACAGCTACTCAAAGGGCACAACCACAATTCAATATTGCCGCTCCCTAGAAGAGGCTGCGAGTATGTAGCAACATTCTTACGTCACTCGATTGGTTACTTGAAAAAGTATGTATAATCCTGAAGAATATTTAGTTTTCTGATTTTCAATAAATCTCAGCCTAACACTAGGTGTTGTCGGTTTGGTGTTTTGCCTGGAGTGATGAAAATCGGGCTAGAGAAACTCTCTCCTGGCCTCTTTCAAAAGTGCTTTTTGTTCCTCCCCTTTTAATGGAGGCAAGGGCCATTCTATGAAATCTTTTTCCTTGTCCTGTTTCGATAAAGGTGGAATATCAACTATACTATCATCCCAATAAGATGGCAGCATATCCAGTCTCACTCCGGTTTTTATCAGCTTGACACGATTCCTCCAAGTCACCAGGGTAGCGACCAGCAACTTTACAAGTTGTTTGTTTTTTGTCGAAAACAGGGTAGGACGGATTCCGGTTAATTTATGTAGCGCCTTAAACCCTTCCATAGGTTTAGGCATGCAGCCAATGGAAAAGCTATCCCCCATTTCAGCCAAGGCCTTGGTACAGGAACCAAACACCATTTTTTTCATCGTCGACTTTTGAATTTCCGTCACTGTATAGGCTTTGCCAAACCGATCAAAATAATAGAGCAACCCGTTGATCTCGGTACCATTGCCCAATATGACCAGGAGTTTAAAATCTGTGTTAAGGCCCTGATAATAATACATTTCAAATGTTTGCCTTAGCGCCGCCACACATCCGCCTAGACATGATCTCTCGATCTTCCTGACATCTTCAGGAGTCACATCTTCCATGGTTTCAAACCGTGGTGCTCGGCTATTGGTATGGCCGACCAGAAATTTCACTCGAGGAAATTTTCGCACAAACTGATCGCTTAACAGTGTTGTGTCGGCCTGTCTAAACAGTGTCACTTTTTGTGTTCCGATGATATTCACTTTGGAGT
>CAZLGM010000027.1:0-20440 GCA_964558875.1 uncultured Desulfocapsaceae bacterium
TCTAAAAAATATCGACGTTGATCTGCCGCGCAACAGTCTGGTGGTGTTTACAGGATTATCCGGTTCCGGAAAGTCGACTTTGGCCTTTGATACCCTGTACGCAGAAGGCCAGAGAAGATATGTTGAATCACTGTCAACCTATGCCAGACAATTTCTCGGCCAGATGGACAAACCCGATGTCGATTCGCTGGAGGGATTATCTCCGGCTGTATCCATTGAGCAGAAAACAACATCGAAAAATCCGCGGTCAACTGTTGGAACCGTCACCGAGATCTATGATCACCTGCGGCTGCTGTTTGCCCGCTGTGGAACCCCTTGCTGCCCCGAATGCGGACAGCCTATTCAATCTCAATCCATTGAGGATATGGTCAATCAACTCCTTTCCAGGCCGGAAGGGACAAAGGTTATCCTGCTCGCCCCCCTGGTCAGCAACCGCAAAGGCAGACATGAGCAACTGCTGGCCAGGATCAGAAAGGAAGGGTTTGTCCGGGTCAGAATCGATGGCGATATCCTGCACTGCGATGATGTCAGTTCCCTTGATAAGAATATTCGACACACCATAGAGGTGGTTGTTGATCGTCTTCAAATAAAAGAAACTATCCGTCGTCGTCTGTCGGACTCTGTCAACACGGCTGTTACACTGACCCAGGGATTTCTACTGGCCCATTTCCCGGATGATGGTGAAGAAGTGCTGTTCAGTGAACTGGCGGCCTGTCATGACTGTTCCATTTCAATGCCGGCGCTGTCCACCCAGTTGTTCTCTTTCAATAACCCTCAGGGAGCCTGTAGCGAGTGCGGCGGCCTGGGCGTTAAACAGTTTTTTGATCCGTCCCTGGTGGTTCCCGACCAGTCCAAAAGCCTGCTTCAGGGTGCCATTGCGCCTTGGGGATGGCGAAAAGAGGAAACCTATACCGGTCAGATGATGGCTGCTGTGGCATCCCACTACGGCTTCTCGTTGAAAACACCTTTTGAAAAGCTGCCGAAGAAAATGCGGGATATCATTCTTTACGGTTCAAAAGGAGAGGAAATCCTCTTTAAGTATCAAAAGGCAAGGCGGTTTATGACGGCCCAAAGAAGTTTTGAAGGCGTCATCCCGCAGCTGGGCAGGCGTTTTCACGAAACGCAGTCACAGATGATTCGTGAAGAGCTGAGCCGTTTCATGAATGAGCAGATCTGTCCGGCATGCCATGGAGCAAGGCTGAAACCGGAAGCTCTGGCCGTCAGAATAGGTTCGATGAATATCTATGAAGTAACCAGCCTTTCTATTGAAAAGCTGTTGGTTGATCTTCCACTGCTCCCCTTAACGTCACAGCAGCGCAAAATAGGTGAGTCGATCTTGAAAGAAATCGTCGATCGGCTCTCTTTTCTGGAAGATGTAGGGCTTGGCTACCTGACCCTTGAGAGACGTTCAGCAACGCTTTCCGGGGGAGAGGCCCAGCGAATCAGGCTGGCTTCCCAGATCGGTTCCAGGCTGGCCGGGGTTCTCTATATTCTCGATGAACCGAGTATCGGTCTTCACCAGCGGGACAATCGTAAGCTGATTAATACCCTGCTTGAGCTTCGCGACCTCGGTAACAGCGTCATTGTCGTTGAACATGATACGGACACCATTCTGTCAGCCGACCATGTTCTGGATATGGGACCGGGGGCCGGCGTTCATGGTGGAGAGATTGTCTTCTCAGGCCCGGTGGATCGATTGTTAGGTGATAAGACCTCGCTGACCGGAGCCTACCTGTCTGGCAAGAAGGCAATTGATATTCCTTCTAAAAGAAGGAAAGTCAAAAAGAGAAAAGCGGGCAATCTGGTCCTTAAGAATTGCCTGGTCAACAACCTCAAAGGAATCGATGTTACTTTTCCATTGTCGGTAAAATGTTGTGTAACCGGCGTTTCCGGTTCGGGAAAGAGCTCGCTGGTCATTGAAACGCTTTTTAAAATGGCGAAAAAGGGTCTGCGGCAAAGAAACGATCGTTGCAAGCTGAATGGAACCGTCATTTCCGGCTTGAAATACATTGACAAGATTATTGATATCGATCAAAGCCCAATCGGCCGGACGCCAAGATCCAATCCGGCGACCTATACTGGAGTTTTTACCCCCATCCGTGAGCTTTTTTCCAAGCTGCCGGAATCCAGGGCAGCGGGTTATAAGCCCGGGCGTTTTAGTTTTAACCTGAAGGGTGGTCGTTGTGAGGCCTGTGAAGGAGATGGAGTGATCAAGATCGCCATGCATTTTCTGCCGGATATCTATGTGGTCTGCGAAACCTGTAACGGCAAACGATACAACCAGGAAACGCTGGAAATAAGATATCGGAACAAGAATATTCATGATGTTCTGTCCATGACCGTTGAGGAGGCGCTGGAGTTTTTTGGCAATGTGGTGCCGATAAAGAACCGACTGCAGACCCTCTACGATGTCGGTTTGTCTTATATCACCCTGGGTCAATCGTCGGTGACCCTCTCTGGAGGGGAGGCCCAGCGGATCAAGCTGGCAAAGGAATTATCAAAGAGGGCCTCGGGAAAGACCTTGTATATCCTCGATGAACCGACAACCGGACTACACCCTGCAGATATCCAGCACTTGCTCAATGTCCTTGGGCGACTGGTCGATAACGGCAACAGTGTGATTGTTATTGAGCATAATCTGGATGTGATCAAAACTGCTGACTGGGTTATTGATGTCGGTCCTGAAGGAGGCGAAAAGGGAGGTGAAATAGTTGCCAGCGGCACGCCTGAACAGGTCTCGGCCATCAGCGCATCTCATACCGGAGAGTTCTTGAAGCAATTGCTGTAGGATATCCTGTAACAGGAATTGTTAAAGGATGGAGAAAACGTGTCATCCTGTTTCGGTTGAACTTTGTTTTTCTTTGCGTCTTTGGGGAATTTATAGTTGAATAGCCAATTTGTGTTTTAAACGGAAATGGTTCACATGAACCGGTATATAATTATCGAGAAAAGGGGTCCATATAATGGCTGAAGAAAAAGCAACAAGTGCAAATTCCGAACAGCAGAACGTACCGGAATTTAGAATGCAGAAGATGTATCTCAAGGATTTCTCCTTTGAGAACCCGAACGCACCGGAGATGTTTATCCAGCAGTCGGAACCAAAGGTTCAGGTGAATCTGCAGTTGAAGAATAAAAAAGTTGACGATGATCACTATGAAGTGTCTATCGAAGTGACTTCAAAGGTGACGACCAAAGATGAAGAGAAAGTGATGTTCATCATTGAGGTGGAGCACGCTGCTATTTATCTGATGAAAAACATTCCTGAAGAACATCTGGAAATGGTCCTGTCGGTTGACTGCCCGACCCTGCTGTTCCCCTTCACCCGGCAGATCATCAGCCAGGTTTCAGTGGATGGCGGGTTTGTCCCGTTTCAGATGGAGCCTATCAACTTTGCGGCTCTCTATCATAATTCAAAGAAGAAGCAGCAGGAACAGAGCGAGAAGAAGTCCAATTAAACATCAAGCGATTCCGCAACGTAGAATCGTTTATCAAATCCAGTAAATAAAAAAGGGTGGCTCCTGCAACAGGAGCCACCCTTTTTTTACGAATTCAGGCTTATGAAAAGAACGAGGGTTTTATAGACCGTAAGAGACAAAATCGTTTACCAGAGTAGTCACTCCTTTGTTGATTGCGCTGTTGAACAATTCATCATACTGTCCGTCGGCAAGAACAGACTCAGGTGAAACCTTGACATCAACACGGTTGGTCCAGACCACATTACCGCTCACCGCTTCCTGCACCCAGACCCGAAGCTGAACAACCGCCTGGTCTATCCTGCCGCTGTGGCTTGAGAGTTTGCCGGCAACTGCGCCTGCGGCTGCCCATACCACGGTGTTGGCTTTAATACCTGCATCCCCGAAGATCTCCTTGTGTTTAGGGTAAGGATGATCAGCTGTACTCCCTATTGTGGCACCGAGTATGCCGCCGGATACCATTTGGTTCAAAGTGTCGTAATAATCTGATTCGGCAAAACCCCAGAGAACCTGCTTGGTTGTTCCGGTAATAAATGGGAGAAGTCCTCTTTTCCAGGGTGCCCAAGTTCCTTCCTGTCGAGTTTTATATTCTAAGATCCGTCCGCGCACAATGTAATCGGCATTGAATGTCCGGCCAATTTTACTGACGTTCTCTCTGGACAATGCGTGGGTACCAGGACTTTCTGAAATCTTATTTGCCTTGCGTAACATCTGTTCCTGTTGATATTTGCGAAGATGTGTTTTCATCAGGTCGGACCAGTCATTCTCAAGCTCGATGCTGATCGATTTGGAGGCAATATCATCGTAACTGGTAATATTGATGATCTTCTGGTCAACAAGGTAGGAAAACACATCCTCCTGAACCGGCAGGCTGAAACCGTTGGCGACCAGTCTGTCTGTCAGCGTTTCGGTGACGGCGAGATTCCTGCGATGGGCCGCTGCAAGGTTGGAGGCATAGGTATAATCGGCAAATGGCAGAATGACGATTGTTCTGCCTGCACCGGCACCACTTAACCGTGGGCCGGGTGGCACATTCAATGTCTCCACAACAGTCTGGCCACACCCGGAAAGGAAAACCGCTGAGAACAGACAGAGCAGATAAAACAGTTTTTTCATGATGTTCTCCCAGAAAATTCGTAATTAATGATGCTGGAGAAAAGAGCTTTAACACCGCAAGGGTATAAGTGACTTGGTAGTTTTCGTACCTGAATCACAGTGAAATACCGTTTAAAAAGTTGTTGTTTATGGTGTATAGACGAGTATGTCACTAAATAATTTTAGGTCGTAAAAGAATGATCAATTCTTTCTTGTCAACCGTTTTTTCTTCATAACCGAACAGATAGCGCACCAGCGGAATTTTACCGAGCAGCGGCATAAAAGTGCCGTCCTTGTCGTTTGTACTTCTGATCAGGCCGCCGATAACCAGCATTTCACCATTATTCACTTTTACGGTTGTGCTCATTTCTCGAACGTTGATGACAGGCAGACCAACCCGCCCAATTCCGATAGTTTCGTAGAAGATCGGTTCTTCCAGTTGAGCCACAACTGGTACAAGGTTGAGGATGATCTTGTTGTCGTTATAAATAGTTGCCGTCAATGACATACCCACACCAGACAGCACTCGTTCAGTTTTAAATGTATAGGTGATAATACCCGCCTCGGAAACATTGGATTCAACTGCGTCGATATAGGTCACGTTACGACCCACTGTGAGAAGAGCAGGCTGGCCATTGAGCACACTGAGCTTCGGATTGGAGAGAATAGTCGTTTTTCCCTGCTCTTCCAGAATGTTGATAAAGTCGTCAAAGTTAAAGGTGGCCAGACCGATGGTACCGCCGAATGTCCTGGTAACTGTATCGGCGATGGTTACAGTCACATTTGAGGTGTCTTTAAGAGTTGAGCCGGCGGACCCGGTATCTGATGTCCGAGAATCGGTTGCCAGATAGTCATATGCTCTGGTTCGAGAGGACTCGGAGGTACTGACTGTTGACTTGGTGTCAGACAATTTATCACTGTGAACCCTGTCAAGTTTCAATTGAGCGCCGAAGCTCAGATTTTTTAAAATCAGGTTCCAGTTGAGACCGATGGATGAGTGGTCCAAGAGTTGAACTTCAATGATTTTGGCCTCGATGGAAACCTGTTTGTACAATTCACTTTTCAGCTTTTTGAAATAGTTATCAACTCGAACCTGTAAAGGCCTTGGAGCTGTGACGGTGATAACACCGACCGGCTTGTCGATAAAGAAAGTATTAGTGTTTTGGGATCGTTGGCGGGTGGCCTTGGACAATGTGCCGGAACTGCTTGCCTCAGATGTTACGGTTTCTTCTGTGGTTTCAGCTGTATCTTTATTCTCCTCACCTTCTTCACTGACAGATGTAACTGCTTCTGTAGTCCACACCTCCAGGATAGAGTTCAGATTGTCTTCGATATTCTTCCAAATATCGAATTCATTGCCCCGTGAATCGAGCCGGATGGTTCCCTCAATGTTGGAAGCGGTTTCCTCGGAACCAAGCATATTACCGCCGGTGGCCGTTTCATAGGTCTGCTTGGTAAACGGCATGGCGACATGATACCGTTTGGTTTCTTTAAACTTGATGATAATGGTGTTGCCATTGATCTCGTGGAAGTAGTCAACCTGACGGAGTAGGTTGTCGATGGCCAGGAAAAAATCATCATTGGCACTGATGTCCACATCAACCAGTACACTTTGATCGACGTCGCTGGCCCAGGAAACATTCATTCCTTTTAGATTGGCCAGTTGTTTGAGAATGGCAATCAGCGGTTGCGGACCGACGGTGGAAGTGATGTTTGCTCCAACCTTCAAGGCAACATCATCGGTGGCCATGTCCAACTCTTCTCTGGTCTGTTTTCCGACCATATAGGCAGGTGCCTGATAACGGACAGGCAGTGTGTTGTCTTTTACCTCTTCTTTTTCTTTCTTTCCTGTTATTTCTGATTTCGGAATCAACTCTTTGTCCGTGTCCGCTGTCTTGACGTTGCAGGAGACAAGACCCAGCAGGACCAGGATTAGAGTGTTGAATAGCAGGAACAACCTGATCGATTTCATAACAAACCTCATAAACGAATTGGATGATCCGAAATTGGTATCAGTATTCAAAACGGTTGACATCTCAGTTATTCACCCGCAGTCATGCTTTTTGCGGCTATGCGCCCATGTATAAACTTCTTCATGTCGGGCCGCAGTTGAAAGCCTGAATGAAGAATTGCCCTATATTGGGCAGTGGCCTTTTCTGTCTGGCCAAGTTTGTCGTAAATACGGGCTCTGGAGATCATAGTGTTTAGGTTATCACCATAATATGACTCATATTTATCAAGAAGTTTCAGCGCTGCATCGGGCTGGTCATTGTTTTCGCTAAAAGTCGCGTAACTGACCAGTGCATCTTTTAAGGAAGGACTGTCACTCACTGACTGATTGAAGTATTCGATAGCTTCCGGAAATCGGTTCATGTTGGCCAGTCCAATGGCGGCATAAAGAGCGGCCCTGGAGTTCTTTGGTTCGATTCGCAGACTCCTTTTGGCGTAATTGACCGCCTTGGCATTCATCTTCAGCCCGACAAGGTACAGAGATGCCAGCTTATCGCCAATATTATGATTTTTTGGCCACAGCTTGAAGGCCTGCTCGTAATAGCTGGCGGCCATCGTCAGATTGTTGCTGTTTTCTTCTTTTTGGGCCATGCGTAAAAGGGACTTGGCCTGAATGATCTCCTTGGGCTGGCTGGCTGCCCGTTTGACCACAAGTTCCTCTTCCTGGACAACTTCGATATCCACTTTAACTTCCAGATTGTCAGAAGCCCGGGTCGGCCATTCGAATTTCTTCTTTTTAGGATATATAACGATGGTGTTGTATCGTTCTTCCTTTTCCAGGTCGGTCAGGTTGAGAATAATATCCAGAGCGAAATCCCAGGGGACGTCGTTGAGGGCCAGGGTCAATGTCCCGTTGACCGCTTCGTCAACGACAATATTGAGATCGGTAATTTCACGCAACAAGCGAAAGATATTATGAATGTCAATCTTATAAAAATCGATGGAAATCCGTTTCTTTTTGTATCCGGAAAAATCGTATTTATCGAGGATATCTTCGCCGGAACTTGTGGAACCGGGCGTTGCTGCAAGCCCTGTTTCAACAGTCTCTTTGGAAGAATCGAGAAGGGCATCCAGTGTTGAGTCGGTTGAATTTGTTTCCTTACCTGCAACTTTTTGATCACCCTGAGCCTTGGATTTTTCAGTTGGCTGAGTGACTACCACAAGCAGTCCTTCCGGATCGGGTGTGATTGAATAGCTGAACAGTTTGTCCAAACTCGAGTCAAAAACGATTCGCACGCCTGTTCCACGCTTTGCCACCCGAATTCGTTTGATGACACTGTTAGTGATCGACTGCTCCTTTGGAAGGTTCTTACCGTTGACGTTGTCGATATCGATAAACATACGATCGGGCATATTTTTGGTTTTTGCAACGATATCGCTGTTGTAGCTGGTGATAGTTTGGTCAGCCGAAATGAGGACCTTGGTCTGGTCAGATTCAGTTGTGACATCAAGAAGCTTAAGGGTTGACCGAGCCTGTGCTGCCCGGCTGCTCTTTTTTGAAACCAGAGCAGTGTCGGTTGTTATTTTGACAACAAGATTATTGCCGTCTTTATCGACACTGTAGGATGCATCATTGGGAATCTGCAGTTCAAACCTGACAAGTGGAATGTCCTGCTGTTTGAGGGGGGTGGCCTTCAATTTTGCGAGTGGGTTTTTGGGCAGCAGTTTGTTAACATTCAGGTCTTGGCTGAGTTGCGCCTCGGCGATATCAATAACGATCCTGAATGGATTAAATGTCTCATATTGAGTAAAGGTGGGTGGACTATTTCCATGGACAACCATTTCCAGTTTCTGGGCGGAGATGTCCGCCTTGATATCCTGGATAAAATACGAGCCGTCGGTGGTCTGTGGAGATGCCTGGGCGGCAAAAACCGTTTTGTCAATAGCGGACAATAACAAAAGACACAGAAATAAGAGCAGGATGAGATAGCGATTTACGGACTTCGGGTACATTACAGTTCTTCCCCCTCTTGCTTGAGATACATAATAATTTCGTTGGTCAGTTTCTTGCCGGCTCTGGTATAGGCTGTTTCTTCGACGATAACCTGGTTGGGAATAATATCGGTGATAATCCCTCTCTTGCCGATTTTAATGCCTTTGGTCAGAATGTATCCCTTTCCGGTAAAGTCCTGGGCCATGGCAAGCTGCTTTGAGCCGGACTGCACAATGGCTACAAGGGTCAACTGGCCGGGTTCAAACAACTGCATGCCGGTAAGTTCCCCATTAATGTCAACGATTTCGTTCATGTCGACTTCCGGCTTCTTTTCTTCTGTCAGAAAGGGCAGAAAGGGATCATTGCGATCTTCGATTGTGTATTCAAACGAATCGTCCTTGAGAATGGAAACGATTGACTCTTTGGTTGGTTGTTTCACTGTTTCTGCCTTGTTCTGTTTTTCTTGAGCCGGGCATTGATGGGAGACAACAACAAGGGAAACAAATAAAAGAAATGATGGGAGCAGCTTGAAAAAAATGTGTCTGTTTTTTTTCATCGGAAAAGCTCCTATTTTTTTCCTTTTTGCGCTTTCGGTTTTGAGATCGCCTTGTTTGTGAAGCGATACGTTTTCAGTTCACAGTTGGAGTTGAGGAGCATATCGGGACCTTCCTTTTTCGGACTGGCCATTGTCACACTGGTGATGCTCACTATTCTGTTGAGCTTGCTGACCTGATCAAAAAAGAGGCCGACACTGTGGTAAGGGCCGTTGACGGTAATAGAAACAGGTATTTCCGTATAAAAGTCTTTGTCGACAGTTGGATTCGGTTTGAACGAGAGGAAATCAAGACCGGCTCCCCGGCCGAGATCGGATATATTTGTCAGCAGGTTGGGGATCTCTTTTTCTTTTGGCAGCAGCTTGGAGGCCTTATCGAACAGGGATTGCGTTTCTTTGAGTTCCTTCAGGAATTTAGGGCGGTTCGCCACCCTTGCTTCGATTTTCTTCACCTCCTGGGATAAGGATGTTTTCTGGCGTTCCAGATGCTTGACTGTCTTGCTTCCCGGGCGAAAGGAAAGAAAGTAGAAAATTAGAACGGGCAGAAGCAGAAGAAGAACGAAGATACCCAACTTATATCGCTTATCAAGCGGGATGTACTTCTCATCTATGAATGTAGAAACGGCAGATGCGATCTTCATAAAACCCGGTTCTCGAACTTACTTCTTTTTTGGTTGCTCATCTTGAGGAAGTCTGACCGAACAGCTGAGTAAAAATGATTTCAGGCTCCTGTTGGCGACTCTTCTCAATGTGGAGTTGGACAGGTTGACACTTTCGCTGTTGATATATGGCGATTTTTCAAGCGCTTTCATGAAATCGGCAATAGACCGATTGTCAAGCGCGATTCCCTGCAGAGACAGGGAACTCCCCCGTTGCTGAAAGGATGTGATCCACATGCGCTCATTATCAACAAGGTCGGCCACCTGGTCCATAATACGAACGGTTAACGAAGAGCTTTTTTTGAGTTTTTCGATAACACTGATTCGTCTCTGAAGTTCTTTTTTCTTCTTTTCAAGCGATTTGATCTCGGTAAGTATGGGCGCGTTTTTTTTCTTTATACTATTGAGGGCATCAATGTCTGAGCGGATATTATTGGCGATAGACGATTGGATTGTGGAAACAACTACCAGGAGCAGGATGACGCCGCAAATACACAATACTGAAAGAACCAGGCGGTTGACCGCCGCGGCCCTTTTTTGCAGTTGCCGTATAGGTAGAAGGTTGATTCTCAGCATGGGTTCTATGTTGCCTAAAAAAAGAGCCCTCGGTTGATGGGCCTTTATTTATTTGGTCTCAAGAGGATTATTGTACCAAATTCTTATTGTTTTCTTTTGACTCCAGGAAAATTTCACTGAGTAAAACAGCAGAACTTATATCACTGATGGTCGAATAGCGATTCCCGTCGCTATCGCCATTTCCGGTCCAATAGCTTTCAAATAGGCTGGGTCGATCTTTTTCGAATGTGATTTCATATTGGTGAAAGGTTGAAAAAGCTCTACACTCAACCCGGTCTCCCGGGCCAGAAATTTATCCAGTCCGGTAACGTTTGAACCTCCGCCACTTAAAACCAGCTTTTTAAGAGGATTATCGGGGTGATTCGAGTGATACAGGTCAATTGCTTTTTTTATTTCCAAAACCCATTGAGTGCAGGTTGCCGAAAAGATCTCTTCGATCTGCCCCTGTTTTTCTTCAGGGGGAATATGGCCAAGCTTGAGGGCCTCGGCATCTTCAAAATCGAGGCCGAAAGCATTCTGTATCTGCTCGGTTAACTGGCGACTGCCAACGACAATATCTCTGGCCACAATCGACATGCCTCCCGAGATGATATTGATGTTCATCTTGGAAGCGCCGATATCAACCAGGGCAACATTCTCATTCTTTGGGTAATTGTGCTCGTAAGAGTTTTCCAAGGCAAAGCCGTCCACATCCACAATAACAGGCTGCAGTTTCAGTCCCCGCAGCATGTCAAGATAATCGTCCACCACTTCTTTCTTGGCGGCAACCAGCATGACATCCGTCCTGTCGGTGTTGTCCCTGTTGGTTTTAAGATCCTGAAAATCAAGATAGACGTCATCGATATCAAAAGGGATATACTGTTCAGCCTCCTCGTTGATATATTCTTCAAGTTTGTCTTCGCTCATGACGGCCAGGTTGACCTTTTTGACGATAACCGAATAACCGGAAATTGAAAAACCGACTTTCCTGTTTTTAATTTTAAGGTTTTTCAATAGCTTGGCGATGGCATCTCCCACCGCTTCAGGGTCGTTGAGTGTCCCGTCATCAACGGCATCTTCCGGAATGAGGGCGGTCCCCAGACTGAGTACGGAATACGCCTTGTCGGTCCGCTTAAGCTGACAAACTTTGACGGCATGGGAGCCGATGTCAACTCCGACGACCAACTTCTCTTTGGAAAAAAACGGGATTTTCATGTCTGACGATTGTTGGAAAAATGTTGAATACTGAGCTAAGCCCCCCTAAATAGTAGTTTTTTTTATAGTCCATCCTTATTTAGTACATAAAAAGAGCAATTTGTCAAGCATCTAGGGGGAAAAAGCACAATTTTCTTCAAGCTAAAACAATAAGTTAATGGATAAATGGCCATGAAAAAACACCGCCGTGCACAATATATGGTGATAATTCGAATTGTCCAGCTATATATTGTATGTTATGGGAATAACAAATAATTTGTCCTGAGAGGGCTCCATTTTGATCATCTGTTCGAAACAACCTTGAAATTGGTCCTCTTTTGAGGTAGCCTTGTTCAGCTAAAAGTAATGTGCAAAGGTGTAGTCTTTTTATAAAAAAGATAATTTGCCGCCAGGGTAAAGACGCCCGGTATCACCGGGCTGGGCATTGTTCAAAGAAAACGGGGGCGCCGGTTGATCAGCCAGAAAAGAAAAAAATCCGTTATCAGGGAATATGCCGAGGCAATTATCGTTGCTGTTCTACTGGCACTATTCATCCGTTCGTTTATTCTCCAAGCATTCAAGATCCCTTCGGGCTCCATGTTGCCGACATTGAAGATCGGTGACCATCTTCTTGTTAATAAATTCATTTACGGCACCAAAATTCCTTTTTCCGGTGGAAAACAGGTCTTGGATTGGAAGGCGATCAACCGGGGTGATATAATCGTCTTCAGGTTTCCCAAAGATCGCTCCATAGACTACATCAAACGGGTGATCGGCCTGCCGGGTGACCGTATCCAGGTAAAGAACAAGAAGGTACTGGTCAACAATGAAGCAGTTGACGATCCACATGCCTATTTTACTTCTGCAACGATTATGTCGTCCCATGCCGGTCCTCGGGATAACTTTGGACCGGTTACAGTCCCTGATGGTAAAGTCTTTGTAATGGGGGACAACAGGGATAACAGTTACGACAGCCGGTTTTGGGGATTTGTTGACAAAAAGGATGTGTTGGGAAAGGCTCTGATTATTTACTGGTCATGGGATATCGACAAGTCGTTATTCTCCCTTGATCGGTTTGCTTCGATACGCTGGAGCCGTTTTGGTGATATGATCCATTAGGAATGAAAAATTCAATATATGGGTGCCTTGAAAATTTGATATTTTGAAGTCTTGTAAGTCCGGTTACCAGCTCAATGCTGGGAACTGCCAAAAACAGAAGCATAGTCACGCCTGAGCGTGATGAGCATTTTGTTTTCATGTGACATTGTAATCGGGGAAAGAGCAAATTTTAAGGTGGCCGTAGGTGATCCGGAGGCCAATTGGCACAGGAATATTTCTTTCGACATAAGCATGTTCTAGGCCTTGAGCAGATGAGTCGGGAAGATATCGACTTTATTCTGACAACTGCCACCTCATTTAAAGAGATTTCAACACGATCCATTAAAAAAGTCCCCATACTCCGGGGTAAAACCATCATCAATTTTTTCTTTGAGCCTTCAACCAGGACCAGGCTTTCTTTCGAAATTGCCGCTAAACGGATGAGCGGTGACACTTTCAATATTTCTGCATCCACCAGTTCGGCAACCAAGGGTGAAACACTGATCGATACTGCCAGGAACCTGGAGGCCATGAATCCCGATATCGTCATCATTCGCCACTCCAGTTCCGGAGCTCCCCACCTGTTAGCCCAGAACATCAACTGCTCGATTATCAACGCCGGTGATGGCGCCCATGAGCATCCGAGTCAGGGACTGCTTGACATCATGACGGTTCTTGATCATAAAAAATCGATAGAAGGACTCAATATTACCATTGTCGGCGACATCAGCCATAGCCGTGTGGCCCATTCCGATATCATCGGCTTTACAAAGCTGGGTGCCAATGTCAGGCTGGCAGGACCTCCGACCCTCATGCCTGTTGCAGTTGAGCGGCTGGGTGGAACAGTTTATACTGATATCAGGGAAGCAGTGGCCGATGCTGATGTGGTCATGGCCCTTCGGATACAACAGGAGAGGCAGGACGATCCGCTCTTTCCATCACTGAGGGAATATGCTATCCGATACGGTATCAATCGAGAGTTGTTGAAACTTGCAAAGGATGATGTTCTGGTTATGCATCCCGGCCCCATCAACCGGGGTGTTGAAATGAGCCCGGATGTGGCCGATGGAGTAGAATCCGTTATTCTCGAGCAGGTCACCAACGGTGTTGCCGTACGCATGGCGCTTCTCTATCTGTTGATGGGTGGTGAAAAGAGTAGCGAAAAACAAAAAGAGAACTGATATGAGTCAGGCGATCTGTTTAACAAATGGACTGATTATCGATCCTGCCAACAGACGGGAAGAGATTGGTGAAGTCCGGATACTGGATGGTAGAATCATTGGTCCTGAAGACGCCGGAGCAACAGATTGTATTACCTACGATCTAAATGGTATGTGGGTTGTGCCCGGGCTTGTTGATATGCATGTCCATCTCCGGGAGCCTGGTGAGGAGTACAAGGAAACCATAGAGTCGGGCTGTCGGGCTGCCGCGGCCGGCGGCTTTACCGCAGTTGCCTGCATGCCCAACACCAAGCCGCCCAACGACTCTGAGGCTGTGACAAAATTTATTGTTGAGACGGCTGAAGGCAAAGATGCCAGGGTCTATCCTGTGGCCGCCATCAGCAAGGGACAGAGAGGTCGATCTCTTGCAGAATATGGTGAGTTGAAACAGGCCGGGGCTGTTGCTGTGACCGACGATGGCTTGCCTGTAACCGACTCACAGCTGATGCGCAGAGCGATGGAATATGCCTCCGGTTTCAATCTTCCGGTTATGTCTCATTCGGAAGAGATGTCGATGAGTGCTGTCGGCTGCATGAATGAAGGAGAAGTGTCGACCCGGCTCGGATTGAAAGGAATCCCCACAGCGGCCGAGGCGATTATGGTGTATCGGGAGGCGGCCCTGGCCGCATTGACCGGGCACCACGTCCATATTTCCCATGTTTCCGCCAAAGATTCGGTGGCCATTATCCGGGAGTTCAAAAAACAGGGGATCAAAATAACTGCGGAAACCACACCGCACTATTTCACCCTCACCGATGAAGCGGTTGAAGGATACAATACCAATGCCAAGATGAACCCGCCCCTGCGTTCGGAGGAGGACAGGCTGGCTATCCGGGATGGTTTGCAGGACGGCACTTTTGATGCCATCGCCACCGATCATGCGCCTCACTCGGTCATGGAAAAGGATCTGGAATTTGACCAGGCTGCTTACGGAATAATCGGCCTTGAGAGTGCTCTGTCATTGAGCCTGGCTCTGGTACGGGAAGGGTTAATCAGCAGAAAACGGCTGGTTGAGTTGATGTCTGTGAATCCGGTTAATATCCTGGGGGTTCAGGGGGGCTCACTTGGTGCTGGGGATGTGGCCGACATCGCCGTCATTGACCCTGAGGCCAGGTTTGAATTCACCAAGGAGATGATTCGCTCAAAGTCGAAAAATTCTCCTTTCTTAGGTATGACCATGCAGGGAAGAGCTGTTCTGACCCTGCTTGAAGGCCGGATTACCCATAATCTGTTGTGATTAGCTATTGGTTATTAGCTGTTAGGCGTTAGGTGTTAGCCATCAGCTTGATCCTTTTATGGTCGTTCTCGGTATTTTAACGGATCATTCATTCCGGCTTCGGCAAAACCTCTCAGACGTAAACGGCAGGCGTCGCATTGGCCGCAAGGCTGTTCACCAATGGGATCATAGCAACTATGGGTCAGAGAATAATCGACTCCAAGTTGGGTTCCCCATTCAATGATTTCACCTTTGGACAACCGGATGAGCGGAGTGTGAATGCGGAAAGGAAATCCGCTGTCTCCTCGACCGGTCCCCAAATTGGCCATACGGGTGAAAGACTCGATGAATTCGGGACGGCAGTCAGGATAACCTGAATAATCGACGGCATTGACCCCGATGAAGATATCACCAGCGCCAATCACTTCCGCCCAGGCCAGGGCATGGGAGAGAAAGATGATGTTTCTGGCCGGAACATAGGTGACAGGGATTTCATACTCATCTGAGAGGTCGCGTCCTTTGGGAACATCCAGGTCGTCTGTGAGGGCCGATCCGCCAATCCTGTCAAGATCAAGGTGCAGAATGAAGTGGTGACGCACACCGAAGGCTTCTCCGATACGTTTTGCTTTTTCCAGCTCGATACGGGATCGCTGACCATAGTCGAAACTCAGGCAATAACACTCAAATCCCTGGTCGCCGGCGATGGCAAGGGTTGTTGTTGAGTCCAAGCCGCCACTGAGAAGAATAACCGCTTTGGCTGCTTTGTTGTTGTTTTGGTGATTATCCATAATCCTGAACCCGTGACGGAGATGTTGTTTTGTTTGACATCAGCAATCAAAGGGCAACTGTCCGACGACCGAAATGGATTCCGGTGTGACTTCTGCCTGGTAAACGAGGATTTTCACACCCCGGGCATAAACGTCACGCAACGTCTCGCTGTAGAGCGGATCAATATGAGCTGCCGGTTTGAAGCAGGAACCGTCCATCCGCTGCACAAGAAAAAGGATGGTGCCGCCATGGCCTTTGTCAACAAGGTCTGCCAGTTCAAGCAGGTGTTTGGTGCCCCTTGCCGTAACCGCGTCGGGAAACATGGCACAGCCGTTTTCCACCAGTGAACAGTTTTTGATTTCAATATATTCCAGTTTCTCATCACAGGTGAGCATGACATCAAGGCGGCTGGAAGAGGAAGTCTTCACCTCTGTTTTCAGCGCGTCGAAAACTCTAAATTCTTCAATCTGCCCGCTCTTAAGCGCCTCCACCACAAGTTTGTTGGTTAAAGAGGTGTTGACACCGATCCATATTCCATTTTCCCTGACCATTTCAAGGGTGTGAGGGTATTTCCTTTTTGGATTGGGAGATCGCGACAGACGAACAGGGCTGCCGGGGGTGGAACAGCCACGCATGGAACCGGAATTGGGGCAGTGAACGGTAAGAACCGATCCATCATCAAGGGTGACATCGGCCAGAAAACGTTTATATCGCTTAACTAATACGGCTGGGATAAGAGGTGATGAAAACTTCATGACAGGTTGGAAAAAATTGAGAAGAATCACTCATCTGGATACCAATAATTCAGTTGCATATCAATAGGATGAATGCTAGGTTTAA
Organism: uncultured Desulfocapsaceae bacterium; assembly: GCA_964558875.1. Taxonomy (GTDB): domain Bacteria; phylum Desulfobacterota; class Desulfobulbia; order Desulfobulbales; family Desulfocapsaceae; genus CAZLGM01. Next base: position 16,615 of record CAZLGM010000027.1, read on the forward strand.
AAACTATCTATAAGCGTATTTTACGGGTGAAAATGGTCACATAAAAACGGATCGATCGATTATCCTACAAGCAAAGGAGAAGAATTACCATGAAATTAGGTATCAATGGTCTTGGTCGCATAGGAAAGCTGTCTCTCTGGCACCATGTATCGAGAAAACATTTTTCCGGTATTGTTATCAATATTGGTCGCGGTGTCGGACGAAACCTCGAGGATTTGGCGGCAGCTATTGAACGGGATTCATCATATGGAAGACTGTCGGCCTACCTTCATGGACACAGGGGAGGACGGGTTATTGAGGAGTTGAATGAAGACACCGGATCAATGGTGATCAACGGCATACCGGTAACGATCCTTCGTGAATCGAGGAATCCGAAAGACATAAAATGGAAGGGCAATGATGTCAAGCTGGTTGTCGATACCACCGGTGTGTTCAGTGATCCCACAGCCGATGCCGACGCCGGCTGGGGAGCGTTGAGAGATCATCTGATGGCAGGTGCGGAAAAAGTGATGCTCTCCGCCCCGTTCAAGATCAAGTCCAAAGGGATTGATATGCCGGATGACGCGGTGACCGCTGTTATGGGAATCAATGATGAGGATTATGATCCAGCCAGACATTCATTGATTTCTGCGGCTTCATGTACGACCACCGGGCTGTCGTATATGATCAAACCACTGATGGAAGCTGTAGGCGTTGAGAACTTCTTAAGCGCATCCATGGTAACGGTTCACGCCGCCACAGGCAGCCAGCAGGTTCTGGACAGGCTACCGAAAACAGGGGCCGCAGACCTCAGGAAGAATCGCTCGATACTCAACAATATTATCCTGACAACTACTGGAGCCGCCAAGGCGTTGGGCTTGGTTATCCCCGAGATGCAATCCATCGGTTTTATCGCCGAGTCGGTTCGTATTCCCACTTCCACAGGCTCACTGATCGTCCTTGTTCTCAACCTTCAGGACGATATTGAAATGCCGGTCAAACGGGACGATATTAACGGTATTTACCGGGATTACGCCAAAAATAATGCCTACCTTGAATATTCTGAAGATCAGAATGTGTCCTCGGACATCATCGGTGTGCCCAAAGCCTCTGTAGTCATAGAGGGAACAGAAACCCATACGCGTACGGCCAATATAAAAGTCAACCTGAAAATGGCCTATCAGGGATCGCTCGATCCAACAGCGGATCCGATTCTGAATGTACCGGTGACCCAGGCAGTTATTTACGGCTGGTATGACAATGAACTTGGCAGCTACACCAATATGCTCGGTGATTTAACTGCTCTGGTGGCCGATAAAATGGTCTAGGGCCGGAGACCTTCTATGAATACCATTCACGATCTTGATTTAGAGTCAAAGCGGGTACTGATTCGGGTTGATTTCAATGTCCCCATGGATGGGGACAAGAACATCACCGATGATATCCGTATGCAGATGGCATTGCCGACGATCAACCATGTGCTGGGGGCGGGTGGCAAGCTGATACTCTGTTCTCATATGGGTCGTCCCAAAGGACAGCGGGTTGATGATTTCAGCCTGGCGCCGGTTGCCAAACATCTGGCAGCATTGATCGGCCGGCAGGTGAGTCTTGCTCCCGATTGTGTGGGCGGTCCAACTGAAAAAATGGTCGCCGCCATGAGTCCGGGGGATGTGGTTCTGCTTGAAAATCTCCGTTTTCATAAACAGGAGACGGAAAATGATCCTGACTTCAGCCGGCAGCTGGCTGCGTTGGCAGATGTCTACATAAACGATGCCTTTGCGGTTTCCCATCGGGCTCATGCCTCGGTCACCGGGGTGACCGAGCATGTCAGCCACAAGGGAGCCGGTTTTCTGCTGATGACGGAAATGGATTATTTCCATAAGTCAATGGATGATCCGGTCCGTCCGTTGGTAGCTCTGGTCGGCGGCGCCAAAGTTTCATCCAAGCTTGGAGCGCTGACTAATATGCTCGACAAGGTTGATGCCATGATCATTGGTGGAGCCATGGCCAACACATTTCTCAAGAGTCAAGGGGTGGATGTGGGCGCGTCCAAAGTGGAAGACGACCTGTTGGGTACTGCCCAGGAATTTGAGCAGAAGGCCAAAGAGAAAGGGGTGAAGCTTTACTTTCCCGTCGACTTTGTGGCGGCTGACAGCTTTGCTCCGGATGCTGTGACCAAAAACGTTACTATCAAAGATATTCCAGCTCAGTGGATGGCTCTTGATATCGGTCCCGCCACTACCATCTATTTCAAGGAGGCTTTGGCGGATGCACGGACCATTGTGTGGAACGGACCCATGGGCGCCTTTGAAATGGATGCCTTTGCCCGTGGAACCATGGCTCTGTGCCAGGCCGTGGCTTCTTCGCATGCCCTGTCAATTACCGGCGGAGGCGATTCCAATGCCGCGGTAAAAAAATCAGGGGAGGCCAGGAACATCTCCTACATGTCCACAGGCGGTGGCGCTTTCCTGACCCTGATGGAAGGCAAAACGCTGCCGGGTGTTGAAGTGCTGAGATAAACCTGAATCCGTGAGTATCCGCCAGCATTGTCTGAGAACCCCCCTTTTACTAACTAAAAGCAATTGATCATAGAGGATTGCACATGAAACGACGACCACTTATTGCCGGTAACTGGAAGATGCATAAAACTGTTGTTGAAGCCTGTAGGCTGGCAACAGAGCTTATGAAGCAGTGTGAAGGATTAACCGACAGGGATGTGTTGCTTGCCCCGCCGTTCATCGCATTGGCCGAGGTGGCTTATATTGTTCGTGAGTCGTCGATGATTATCGGCTCCCAGAATGTCTGCTGGGGTGAGGAAGGGGCCTGTACAGGTGAAATTTCACCGGCCATGCTTAAGGATGTCGGAGTGACAGCTGCAATTATCGGCCATTCGGAGAGAAGACAGATTTTTGGTGAGACGGATGAATTGATCAATAAACGTATTCACGGCGCCATCGGACATGGTCTGATCCCGATCCTCTGTATTGGGGAAACGCTTGAAGAGCGGGAAGAAAACAGGACCTTTGAAGTGCTCGAACAGCAGGTGCGCGAAGGCTTGCGTGAAGTAAACGGTGCCAAGACAGCAAAGCTGGTCATCGCCTATGAACCGGTGTGGGCAATCGGCACCGGTAAGACCGCAACAACCGAGCAGGCGCAGGAGGCGCACGGGTTTGTCAGAAACCTTCTTGCAGAGATCTACGAAAAAGATATTGCTGAGCGAACAAGAATATTGTATGGTGGCTCGGTTAAACCCGATAATGTCGATCAGCTCATGGCCCAGGAAGATATTGATGGAGCCCTGGTCGGCGGAGCCGCCCTGGATAGTGATTCATTCGGGCGGATTATTCATTTTGAGTAAGGGGTGCTTTAAAAGGCCATAGGCCACAAAAACGGTTTACTAAATGACAACCCTATTGACAATCATACACGTTCTGGTCTGTCTCTTTCTGATCGGTATCGTTTTATTGCAGCATGGTAAGGGCGCCGATGTGGGTGCCAGTTTCGGCGGTTCCAGTCAGTCGCTGTTTGGAACCGAAGGACCGTTGCCGCTGCTCAATAAAATAACGACTGCAGTGGCCATCGTCTTTATGATGACTTCTGTTACACTTGCCTACTATTCCGCAAATCAAAGCACCAGTTCGGTGATGAAAGAGGTGGAGAAGCAGCAACAGAAGACCATGCATCTTGAACAGCCGGCAGAAAAGAAAGAACTCGTTGTTCCCATGCCGCAGCAGGAAACCACAGAAACCGGAAGCCAGACCACTGCTTTTCCGGTAAAGACAGAACCGGTATCGGAAGAAAAAAAATAGAAACAGATTGACGTGCCGAAGTGGTGGAACTGGTAGAC
>CAZLGM010000028.1:0-20279 GCA_964558875.1 uncultured Desulfocapsaceae bacterium
TTAAGGTATACAAAAAGCTTGAAGATGTTTTCTTATCGGAAAAATCTAAGAATATCAATCGTATTGTAGTGGCTCTTGATGATCGCAGAGGAACAATGCCGACTGAGTCACTTTTAAAATACAGGCTGACCGGCATTAGAATAGAGCATGGCGTCAGTTTTTACGAACGGGCCACCGGCCGGATTCTCGTCAAATGGCTTGATCCTTCCGGCATTATTTTTTCAGAAGGTTTTGAGCTTCGCCGTGCCCATTCCTGGATAAAGCGGGTAATCGATATTGTGGCGGCCTGCGTTATCCTTGTTGTCGGATTTCCGGTTATTCTCCTGACGTCGCTGCTGATTAAACTGGACTCACCGGGGACGGTTTTCTATATCCAGGAAAGAGTCGGCCAGGCAAACAGTGTTTTTCGCTTGATTAAATTTCGGTCGATGAAGGAAAATGCTGAAAAGGAAGGGGCGGTCTGGGCAAAAGAAGATGATGACCGGATAACCCGAATGGGAAGTTTTATACGAAAGACGAGAATTGACGAACTTCCCCAGATGTGGAATGTATTTAAAGGGGAAATGAGCCTGGTTGGACCCCGCCCGGAGCGTCCTGTCTTTGTCGATCAGCTGTCCAAGACTATTCCCTACTATTCGATCAGGCATAATGTGAAACCGGGCATTACAGGTTGGGCTCAGGTCTGGTATCCATACGGTGCCTCTGAAAAAGACGCCCTGGAAAAACTGGAATTTGATCTGTATTATATGAAGAACTTTTCAATAGCCATGGATTTGGTGATCATCCTCAAAACCATTAAAACGGTTTTATTTCAAAAAGGAGCGCGATAACATTTTGTGGCAGTATCGCAAACCTGAAGTTGTCTGATAGACAGTCGGAGTTCCCGGCACTAAGCGGATTGGGAGTAAGCATATGACGGTTCCAACCATAGACCAGGAAGCCTTGCAGGTCTTGCGTAATTTTAACGCAGCGGTTTCAACTGTTCGTCTCTATCCGGAAAATGCTCCACAGGTGAAGAAGTCCATTGAGAAAGCTTTTCGTGAAATGGAGCTGTATGTCCTTAAAAACGGTGAGTTCAGCTTTGGGTACGATTCTGACAAACCGATCCTTTGCCTGGAGTTGTTTTTTCCTGAAAAACCGGAAAAAGTTGATGAATTTCCCGTATTCAATCATCTAAAGCTGCTCGGTCTGCCAAATGCACTGTTTACCAAATCCATAGACAGAGAACGGTTTGGGAAAATAGTTCAGGTTTTTACTACCAGCGTGAAAGATATTGAGCAGTCCGGCGGCAGAAATGCTTTTATTGAAGCCCTTGAGGTGAGCAGGTTTTTTCCTGATTCTCTGGAAGACCCGGCAATGGTCCAGGCGGAATTGGAACGGGAATATGGCCGGCAGAAAACTGCTGTTATCGACGTTCCGGACCAGTATCTGCTTTTCTTGTACGGTAAGCAGAAGAACCCACGGGTCCTGCAGAATCTTAAAAAACTCTTTGAATCCCCCAATAAGGCAATGGCTGTTACGGCATCAGCCATTGCCCGTCTGCTGAAAGGAATGCAAAGGGGGAAGCATCTGATTTCGCCCATTTTTCCCCAGGTTCTCTCACGGGTCGACCAACTGCTTCCACAGGAACATAAACACACGGTGGCTGTCAACACAGCCTCCTTCTTTTCCCGGGGTCTCAAGGCACCCGCTCTCTGTGTATTGTTATCTCAACAATATTCTACCGAATTCGGCCGGGACTTGTATCTTGCTCTTGCCCGTCTGTTAAGCAATAAAACAATGGACCAGGTTGTCAGATTATTTGAGCAGCAAACTGGTAAAACCGACAAACGTGCTTCTTTGGACGAGGAATCATTGAAGCTTTTTGTTGATAGTTACAACCGGCTCATGGTGACAAAGAGAGGTAAACAGTTTGCGGCAGCCCGAAAGGTTGATTCGCTGATCAGGCAGAAAGAAAGACAGCATCGGCAACAGCGGACTCAGACGGGTGTTGAATCGTTGTTAAAAGGGAATATCAGGCAACTGCAGAGTACAGAATTCCTCACTGATCTACCGAAGACGATAGAGACTTTTATGATCAACCATCAGGATGGGAATCTTGATACGGTTATCGAGCAATTGACCGAGGCATCAGACCAGAACACCGCCCTGCCTGAATATCTTGTACAGGGTTTGCTCATCATTGGTGATAAATGCATTGAACATAAAAACTGGAACCATTTCGATCAGCTGATCCCACCCCTGCTGGAATGGGTGAAAACAACCGACACCATCAATGATTTTTATAAAAAGTCCGTTCGCTGCCTGCAGACCTTTGCCATTGAAGGGTGGAGAATGGACCGAAACGAGTGGCCTGATCAGGTAGCGGCATTGTTTTATGCGATACGAACGGGCCAGCAGGCCAAGTCGGCTGAGATCGTTGAATTGATCTCAATAAGCCAGGATACCAACTTTGACGCTGATCTCTATTCCAACCAATTGGAGAAGTTTTTCCTGGATAGTGATGATATTCGAATACGCAAACGTCTGATGCATCAGGGGATTTCCGCTGGGCGGATTGCGTTGCAGGCCCTGCTTGATTCGGACCAGACGGAGTACCGTCTGGCATTGTTGGAGCTGCTGACAGACCTGGATGGTTTTACACCGCAGGTTGTTCTTGAACGGATAAATAACCCGATGCCGTGGTATAACAAACGCAACCTGATCAAGTTAATCAGTGAAACCGGTGAGGAACGCCATGTTAAAAGTATTATACCGTTTTTAAACTATGACAATGAGCGGGTCCAGCAGGAGGCATTGTCATGTATTTATAAGATAAGCGGCGCCAATAAGAAAAAACATCTACTGGCAGCTCTTCCACAGACGGGCATACCCATTCGATCACAGGTGGTCAAGGCGCTGTTGCCCTTTACCGATGAAGAAGTCGCGGACAGTTTGATTCAGCTGCTTGAGGAAAGGCACAGTTTTGCACAGGCAATGGATGACGAGCTGGTTATCAACATCTGTGACGGGTTGGGCCGTTCGTTGTCCGTCAAGGCGCTTAAACCCTTGAAGATATTGATGGAAGAAATACGGCAGAAAGAGGTTTACTATCAGAAAAACACCATTTTTGTTGCCACCCGAAATGCGGTCCATCAGATTGAATCTCATGATCAGCGTGTAAAAAAACAGCATGCCCAAGTTCAGAAAGTCAGAAAACAGGCAGCGAAACAGGCAGCGATGATTAAATCAACCGCCTTACTGCAAGAGAAAAAGACTGAGGCTGAAACTATCATCGATGACAATGATCTCCTGGAGCAGTTTTTGGCCCGTGGTGAACAGGATAAAGCCAAAAAGCTGTTGATGAAGATGATCATCAAAGCGGCACGGAAAAAACAGTTTTCCAACGCCGAAGGTTTCCGCCAGCAGCTCATTGAAGTGGATCCAATGGCGTTGCAGGAGATCATCAAAGCTGCCGAGATCATAGAGCAGGAAAAAAGCAATGCCGTAGAAAAGGAACATCTGCAGATCTGGTCGGATCTTCACGCAAGTCTATCGGAGGAGGAGTTTAATCATCTCTATTTCCTGATGGATAAGGTTTCCTGCCTCCGGGGAGAGCAGCTGGTCGAGCAGGGAGAAAAACGCCCTCACCTCTATTTCATTAACAGCGGCACGGTAAAATTGTTCTGCCGGGAAAAAGATGACGAGGTGCTTATCAGGCTACTGGAAAAGGGGAGCATTTTTGGTACTGAGTCGTTTTTCAATGTTTCGGTCTGGACAATGAGTGCTGCCTGCCATACAGACGTTGAACTGCTGGAACTTTCTCTTACGGATTTACGGGATTTGCGTGACGAATTTCCCGGCCTTGAGACAAAACTCAGGGAGTATTGTGCAAAGAACGCCTCGGTTGATGACCTCTTTAAAGCGGGAAAGGTGGAGAGAAGAAGACACGATCGTGTTCCTATCGATGGTAAGGCCCATGTGGTTCTGCTTGATGACACAGGGCAAGATAGCGGCCGTAGTGCCCGGGGGGATTTCGATAATATCTCTTTGGGTGGCGTTTCCTTTCTCTATCGTATTTCCAGCAGGGAGAAGGCTCAAGATATGCTTGGTCTCAATGTTGCTGTTACCTTGCCTTTGGATCGTGAATCCGAAAAATCGGTTCAGGTGAAGGGAGTGGTCATTGCCGTACACGGCCGTCATATCATGGAGAGTGAGTATTCAGTCCATATACGTTTTACCGATTTGCTCAGTAAAGACGTGCTGCAGAATTGTATCTACGCGGGAAGCGGTGATGGTTCGAGAAGGAGCAGTGAGGGAATATAATGAATCGTTCGGATGAGCCGATCAGCTCTTTTTATTTCAAGCATCTACAGCCTAAGAAGGTTGAGAAGACATCAATTATTGCCGATTGTCCTTTTTGTGCAAAAAAAGGGATGGACCCAAGCTCCAAGCTTATTGTCTTTTTGAATAAAGAGGGGTTCTTCCATGGCTACTTCAGGTGTCTGAACCGTTGTGTGCCGGGAGGTTTTCCCCTCTGGTTCGGTCGTCTGGCAGCTATCGATCCGGCCGATATACCCGGTTTTGATCCGGACAGAGAACCGTTTCTGCTGGGAGCAGATTTTCCAGTAAAAAATCTGAACAACGAGATTAAGCGGTACTCTGAGCGGATGACTGGAACACTGAAGAAACATTTCAGCGCAGCTGGTATCTCATCAGCGGTTCTTTCTGAACTGCAGATCGGTTACAACGGACGGTATCTGGTGTATCCTTATTTTCAGGAAGATTCCAACTGCTACTCCGCCCGCTGTGTCTTTCCGGACAAGGTGGATGATTATTTCTGGCATGGCAACGAGCAATTCTTTGATGATCAGTACAGGCTGTTTAACGTCGAAGATATCAATCGCTGCGAGAATGGCGCCCTGTTTATCTGTGAAGGTGAAGAGAACCTGCTTACTCTGAAGCAGTTGGGCTTTCCCGGTATCGGCGTGCCGGACAGCCAGACGCTTGAAAAGATCGATCCCGAACGGTTCAGTTTTTTGGATACCATTTTTATGGTAATGGTCAACAGCTCGGAGTCGGAGGCGGCTGCAAGGAGTATGGCATCACGGCTCGGCTACAAGGTCAGGATCTTTAATTGGGCAACCGGTCTGCCGCGAAAGTATGATCTCTATCAGCTTGCCTGCGAAAAAAAGAAACAGTTTTCCGCGGCTGTTTCCAATATGATCAAATCGTCTCGGGCCTTTTCACCCTTTGCCACTCCGGTAAAAGAAAAAATCAATTTCTTTAATACTCTGGTCATGGAATCTTCCAGCTCCTATGGGGCTATGAAATCCGGTTTTGCCGGTTTTGATAAGGCCCTGGAGGGCATTCACGGGATTAATGTCATAGGTGGAGCCCCAAAGGTCGGCAAGTCCTGCTTCATGATTCAGGTCGCCACTGAACTGGCAGCCACCCGGGTTCCCGTTCTTTATTACGATTTTGAAAACGGCCGCCAGAAAATCTATCACCGGACTTTAAGCCGCCTGACCAGATTGACAACAGGCAGATTAAAGACGGAAATCGGCGATCCACAAGAGCAGGAGCGGTACGATAAAGGTTGCCGACAGCTTGACAGGATGCTTCACTATTTCAGGGTCATCAATGACCGCAAGGTGTCACCTGAAATTATGCGCCGTCATATCGATTTTATCCGACATGAGACCAGGTGCGACTACACCATGGTGGTAATCGATTCGTTGCACAAACTACCGTTCAAGGACTTTTCAGAGCGGCGGACCGGAATCGATGCCTGGCTCAGGCAACTCGAATCCATACGGGATGAGCTGCAGGTCTCCTTCATGGTTATTTCAGAGCTCTCCCGCGGTGCTGAAGGCAGTTATGACGAAACACCTCATCTAGGTATTTTCAAAGGTTCAGGCGATATCGAATACAGTGCCGATAATGCAATGGTCCTGCTGCCCAAATGGGACCAACTGACATCGATTACGGAAAAAGAGAGGATCAACGAACTGTGGCTGGTTGCCAGCCGAGAGCATAGCCCCGGTCTCATCGGCCGATATCGGCTGGATTATCCGTACTGGGGATTTGAAGAGCTGTAGCCCGGATTTCTCACCAGTTCAGACGGTGTCAGGTTCCAAGTTTTTGACATTAAACTATAGTCGTCTATGTTTACTGTTAAAACACTGTAGAAGATGGCACCGTATGGACTGACCTTCGGTGAACATTGTGTAAATTTATTTCATTTGCATGATGCGACTTTATGTATTGAATTTCAATAGTATTTCAATAAATTGACACAATGTTCATGAGAAATCAGGGGTAGGATGGTTCCACTGATAAAGAAAATCCTTCACAGCTATACAACAAGTATCTGGATACCTTTTCTGCTGGTGGCTGTTCTCTTACTTGCTACAAGCGTATTTGTGACCTCTGGAGGATTACATCTTAACAGTCCGTTAAACTTTACAACGGAATTAGTCATTAAATTGTGGGCATGCGCTTTAATTGGGCAGATTTATGTCAGCTGCTACCATTTTTTTGGCTATGGAACAAAAACAGGAGTTATTCAACTTCTTCTATTAGCAGTTTCTCTTGTTCTCTCCTTTCTATCGTTTTTCTACTTGCTTCTTCCTTTTTGGAGAGAGTTTTTGGGAGTATAGATTGTTTCCCGGTTTATTGATCCTGTTTTCCAACTTTATCCATCTTCTTCTAATTTGATTTCATTCATCCATTGTGTCAAAGCCGAGTGGGCGATTTGGGCCCGTTTGCTGCCGCGTAACCGTTTGGGTACCTTTTTCTCCCATGGTGGAAAGAGTCCGAAGTTGATGTTTGATGGTTGAAAACGGGCAGGATCACTGTTAGTCAGATGATTGACCAGGGCTCCAAGAGCCGTCTCTTTAGGTGGGGTGATCGGTTCTTTGCCCAAGATTATTCGCGCTCCGTTTATTCCGGCTAAAATACCCATGGCCGCCGACTCAACATATCCTTCCACTCCGGTGAGCTGGCCGGCCAGCAGGATATCGGGACGGGATTTGACCTGCAGGGTGTCATTGAGCAATTCAGGCGCGCAGACAAAGGTGTTGCGGTGAATGGAGCCCAGACGAACGAATTTAACCTGTTCCATACCGGGAATCAGCCGGAATACCCGCTTCTGCTCCGAATAAGTGAGTTTGGTCTGGAATCCAACCATGTTATAGAGACTGCCGGAGAGGTCCTCCTTGCGGAGTTGAACGACCGCATACGGATCCTTGCCTGTACGGGGGTCGGGCAGGCCAACCGGTTTCATGGGGCCAAAGCGCAGGGTGTCCTTGCCCCGTGCCAGCATCACTTCAATGGGCAGGCATCCTTCGAAGTATTTCGGATCTTCAAAGTCTTTTAAGGGGACGGATTTACCATCAGCCAGCTCACCAATAAACAGTCCGTACTGTTTATGGTCCATGGGGCAGTTGAGGTAATCGCCCGGCCCGTCGTCATAACGGGATTTCTGATAGATGATATCCATATTGAGTGAATCGCCATCAACAATGGGGGCAATGGCATCGTAAAACGCAAGACGCTCCTTGCCTGTAAGGCTGATCAACGACTCGCTCATACTGTCCGAAGTAAGCGGTCCGGTTGCCAGAATAGTAATGTTGTCCATAGACGAAGGAAGGGTTGGCAATTCCTCTCTTGTTACCTCGATAAGGGGATGCTCTTCTATCATCCGGGTAATCTTACGGGCAAACTTCTCTCTATCAACCGCCAGCGCTTTTCCGGCAGGAACAGCGGTTTTGCGGGCTGCCTTCATAACAACAGAGCCTAGCCGGGTCATCTCTTCTTTCAGCAAGCCCACCGCTGAATCCGGAGCATCCGAGCGAAGAGAATTAGAGCACACCAGTTCAGCCAGCTGGGGAGAGTGATGGGCCGGGCTGTACTGTTTCGGCTTCATCTCAAAGAGCGTGACTTTGCAGTTCTGTTTTACCGCCTGCCATGCCGCTTCACATCCGGCAAGGCCGCCGCCGATGATGGTTATTCTTTTCATACTTATTCTTTGATTCTATAGACGCAGTTACTGATTTCACTGTAGACAGATGAATCTATACTGATGCTGACAATGGATATAACCGAACAGAAAGAAATAATTGATTATGGAGGTATAATCTTCACCCGCACCTTGCGTCTGCCCCACTGCAAGGCTTCTTCATGGGACTTGAAATAAAGATCGATCCGGGTAGGTCCCTTAATAGCTCCGCCCCGATCCTCAACAACTCCCCAGCCGTATCCGGGGACGTACATCCGGGTACCGAATGGGTAGTACCTGGTGTCGGCGGCAATACTGCCGTCCTGGGGCAGGAGGAACCATGGGAACAGGACAAGACGGATTGGGATCATCCAGGGACGAAGAATGGAATCGACCGAGAGAAGACCGGGCTCAGGTTCTCGCGGTATGGTTCCGCTGGCTGTCTGTCCCGTGTAGGTATGGCCGGTTCTTCTACCCGCACTGACATAACGATTCCAGAAATCCAGTTTAAGGTATTTCCAGTTGCCCCGTTCCCATGAACAACATTGGGAACAACCGCAGTAAGCGGTGGCCTCCATCATTTTCCCAACCGGTTGCTTGGCACAGCCTAGCAGGAGGAAGCTGAAGCAGAGCAGAAGTAAGACTGTTTTTTTTCTCATAAAACGGACGAATATAATACAGAAATAGAAGAGCCTGTTTATGGTTTCAATGCCATCTGTTAAGTGCGGTGAAACCACTTCTTCACATCATTGCCTGAAAACCTCTTGATAACCGGTCTGCCGTGGGGACAGTGGGAAAAAAGATCAGCTTTAGCCATTTGGGCGAGCAAGGTCTCAACCTCTGCCTGTTCCAGCCGATCTCCCGATTTTACAGCCGCCTTGCAGGCCAGAGAGGTGAGCAGATCGTCCAAAGGATTTTTTAGGTCCTTCTGATCACTATCATCGCCGAATCGGCCTAAAATATCAAAAAAAAGTTCACTCGGGTCGCATTGGCCGACAAGGGCAGGAATAGCGGAGATGATAAAGGAATTGCCGCCGAAATCCCTGAGCTGAAAACCAAGTTCCTCTATTCGTGCCAGGTTTTGTTCAACCAGCTGTGCCTGTTTCACTGATAATTCAACAGTCACTGGGAAAAGAAGGGATTGGGCCGCGATCTTTCCGGTAAGATGCTGTTTTTTCAATTGCTCGAAAAGCAATCGTTCATGGGCGGCATGTTGATCGATGACCAGCAGGTCATCACCTGCCTGGCAGAAGATATACAGGTCTTTGAAGACACCAATAACACGCAAAAATTCTTGCGTTGATTGTTGGCTGTTTTCAACAGGTTGATCAACCGTATAAGAGGTGGATTGTTCGCCGGTCACTGAAACCGGTTTCTCCTCTATATTGTTCTGAAACGCCCTCTCAAGAGGTACTGTTCTCTCATCTGTGTTTCCTGTTTGAAAAGCTTGTTGGTCTTCCTTCACAGTATGAGAAACTGAGGGAGGGATGAACCGGGTTTGTTGGACAGCAGGACGGGAAAACAGACGCTCTTGTGGTCTTTCTTTTTCAAGAGGGACCGGAGAGGAACCCTGGACATCGTGGGACCCGAATATCTGGTTCTGAATACGTTGCTGCCATCTGTGCAAAGCTCTTTCAACAGTACGGCTGATTAACTGATGAATGTCGCGGCTGTTGTGGAAGCGCACCTCATGTTTAGCCGGATGGACATTGACATCAACTTCCTCAGGCGGCAAGCGTAAATGTAGATAGCCGGCAGGGCTTTTTCCCTTCATCAGGAAACCGCGCAACCCGTCAGCCACCGCGTGGGTCATCAAACGGTCTTTCACAGCCCTGTTGTTAACAAACAGCCTCAGGTTCCGCCCTCCTGCCGGGCCTCTGTCGGGAGGGACCAGAAAGCCGCTGACCCACCGTTTTGGTTTTTTGTCATCTGCTTCTGATCCGATTTCCATCATCTCATCGTTATAGTTCAGAATCCGGACAAGCCGCTGTGACAGCGAGTAGTCCTTTTCCATATGGAGCACTTCACGGTTGTTGATACGCAGGATAAAGGTGGTGTCGATAGCGCCCAGGCTGTAATTTTTTACAATCTCTTCAATGTGACCAAGTTCCGTGCGGGCTGTGCGTAGAAATTTACGGCGGGCGGGTGTGTTGCCGAACAGGTTGCGGATTTCAACGGTTGTACCGAGACTGCACCCAGCCTGATGGGCTTTGACAAGTTTGCCGTAATGAACAATGGTCTGAAAACCGAGCTCTTCCCCGGCCTGCCGGGAAGTGACGCTCATCCGGGAAACCGAAGCGATAGATGGCAGCGCTTCTCCACGAAAACCAAGGCTCGCGATAGCGCCGAGATCGTCATCGCTTTTAATTTTAGAAGTCCCATGTCTCTCCAGACTCAACAGGACATCATCTTCATCCATGCCTTCCCCGTTGTCGATGACCCGCATCAGTTTTGAGCCGTTTCCCTCGACATCGATTTCGATACGGTCGGCGCCGGCATCAAGACTGTTTTCGATCAGTTCCTTGATCACGGAAGCCGGGCGTTCGACAACTTCTCCGGCGGCAATTCGGTTGGCGATCTGTTCGGGCAGGATACGTATTTTGGACATAACCTATAAAACTTGTTGGTGATATTCAGCAGGGGACAATCATCCGCCCCGATGTTGACGTGATATACTACCATTTTTCATTGCTGTTGGGAGTCTTTAGTTGAAAAAGAATAGTTATTGCCCAAAAAATAAAGTAAAAACGGTTCATCGGTAAGTGTACTGTAACTTTCAGATTGCCACGGCCTGCGGCCTCGCAATGACGAGATCTACTATCAGTCGTTGCGAGGCCGCAGGCCGTGGCAATCCCTTAGGAACGTCCAACTGCTGTTCCAATCCCATATTCAGCCTGTGGCAACGAAAACACCGAAAAAACGAACAAGGTCGCCAGCAAGGAAAAAGAGAGCTCCACGCAGAAAACCGTTTAATCAAAAGCACATCATCGGTTTTCTCTTTGGTATCAGTCTGTTGCTCTCTCTTTTTCTCTTTGGCCTTTTTTATTCTCTTGCCGGGCTCAAAATACCGGATCTCCGTTCTGTCGCTTATTATCAGCCCCTGCAAACCACAACGATTTACGATCGATACGGAGTGGTTGTTGACAGGATTTCCAGCGAAAATCGTACGGTCGTTCCACTCAGCGCCATGTCGCCGTTGCTGCCCAAAGCATTTGTGGCGGCAGAAGACAGCCGTTTTCACGATCATCCAGGATTGGATCTATTTTCCGTACTTCGGGCCGCAGTTATCAATGTTAAACGGGGGGGGAGGGCGCAGGGAGGATCGACCATTACCCAGCAGGTCGCCCGGTCGCTGCTGCTCACTCCGGAAAAATCGTATATCAGAAAATTCCGGGAGGCTATCCTGGCCTGGCGGATCGATCAGCTGCTCACAAAGGATGAGATCCTCTATATTTATCTGAACCAGATCTATCTTGGCGAAGGCGCCTACGGGGTACAGGAGGCAGCCAGAGTCTATTTCAATAAATCAACTGACAAGTTGAATCTGGCAGAGTGCGCTATGCTGGCAGGCCTTCCCCAGGCTCCCAGCCGGTATTCTCCGTTGAAGAATTACAAAGCGGCCAAAAAGCGGCAATATTACGTACTCAACAGGATGAATGCCGAAAAGATGATCACTAAAAAACAGGCCAATCACGCGTTTCAAAAGAGATTGGCTTTTCACAAACCGCCGCTGAATAAAAACAGTGAGAACGGTTATTTTTTACGGATCGTAAAAAAGCGAGCGGAAAAAATTCTCAATGTCCCCCTTGCCCGAGCCGGTGTGCGAATCTACACAACCCTGGATTCCACCATGCAGCGTCGAGCGGTTGGCAGTCTGAGAAAAGGGGTAAAGCAGTCTTTCAACCGGCAGCCAAAGACAGGCAAGAAGCGGATTGTGCCTCAAGGCGCTCTTGTTTCGATTGACATTTGCAGCGGCAAGGTCAGAGCCCTGGTCGGCGGAGTTGACTGGGCGATCACTCCCTATGACCGGGCAACCAGCGCGCGCAGACCGGCCGGTTCAGTTTTCAAACCTTTACTCTATTCTGCTGCCCTGGAAAAGGGTATGAGTCCAAAGAGCACTGTTCTGGACGGCCCCCTTGCACTCAAGCGTTCCGGTTCCGAGATTTGGCGGCCTAAGAACTTTTCCGGAAGATTCCATGGTCAAGTCACATTGAGTGAGGCCCTGGTTCACTCCTATAACAGTGCGGCAATCAGACTTCTGCAAAAGACAGGTGTCGACTCTGTACATAGGATTGCCTCAGCCTCCGGGGTAAGCAGCAAAATGACGACAGACCTCTCACTTGCACTGGGAGCAGTTGATGTATCACTTCTGGAAATGACAGCCGCCTACACACCTTTTGGCTGCTCGGGTTATTATAGACCTCCTGTCTTTATTGAGAAGATAACTGAGATGAGTGGGGAGACTATTTATCAACCCGGCTTGAAAAAGAAACCGGTATTGACCCCAAAGACGGCCAAAGCCATGAAAAATATGCTTGGTTCCGTTGTTTCTATGGGAACGGGAAGAAGGGCGTCAGGGCTGCCAGTCTGGAGCGGTGGTAAAACAGGAACATCCAACGATAATCGAGATGCCTGGTTTATCGGGTTTACCAATAAGATGCTGACCGGTGTCTGGGTCGGCCATGATGATAACCGGAGTCTCGGAAGAGGTGAAAACGGAGGCCGAACGGCTGCGCCTATCTGGTTGGAATTTATGAAGCAGGCAAATGGAGTTAGATAAATTGCAGCAAATTTACTCTTTCAAGAGCACTGAACCCTTGTGTGTTCAGTGCTCTTGAAAATATAAAAGGATATGCTCCTTCTAAATCAGCAGGCTTGCTAAACAAATAGATCATGGAGGCCAATTGCTTTATTAAGCCTCCCCGAGATTGCCAGTTCTTATCTTTCATTGAGAAACCTAAAAACAACAACTCGTTTGCTCTTGGCATTACTGTTCTTTTACCATGGTGAAGTCAGAAGCACATCCTGACTTGTAACCGGATGATGGGTGATAGTATGTTCAATCTTCTCAAGAAAAGACTCCTTATGTGATGGCAATATTCCCCTTAAGGTCTCAATATTATTGCCGTGATCTCCCCAGTACATCATGTTGAAATCTTCAAGGTTCTCCAGTAAATATTTCTCCTCCTCAAGGATCTGCAGCGGCGTTGCCTGAATGAATTCTCCTGTTTCAACCTGCTTGGCCAGTACGGTCCCCGGTTGGATCGTCAGTGCCATGGGTGCCAGTTCTTCGGGCTGCAGAATGTTGAGTAGCTTTGTGGTTTCCACAATATGCTTTCTGGAACGTTCCTTACCGGCAATACCGAAAATAATAGAGATGAGCACTTCGATACCGGCTGCTTTGGCATGGGTCATGCCCTCTTTGGCCTGCTCAGGAGTCAGCCCCTTTTTGATCAGCTCTAATGTCTCAACATTGCCGGACTCAAGACCTGTATACACCTTGGTCAATCCCGCTTCTTTCAGTTGTTTAAGCTCCTCAACGGATTTGCGCCTGAGGTCATTCAATCCTGCATAGAGGGAAATTTTTGAACACTCAGGAAAGGTTGAGGTGATTTTTTCAAGAATTTTCAGAAGAAATTCGGTTTTCAGGGCCAGTACGTTTCCGTCAACGAGAAAGATTGACCCGACCCGGGGGTAAATTTGTCCTGCCTCCACGATATCCTTAAAAATCTCATCGATGTCTCTGATACGAAATCTTTTTTCGCGGAACATGTCGCAGAATGTGCACTTGTTGTGGGTACACCCTAAAGTTGTTTGTATCAGCAAACTGTCGGCCTCAATCCAGGGCCGGTATATTTTTCCTTCATATCGCATTTCCATATCCTTAATTGTTATGGTTTTATTTCTGCCAAAACAGCCTCAATGGCATACATGATCTCAGCACATTTTTTGGGATCGAGTGCATCGGGATGGGGTGAGGTAAACTGGCCATAGTCGTTGTCAAAATATTGGCCGGAAGCAGTCTCAAATTCATCATCCATAGCCAGTCGCGTAAGTATTTTCGCACCGATGCCAATATTTTTGCCGGCCACTCCGAAGCCCTGTTTCACCATTTTAGTACCGAGCATTGATCCTGGATTTACAGCAATAAAAGTCGGACCGTCATTTCCCAATGAGAGTGCCATAGTACGAGACCACATTGTCAACGCCAATTTGCTCTGTGCATATATCTCTAGATCGTCGAACAACCTGACCCGTCCAGCCAGCGCTTCCGGATCAACCGTTGATTGGGCTGCAGAGGAAAGACTGATCACTCGCCCTGAAGTATCAAACAATGGCAGAAGCCGTTTTGTCAGCAGATAGGGGGCTATGGCATTAACAGCAAACCTTGCATCCAGTCCATCCCGTGTTATGGGATCAGGTACCTTATAGACACCGGCATTATTAATCAGCACGTCAAGTTCAGAGTGGCTATCTGCAACAGCTTTTGTCAGTTCCTCCACATCGACCATGTTCGACAGATCTGACAGGTAGCTTTCAATCTGGCCCTCTCTTGATGAAGCGGAGAGTTTTTTGGTCACGTTTTCCAGCTTTTCACGGCTACGACCATGCAGCAAGATATTATGTCCCTGTGAGACCAGCATTCTGGCTGTTTCCAGGCCGATTCCATCTGTTGCTCCGGTAATAAGAATTGTTTTCTGCATAGTTTAATCCTATTGATTAAAGCGGGTTACAAGGCAAGAACCTGTTTGCCCATCATTGTGCCACTTTCCTGCTTGATGTGCATAGTCTGAATATTTTCAGGGGTCAGGCCGGTAAAAGTTTGTTGTCGTGTAGTAACGAGTATGCCTTTATTCAGTAGCATGGCAACTGTTGAGAGCAATTTCCCCTGCTCAGACATGTCATCCGTTGTAAACATTGACCTAGTGTACATAAATTCCCAGGAAAGGGTGACGCTTTTCATTTTTAATGCTGTGATATCTATTTCTCCTTCCGGGTCATCAATAATAACGATATGTCCCTGAGGCCGTATACATTCTGCCATCGCCTGCCAGTGTTTCTCCATTTGCGTGGTACAAAAGATGGCGTCAACCGACTCCGCTCCTGTTGCCTCAAGTTCATCATAAAGGTTATTTCTGTGGTTCAAGATAGTGTCGGCTCCCAACTGCCGGCACCAGTCAACTGTTTCCGTCCTGGAAGCGGTAGCATACACTTTCAATCCGGCCCATCGAGCCAGTTGTGTTGCAATTGAACCAACTCCTCCTGCTCCGCCAATTATCAGAACAGATTTGCCTTTGTTGCCATTTGCTTCAGGAATAAAACCCAAACGATCAAACAAGCCTTCCCAGGCAGTTATTGACGTCAAAGGCATTGCGGCAGAATCTTCAGGTGAGAGGTTCTGTGGAGCTAACGCGGCTATCCTGTAATCGACCAATTGATATTCACTGTTACAGCCAGGCTTGGTTATGTCGCCGGCGTAAAAGACCGCATCTCCTGTTTTGAACCCGGTCACGTTATCGCCGATTTTTTCAACAATCCCATAAGCATCCCAGCCAAGCACAGCATCATTTTCGAACAGCTTACGGACCTTTGTATCGACAGGATTCATTCCTATGGCAATAATACGAACCAGAAGATCCTTTGCTTGAGGCTCAGGTATCGGCTGTTCTTGTATAATAAAAGCACCGGTATCTTGAGCTTCGCTTCCGCTTTTTGCAATTATTGCTTTCATGTGACTCTCCATTGTTAAATCCATGTATTTACTCAAATGGTCATTTAGTCTGACTTGTCTTCAGTCTGCCTGTACTATATGACGAACCAAGCATAATGCAAATTAATAGTTGTCATGCATGGGATGACTGATTATCATGATGTGTATGATACCTGTAGATCTAGACATAGACATGTTGCGTTGCTTTGTGGAAGTTTCCAAAACAGGCAGTTTCACTAAGGCTGGGAAAAATATCGGTTTAACCCAGTCGGGTGTGAGTGTAAAAATTCGTCGGCTTGAAGAAAGATTGGAGACACAGGTCTTCAATAGAACGAGCAAAAGTCTTTCATTGACTCCGGAAGGAGAAATCTTATTTGATCATGCCGGACGCATACTGTCAGCCCATGACGAAGCTGTCAGCCGGTTAACAAAACCAAAAGCTGTCGGTAAATTGCGAGTAGGTATAATCGACTATTTTTTTCCTGAATTACTTCCCAATATCCTCAGTAAATTCAAAAAACACTATCCAAATATCCAACTTGAAGTATGGATCGATGTCGGTATGAACCTGATTCCATTGTTTGAAAAAGCGGAGTTGGATCTAGTTGTCGCAGGGAAAGAGTCATACAAGGGGAATTACCGTCTTCTCATGCAGGAGCCCTTATTTTGGGTTGTTGGCAAAAATACTGATGCAGCCCAGCAGGAAGCATTACCGCTAGTATTATTTCCATCTCCATGCAGCTTCAGAAAAATTGCCACGGAAAGCCTCCAGAATGGTAACCGCGAATGGGAGGTTCCGTTTACGGGAACGTCTATTACCAGCATCCAAACCGCTGTTCAGGCAGGATTGGGGATATCGATCCTGCCCCAGGGGGCATTGAAGGAGGGTATTAAAAAAGCTCCTTCCAACTTGGGTTTGCCGGAATTACCCATGCACCCGATAGTGATTATCACAGATGAACAGAAGGAAAATGATGCTAGAGATGTTTTTGTCGGCTACCTGGAGACTGAACTCAATAACCTGAAATGACAATCCAGGAACTTTATCGGCGACTCTATTCGCATCCTGCGCGAGAATCTCTACGACTGGCGGAGGAGCTGTTTGATTGCTTTGGAGATGAAATAGGCAAGAGTAGAAGGGTTGGACAATTACTTGATGAGTTGAATCTGGAGACGGAATCGCTGTCGTCCCAAATGGCCGGGATGAAGATGGATGTGATCTGTACAGCCTGTGCAGCAACGGAGAAAGGTGGCTGCTGTTCACTTTATATGGCTGATGAATGTGATGTGTTGCAGATCATAATGAATCTGTTGGCAAAGGTTCCGGTGGCAATACAACAAACTGATGGAACAGATTGCTGGTTTCTTGGGTCAACTGGCTGTGTGTTTCGGTTTAAACCAATGTTCTGCCTCAATTATAACTGCAGTCGGATCAAGAATTCGGCGGGAGATAAAGAGATGACAGAGCTTGAGAGAACAATCGGTAGACAGCTTTTAGCCCAGCATCGGTTGGAACAGGAGCTGTTTCAATTTTTCTACAGGCAGCCAGGGTGTATTGAATAAGACCTGAATCCGTGACGGAGAATGTTATGTTGCTCACGGATTCAGGTAGGACACATTATGTTTACATTGGGTCAACGTGGAGTTTTCTCGGTCGTATCATACAGCGCCTTGAGGTACTCGGCAGAATTCTCCGAATTTTCCGCTGGTGCCCAGGGAGCAAAATCTTTGTCGGAGATTTTTTCATAAGGCCCGGGCTTGGCCTCAAAGAGAACGGTATCCGGTGCGGTAGCAAAAAACGTGTGAAAGATACCCGGTTCGGTATCGATTCCGATGTTGAGTGAGCCTGCTGCCAGAGAGTAGCAGTCGGTTATATTGCCCAGATTGTCGAATATTACACATCGGATCGCACCTGTTAATACGATGACTGACTCGGCTTTTGGCGGATCAATATGCCTGTGGGGACGGATATAGCTCATCGGCTGGAGAGCGTTGAGCATTCGGTGGAAATTGTCGCTCTCCGATTTATGGAAGGGCAGTATGATCCGTTTTCTGGGGCTTTGACGTGATGCATCAATTGCTTTTTGCAGGGTGTCGGTGTCAATACAGGTTACTTCTTGTTGTGACGGGGCAAAAGCTGTAGGGAAGGTGTTTGTATGGTTCATCGTTTCTGATTGATTTCGAACCGGTTGTCACAAAAGGTGCACTCGTAGATATGAGTATGGGATGACATTGGATCTAAATCAATCTGATGATCCTGGATGCTCATTTCTTTTCGGGGGATACTACGCAGTTTCTTCTTACAGATGGGGCAATATTTCACATATGGCTGGGGAATGGCGTCTTTTACCACTACATCCTCTCCTTTTGTGTTTCACAGGTTGTCTTTGTTCAACTGTTTGCAGGGTAAGGTTTATACCCCAGGTGACTACCGGAGACAAGGGCAAACCGAAAGTGTTACGACATACATACAGGGCTTATTCGGCATGAAGGCAGTCCTTTGCAAGTCGTGTTATTTTTTCAATAAATGCTCCTTTTCTTCTTGTGTACCCTGTCCGGTTATTCTGATTTTCTTTTACCAGTTTGAATTTCAGTTGTTCATATTCGCTGGCCGTCTCCGGGTACTTAATAAGATAATCACGAAAAAGCAGTCTGTCCCAATGTTCAAAATCGGACTCAACCATATGGATATGATGAGTTCGATTTCCTATGATATCTCGTTTAATAAACCAGGCGTAAAAGGGAGTGGTGTCATCTCCCCAGGTGGGCCTCCAGAAATAGTCATATCCCTTTGATTCCAATATAGGCACGACAAATTCGCGTGTTTTGGCAAGGGATGAAACTTCTACCAGCATATCGATGATCGGTTTGGCGGCCAGGCCGGGTACAGCAGTTGAGCCGAAATGTTCTATTCTTCGTATGATACTTCTGGGCAGGCATGACAGCAGGTGTTGCTTTTCTTTTTCAAACATCTGCGGCCAGTCAGGGCTGTACGGTTCAATAGAAAAGGTTTCTTGCGCAGCTTTTCGTACTTTATCACGGAGTTTGGCCATTGACCCCTGTTACGTTCGTGTGTTGAGGTAGAAGAATATTGAAAACAGTATAAGCTGTCGCTCAACTTTTTATGATAACGGCAATACCAACCTTTGTCGGTACATTTTTTCCGTGATTATCTCAGATGCGCTTTTGCCCGAACAAGTCTCCTATGGTATAGAGATCAACAGTAATTGAATATTACAACTTGAAACTGGAGAGAGAAATGTCAGACTTAACTCATGAACAGATCGTCCAAACTCAATTAGCAACCCCCATCGGTACACTGTCCTTGTGCGCTTCCAACAATAGGCTGCTTGGCGTTGAGTTTCCCTCTTCCATCAGTGGTATCCCAAAAGAGCCTGCCGATACTGGTGAACTGCCGAAAATCCTGAAGCAGGCTCAAATCCAACTGATGGAATACTTCCAGGGAAAAAGAGAGCAATTTGAACTGGGGCTGCACCCCGAAGGCACTGCTTTTCAACGATCGGTCTGGAAAGAAATGGAGAAAATTCCCTATGGTGAAACCAGAAGCTATAAGGATATAGCGATTGCCCTGGGCGATGTCAGGAAGGCTCGGCCGGTTGGCGGAGCAGCCAATAAAAATCCGCTGCCGATTGTCATACCCTGCCACCGCGTTGTCGGTAACAATGGCAGTCTCACCGGTTTTGGCGGAGGGCTGGAGGTGAAAAAATACCTGCTCGAACTTGAATCCGGGCAGCGCGGTCCCCAAAAATAGTAAAGAAATATGAACTGGAGAATCCTGGTTAATAAAGGTGGAGGGCGATCGCTTCCAGGTTTGTATGTTGTTCTGTCTCTGCTGTTTCTCTCCCATCTTTCAGGGTGTATGAGTTCATATACCGAGCCATATGGATATGTTTCTTCCAACTTTGCCAACAATCAGAAAGAACGGACAAACATTGTTATGCCCAAGGGAGCACCTTCCATCTCACAGGGATATAAGCCGGAATCAACCTACCTGTCCACCAGCTCGAATCCTCAAGGGCACGAGGGAATAGATGTCCTGGCGCCGAAAGGAACACCAGTCCTTGCTCCTGCTTATGGAGTTGTAAAGGAAATTTCTTTTGATGCGTTGTTCGGTAACAGAATCGTTCTCAGTCATAGTCCAGGCGGTGACGGTAGGCTTATGCAGAGTGTGTTCTGCCACCTCGATTCGATATCTGTTCAGAGAAGAGAGCGTGTGCAGCGTGGATACCAGATCGGCACAATGGGCAGAACCGGTATACTGTCGGGCGGATTTTCCCATCTCCATTTTGAAGTTCATCAACAGCTACCCGATTCCCCGGAATTTTTCCCTATCAATCCACACAGGTTCTGGGCCGATGGCAAAGATATGGTCACCTGTTTTGATAAAAAGAAGAAATGGGACGAAAAGCCCTTTGCAATGACCTATCCGGTCCCCTGCAATGGGGTCGATTGGCGTTAGTCCGCACAGCAACAATCAAGCAGGATTTATCCTGATTAAAAAGCTGAACTCAAGAGCATTCGATAGTGCTGCAGCTTTGTTCGATTTGACCGTTCGATTATAGTTAG
>CAZLGM010000029.1:0-16408 GCA_964558875.1 uncultured Desulfocapsaceae bacterium
TTTTCCCCTTGCCAAATTGTTGATATTTGAAGGTTATTATGAGATATCGTCATATATTTTTCGATCTTGGCGGAGTTCTTATCGAATTAGGCGAACTCCCTTTTCCTGCCAAAAGTGGTTTTGAAATAAATCAATGGTACTCATCTCAAACCGCTATCCGGTTTGAACGAGGGCAGATCAGCACTGATCAATTTGCCGAACAGATTAAAGCTGAAATTGATCTCGATATGTCAGATAATGAACTATTAGCGTGTTTCTCTCAATGGCCGAAACGGGTTTTTCCGGGAGCAAAAGAGTTGTTAACCCGTTTAGCAGAAGACTATGAACTTACAGTGGTTTCAAACTGCAATGAAATTCATTGGCCTATCATGGAAAATAAATTTGGCATATTGAGCTATTTTGATCATGCCTTTTCCTCTCATTTGGTAGGGCAAGCAAAGCCTGATGATAAGATCTTTCTGCATATATTGAGTGCTATTCAGGCCGATCCGGCTCAGGTTTTATTCTTTGATGATAATCAAGTAAATGTTGCCGCAGCCAACAATATCGGGATAACCGGTGTACTGGTAAGTGGCCCAGGTGATATCGAACATTATTTTTGTTCTGATGATTTTAAGGGTTGAGCAGGATGCAGGAAAAGACAGTCAGGGACTTATTTGGATAGGCTTTTGTACCTTTGGAGTATTGAAAAGACACTATTTTAATCAGTAACATAGATTTAAAACAATACAAAAAAAATATCGAAACCACCTTTGACGATGTGGCGAGCAGGTATGATGAAAACAGGTTTTTTTCTATTTCTGCCGGAAAGATGGTTGAACTGTTACCTTCGTTGCCATCAATGGATGTACTTGATCTTTCCACAGGTACGGGAGCTGTGGCTGTTGAGGTGGCAACACGGTTCAGCCATGCATGCATTGAGGCGATTGATCTGTCGCAGGGAATGCTTGAGAAAGCAAAATCAAAGGCCCAAAGCAAAGGTCTTACAAATATCAGCTTTAAGCTCTGTGACATAGATGATATGACCTATGATAATGGAGTGTTTGATATTGTTACCTGTGGGTATGGTCTGTTCTTTTATCCTGACATGGTCGCTGCCTATCAAAAAATATGCAGGATGATGAAGCAAGGTGGCATTTTTATTTTTTCTTCATTTACAAAGAAATCATTTAATCCCTGCTCGGAACTGTTTCTGAATCGTCTTCAAAATAATTATGCAATTGAGATTCCTTCCGATCTCAAGGAGAAGCTAACCACTGAAGAACAGATACAGGAACTGGCTGAAACTGCTGATATCAGGCATGTAAGTGTTGAACTCTATCAAATCAGATATCCTATAACCGTAGATGACTGGTGGGCATTGCTCAATAATTCTGGATATAAATCTTTTCTCGATCAATTGGATTCTAAACAGCTTCTGCGGTTTAAAGGGGAGCATCTCCAGGAAATCGAGGAATTGTCAATTGAGGGGAAGATAGAACTGAATACGGATACCTTCTTCGGTATAGTTACGGTATAGATTAAGATCAGATATAACCTCTCTTAAAGCAGTAACGAAGGAAGCAAAAGATGAGTTCTGAGTTAATACAAAGGGTTATTGAGTCATATGGTAGTAAACAGCGGTGGAAAAGAGCGAAGTGTATTGAGGCAGTGGTCAGTACAAAAGGTTTGGCATTTACACTTAAGAGAAGACCTTGTTTTCATCATGCCAGACTGTTCATTCAGGTGGATAAACCGTATTGTAAAATAACACCTATTGGAAAAGACAAGAGTGTGTCAGGTGTTTTGGATGGCACTGATGTTCGACTTGAGAATTCGCAGGGAAGAATAATAGCAGAAAGGAAGAACGCCCGAGATTACTTCACCTTTGGTCGGCGGGTGCTTTACTGGGATGATCTTGACATGGCCTATTTTGCCAATTACGCATTCTGGAACTATTTTACCTTTCCTGCGCTGTTAATGAATGATGAAATTGTGTGGGAACAATTGAATGACTTCACGTTGCAGGCAACTTTCCCAGGTTCGATTCCAACTCACAGTAAAAAACAATCCTTCATATTTCATCAAGATACTGCTCTTTTGCGTCAACATAATTATACTGCTGAAATCATCAGTAAATTTGCACAAGCTGCAAATGTAATCCTGGATCATAACAAAAAAAATGGTCTCATTTTTCCATCACTTAGGAAAGTAACACCGTCCGGCCCCAATGGAAAGCCGATGAATTGGCCGGTATTAATTGAAATTGTTGTGCACGATTTTAACCTGTCAGAAGACATTGATACCAATGGCAGTGTTTAATAATTGTAAGACAGTTTTATGAATATTGTTTTCTTCAATAGGGGGTGACCATGAGAGTAGGATATTACCAGTTTCAGCCGGAATTTGGTCTGGTCAAACACAACCTGAAAAAAGTTGAAATCACTCTGAGTGGTGTTCAAGCCGATATCATTGTCCTGCCGGAGCTTGCCTTTACAGGATACCTTTTTGAGGATCGTGATGAGTTGCAGAGCCTTGCCGAAGATATATCAGATTCTCCTACAGTTCAGCGGTTAACGAAGCTGAGCACCAATAACTCCTTTCATCTGGTTACCGGATTTGCGGAACGGAAAGGTGAAAAGCTGTATAACAGTGCATTGGTTATCGGCCCATCGGGAGTTGTTCACTGTTATCGAAAACTTCATCTCTTCAACACAGAAAAAGATTATTTCGATCCGGGTGATACACCGCTTGATGTTGTAGAGATCGCAGGTGTCAAAGTCGGCATTATGGTTTGTTTTGACTGGATATTCCCTGAAGTCGTTCGAACACTCGCTCTGAAAGGCGCGGATCTGATCTGCCATCCATCGAACCTGGTCCTGAGCTATTGTCAGAAAGCAATGCTGACCCGATCCCTTGAGAATTCGGTTTATTCGATAACGGCAAACAGAACAGGCATGGATTCCCGATCTCATGGTGAACTGTCGTTTACCGGAAGGAGCCAGCTGGTAGGGCCAAGAGGAGAAATTCTGGAGAGTTCCAGCCAACAGGAAGAGGAGGTTGTCCTCTGCGATATTGACATATCCCAGGCCCGTGACAAATTTATGACTGAAAGGAACGATCTGTTTTTAGACAGAAGGCCTTCGTTTTATAGAACCTGATTGTTTGCGAATAAATCTAAATCGAAATCGAGAAGAGCATCAAAATTGGCATCGAAATTTAACAACTTCTCCGTCAGTTTTAAAGCAGCAAAAAGACAATTTCGATAGCGATTTCGATTTCCATAAAAGGAATGATTTTATATGGATAGAAAAAAAGAACAAATTGAATCTGCAAATATCGAGCTTTTTGAAAAGGGTAACTTTGACATCATTAAAGAGGTCTTTACAACCGATTATGTCGTTCATTCAAGTGGTAGCAAGCATGGGGGCCATTCATTTATCAAACGATTTGTTGAACAACTCCGTAAGGCAGTACTAGACCTGCAGATTGTGGATGTAACAGTTCATCTGGAGCAGGAAGAAACGGTTGTCTGGCAGAGAACGTTGCAGGGAACTCACAAGAACGACATGATGGGCATTCCGCCGAGTGGAAAGAAAGTGGTATGGCGGGATATGGCTGTTTCGAGATTTGAGGGCGGCCTGATTGTTGAGGAGTGGGTTGTTTCTGAACTGTTAGGAGAATTATTAGTAAAAAAACCTGCCAACTGACAGGAGTTGTTTTCAGGTGGAGAAAAAGGCAAAACCATCTAAAGATTGAATTGATATTGTTTTATAGCTTATCTCTGTCTTGGACATGTCTCTTATTTTTTACGAGAAGCCTGAACTGGAATCGGTCGGTTGGTTGCCGCGGCTTCCATTGGAAGATTTAATCAGTTTTGATCAATGGGGAGAGGAATCTCAGGACTGCGAAGAGTCTCTCATTCAAAGAATTATTGTGGACCGTAATTTCCAAAGGAAAGAATAAAAGGAATGGGTAACTGAAGGTACGCTTCAGCTTTTTTTCTTCTGTTGGATAATAAGCCCACTAATTATGAGCACCAATCCGAAATAGGTTGCCGGAACTATCCGTTCACCCACAAGGTAATGGATAAAGATCAGTGAGAGGAAGGGGGACAGGAAAATAAGGTTGGCGATCCGGCTGCTGTTATCGGTGAGTTTCATGGCCATCAGCCAGAGAATAAAACAGATGCCCATTTCAAAAAAACCGACGTAGACAGCTCCAAAAAGACCCTGGATCGGAACAGAGCGAGGTTCGCCGATCACCAAATATGCGGTAAGTACAAAGCCGAAGCCAAAAACAAAATTGCAGAACAGACCGACAACAGGGTCGCGGCTGTCCCGGGTATTGTATATCCAGTAAAGCGACCAGACCACTGTAGATATCAGGGCTAGAGCGACTCCCATTGGACTAGTGAATTGCAGATTTAGGATATTTCCCTCGGTTGAAATTACAACTACGCCGATATAGCTGATAACCAGGGCCAGCCATTGATAGCTGGTGATTTTCTGCTTTAAAAGAGGCACGGAGAGTAGTGACAGGGTAATGGCCCATGTGTAATTGATCGGTTGGGCCTGCTGCGCCGGCAGCAGATCATAGGCCTTGAACAGGATCAGGTAGTAAAGAAAAGGGTTAAGAAAACCGAGCACCATTGACAATAGATATTCACTGCTGGTGCATTTAAACACCTGATGAAACTTGCCTTGTAGCAGCAGGATTATTCCGATGATCAGGGTGGAAAAAAAAGAAGAAAAGAACAGCAGTTCGAGTGGCGTCAGATAACGCAGAGAAAGCTTGAAAGCGGTTGCCACAGTAGACCAGAGGAAAACGGCAGCTCCGGCATAGAGTATCGATTTCTTTTGCGGTGTCACTGGGAAACCCTGTCGTGCTGCGGCAGACTTCCGGCTACCAGAACAATCAGACCACCGAATATCAGAACGATACCGGTAAGGATCGAGAGGTTGACCTGTTCACCCAGGATAAGAATGCCAAGGCTCGCGGCTGTCATCGGTTCAGCCAGTGATAGTGTTGTTGCCGTGCCCACTTTGACTGTTTTAAGCCCCTGGGCAAAAAGCAGATAGGGAATGGCTGTGGCAGCTATGCCTAAATGAAGGACAGCACCGATAGCTTTCGGTTGCAGCAGCCAGTTGGTATCGATCCATAGTAGAAGAGGTGAGAGGAACAGGGTGGCAAGACAAAAGATGATGGCTAAAATACCAAAGGTTGAGTGTTGTTTGAGTGTTCCTTTTAACACCAGGGTAAGGGATGCATAACAGCAGCCGGCACCAATGGCGAGTAGGATGCCGATGATGTCGGTCTCTACTGTTTTTCCTGTAAGACCTAACAGAACACAGCCGAAAATAGCCAGCAGTGTTGCCACAATCCATCGTTTCCCTATTCGTTCTCCAAGAAACAGAAAGCCAAGCAGCCCTCCGACAATGGGCGCGCTGCCGATTCCAACTACTGTACCGATGGCAACGCCTGTTTTGGCAACTCCTGAGAAAAAGAAGAGTTGATAACCGGCGGTGAATCCGGCAGCTAAAACAAGAGGTGTCTTTGGCAGGGAAGAAAGCCCTGCCAATTCCTTGCGCAGATAGGCAAGAAACAAAAGGGCAAAACTACCGACTACAAGACGCAGGGTTCCGACAATAAGGGGATTAAAGCCGGAGGGTGAGAAGGCCTGAGCTGTCCCTGTAGTTCCCCAAAGAACGGCACCTGCAAGGATAAACCAGTGGCCGGGAATTGTGGTTGAGTATTTTTCGTTCAAGAGAGCACTTTTCGTAAAAAACGTCTGGTAACTTCCTGCTGTGGGTCGCTGATCACCTGTTCAGGTGGTCCAATTTCCGCGATCACACCGCTATGAAAAAAGGCGACCTTATCTGAAACCTCTTTGGCAAAACCGATCTCATGGGTGACGCAGATCATTGTCATACCGTCATCACTGAGAACCCTCAACGTATCCAGCACTTCACCAACCAGTTCAGGGTCCAGTGCCGAGGTGACTTCATCAAACAGCATATAATCCGGTTTCATGGCAAGCGCCCTGGCAATTGCAAGCCTTTGTTGCTGGCCGCCGGACAATCGGCTGGGATATTCATCCAGTTTGTCTCCCAGTCCCACATGTTCCAATTGTTGTCTTGCTAACTCAGCAGCCTGCTGTTTACTCTTTTTCATGACAACCCGTGGAGCAAGAGCTGCGTTTTCAAGCACAGTCAGGTGAGGGAAAGAGTTCCACTGTTGAAAGACCATGCCTATTTTCTGTCTCAGTTTATCCTGGTCGGTTTCTTTGGCATGAACGTCTATATCATCCACATAGATTTTGCCTTTCTGGATGTTTTCGATACCGTTAATGCAATAGAGCAGTGTTGATTTACCGCTGCCGCTGCTGCCGACGATACTCACCACTTCACCGTTGTTCACATCAAGATCGATACCCAGAAGAATCTGTTGATCTCCGAACGATTTGTGGACATTTTGAATCTGTATCATGTTGCCATCTTCCTCTCAATATATTTGCCATAAATGGAAAGCGGATAGGAAATGATGAAGTAGAATAGTCCTACCCCGATCAGAATTTGAAGTGGCTGTTGGGTTCGTGTGATCAACTGTTCTGATGTTCGCAGCAACTCCATATAGCCGATTACCGACACCAGGGCTGAGTCTTTGATAACAGCCAGGGCCACACCCAGCCATGAAGGGAATACGGTCCGCAAACCGATGGGAAGCCGGACAAAAGCGACTGCCTGCCAATAGGACATACCAAGGGAACGGGCGGCAATCCTCATGGAAGGGCCAACACTTTCAAACCCGCCGCGAAACACCTCACTCATAAAGGCCATGGTATACAGTGACAGGATTATGGAACCTGAAACAAAGGGATCAAGCGGATGGCCGATGGCGCCCACATAAGTTGAAAACAGAATAAGTTGAATGATCAAAGGAACGGATCTCAGTACATCGAGAACCGCTCCAAGCACTGTATTTACAAGCCGGTTTGTTTCAGCACGCATAAAACCGACTACAAGTCCTAAGACGGAGCCGGCAATAATGGCAACCACAGAGATAGTGACGGTATTGAGTACCCCGGTGAGGATGAATCCTGAGTCATTCCAGGACAGTGGTGTGAAAAAAGCGCTGCCCATCAGATATCTCCCCGAAAGAGTTTTCCGGCAATAGCGGAGCTGGTGAACAGAACAAGTTTGGTGATGGCAAAGTAGAGAACGGCGGCCACTATGAAAAATTCCAGCGTTCTGAACGACAGGGACTGAAGACGCTGGGTTTCACCTGAAAGCTCATTCATGCCGACCAGGATGCCCAATGAACTCATAAGGATCGACCAGACAAACTGATTGGTCATCGGGTGATAAATGCGTCTGAACATCTGCGGCAGAATCACATGCCGATAAACCTGGATGGACGTCATGCCAAGTGATTTTGATGCAGCGTACTGGGTGGTCGGAATAGACTGGAAGCCGCCCCTGAATGTTTCAGTGAGGTAGCCGGCGTTAATAAAGACCAGGGCGCTGAGAACGGCAAAGTAAGGAGAAAGATGGATGCCAAAAGCGCCAAGACCAAAATAGGCCATATATATTTGGAAAAGAGCCGGCGTATTTCTGGCAGTCTCGACCCAGATATTGGCAAGCCATACAAGCGGTTTTGTGCTGGACATCTTGGCAATGGCCAGCAGTACACCAATGCAGATACCGATCAGCATGGAAAAGACGGACACATGCAGCGTCACGAAGGCTCCATTGAGGAGCTGGTCCATCTTCTGGAACACAATGTTCCAGTGAAACTCATATTGCATGGGTTATCCAATTCAGATGATCAGTTGCAACCATCCATGTTTGCGGAATAACAAGATTTTTTCTATTTATTTCTTGAACCTGAATCGTGATCATTCGAGAGTGCTGTAGCTTTGTTTGATTTAACCGTCCGATATAGTTCACTATTATCGAACGGTTAAATCAAACAAAAATGCAGTGCTACCGGATGACCCGAAGGGCGAGTTATTCTTCTAAGTTAAAATGTATAATCAAATAATGTTATGATATATCAAGGTGATATTATATAAAACAACAATCTCCGTCACCCATTCAGGTCAAAGAAAATACAGACAATTATCCAATCAGCAGGAATTCCAGACAGTCGTTAATGGAATGGTCTGTTTCTTTTCTCAGAGCTATGTTAGTCTAGCTCAAAATTCGGTTTTGAAATCGCAGTTCTGCATAGACAGGGGAGGGGATGAAACCCAAATTCCTATCGTCTACATTCAGCTCAACTCAACGCGGATCTCAATGAAGCTTTTTTACACTGCCTGCATCGACTTTTACAAACGCAACAACAAACTCCCTTTTTGGGGGTTGCTCTTTCTCTTTCTTGCAGTCTCGTTTGTCATTAATGATCTATGCGGTATAAACGACAATCTCACTTTTAAAAAAAGTTATATCCCCTTCTCCTCCAAAGACCATATCAGCCATTACTTCAAATCAATACTCTTTTACATGGTGCCGGTCTATTTTACTTTTATACTGTACTGTACCCAATTTAAAAAGACAGACCTTCTCAGGGATATCAGAATCTGGGGGCTTTTGCTGGCCGTTATCGCCATCTTCAGCTTGTCTATCGGCTTTACCCACTATCGGGTCTTTTTTCAGGAGGGGTTTGACAATTTTGAGAGAAGGTTCATATTGCTCAATCTGGATTTTTTTACCAGAACCATTGTGCTCATTCTTATTCTCCTCTGGTATAAAAGAAGATACTACCCCGATGCCGACTCCTTCTTTTTCTTCGATTTTAAATCACTCAGGATAAAGCAGTACATACCCCTCATAACACTTCTTGTAATAGGTATCTTTCTCTTTTCCTATGAAGAATCCCTGTATAAATACTATCCACAATATTATCAAAAGATAGACTCCACCGTACTGGGGCTTTCGTTTCCTCTGCGATATATCATTTATGAAGCTGTGTATCTGTTTCAGTTTTACGGTGTCGAACTCTTTTTCAGAGGATTTATACTCTGGGTACTCCATAAAAAGCTGGGTGATGGTGCAATTTTTATCTCAAGCGCAATGTATTATTATATTCACTTCAGCAAGCCGCCGCTGGAGATTATCTCCTCTTTTTTTGGCGGGCTTATTCTCTGTATTATTGTCATGCGCACAAAGTCCATCTGGACCGGTATCATTTTCCACATAACCATCGCCTTTTCCATGGATACTTTCGGCCTGCTACAGCGAACCCTGATCCGGTAATCGGAGGATGATCCGAGTAATTCGCTACTCTTCTATAGAGATCAATGCCATTAACTTAAGGGTTGTGGAGTTGAAAATCGCTATCGGTATCGGTATCGGGATCGTAATCGGAATAAGTGTTTACAGTCCGATGCCGATAGCGATCCCGATACCGATAAGGATTAACAGCTAATCAGGCCATTAAGTTAACGACATTGATATAGAGATTACTTATTATCTCTCAGCGCCTGAATCAGATCGGCAGGGGCGTCGGTGCCGAAATGCTTATTATATCGTTTATTCATATTGCCGTCTCTGATCTGATGGATAAGAAAGAGATTGATATAATTGAGCCAGGCAACCTCGTTTCTTCGGGTGATAATACCGACGACATCGTCATAATCGGGAACAAAAGGACCGGCCACATAATCTTTGAATTCTTTGGTCTTCAGCTTAGTGGCGATATTGGTGTTGGTTGAGATAATGGCATCGACTTTTCCCTGATAGAGCCCAAGATAAGCATCATTTTCGGATTTAAATGATGTGTAATTACCCTTTCCCCAGCCTTTCTTTTTGGCATAAGCCAGGTATTCGGTTTCATAGGTGGTGCCCAAGGCAGCGCCTACTTTCACGTTCTTCAGGTCGTCAAAGGTTTTAATGTTGGTACCTTTTTTTGAAAACACCTGAAATTTAAAGACAAAATAGGGATAGGAAAAACCGACTGATTTGGCCCGTTCCAGAGTATCAGAGGTCGACCCGATGACAACATCGGTCTTGCCGGAAATCAGCGAAGGGATTCTGTCACCCCAGGTCAGGTTGAATATCTTAGCTTTCACTCCTAAGGCAGTCGCCAGATCATTGCAATAGTCAACGTCAAAGCCTGTCGGTTTGTTGTCTTTATCAAAGTAACCCATTGGCGGAAAATCAAGAACCACACCACAGTTGAGAACACCTTTTTTTATGACATTGTCGAGTTGATCACCAAATACTGAAAGAGGCGATAAGAGTACAATTGCCGTAATAATCAGAACAGCTTGCTGAATTCGTTTCATCTGGGTCTCCTTTTTTATTATGGAATTCTGCGTATAGAATGAATGAGTTAACACAGCTTACATATAATCTGTCATGAGTACAAGAAAACCGATTCGCTGTGAACTATCAACTAAGTTGTCTGACCTTGTCGAACTGGAGTTTTAATTTTTTGGAGGAAACAGGAAATTTTGTCCGCAACTCTGGAGCAAAAAGAGATATCCTAAATTCCTGGATCATTGCCTGATAAGCGCTGAGTTGCTGCAGACATTCTTCAGACAACTCGTCTTGCTGTTTCAAGATTGAGTGCAGACGTTTCAGGTGAGGGAGTAATTGTTCTTCTTTTTTTTCGTCTTTTGCCGGATTGATATAGGCCCGTTCAATACGAATTGCCAGTCCGTCCAGATACCGGATGCAATCGTCAAAGTCCGGTGAACTGAAACGATCAATAAAATCCTGAGGAACGATGTCAAGCAGAAGTTTTTCATAACTCTCGAACCAAGCTTCCTGGTAGCTCCGGCTTTTACGGGCCAGTTCACTATATTTACCAATAATTGTTGTCACTTCGTTTCGTTTACGCAGGACTTTCAAAATTTGGTCAAAAATCTGTTGGCCAAGCTGGTGAAAACGTTGTTTTTTCACCTTTTGGACTGTTTGTGAAAAGAGTTCTTTTGATGGAATAGTGGTTGAAGGCAGGGAGAAAATGGAGGTGAGAATAGCATCCAGCACGGCTTCCAATGCCTGTTGTTTATTGCCGATTGTACTAATGAACCAGAGAGAGGATGGGCCGGAAAGGGAAGTTGAGCAGCTCTTTTTTAAACTCTTAAATTCGTTTGAGAAATTGCGCCGAAAGAGAAACAGTACACCCTTGGCGGTTTGTTTCAGAGATCGGTTCCTGTTTTTTTCAAAGAGGACTTTGACACCACCTCGCTCCGGAACTTCTTGTAGAGTCGGATACAAGTATCCTGATACATCTCCTTGAGCAGAGTACAGGGGGATTCGATCTGGTAATTCATCAAAGTCGCATTGGTCGTAGATTTTTCCTGCGTACTTTTCCATGAGTTGTCTGTCTTGCTTTTTTGCTCTACCTTTGCTGGCGACTTTTTGAGGAGATGAGAGAGAAGCAAGCAGAACCTTGAAGTCCCGGCCAGTTGTCACACTCTTTCCGGAAGGATCAAAAAGCAAAAAACGCATTTGCAGGTGGGGCGGCATATCGCCAGGCCAATCGGATCGACGAATCCCTAAACCAAAGAACTTAAAAATGGAGTTCTCCAGGGCAAGAAAGAATGAGCCCTGACTTTTATTGATATCATCAAGGACTGTCTCAACGGTTTTATTAATCGGAACAAGCTGCTTCCTGAGCTGCTTGGGAAGACCCCGTAAAAGAAATTCGGTTTTTTCCTGCAGAAGTCCCGGCACCAACCATTCGAAAGCAGTCGGGTTTATCGTTTCGACAAGATCAACAGGGATTCTGATTGTCACGCCGTCATCATCAGAGCCGGGATTAAAATGGTATTCGAGTTTAAACTCTGTTGAGCCGATTGTCAGAAAGGTTGGGAAGTCGGCAAGCTCATTTGCTTCCGGTTTTCGATTGACAATGTCCGTCTCGGACATCTTTAAAAGATTGTGAAGGTTTTTTTTCTTTAAAAACCGGTTGAGGGTAAAGCGGTCGTAGACGGATAGAGGCAGCTTTTGACTGTAAAAAGAGTGAAGACCGTAATCGTCGATAAGGATGTCGCGTTTTCGTAGTTTTTCCTCTTTTTTTCTCCATGTATCAATAAGTGCCATATTGTGGTCAAGAAAATCGTATTTGCCAACAATATGACCTTCAAGCAGTGCCTGCCCTATAAAGATGTTTTGGGCTTCCTTTCTGTTTTTGTTGTGGCGTCTACCAAAATTTGCAATTCTATCCTGGACAATAGGCAAGCCGAAAAGTGAAACCTTTTCGTCACAGATTACCCGCCCGGT
This sequence comes from uncultured Desulfocapsaceae bacterium, assembly GCA_964558875.1. Lineage (GTDB taxonomy): Bacteria > Desulfobacterota > Desulfobulbia > Desulfobulbales > Desulfocapsaceae > CAZLGM01. Next base: position 12,213 of record CAZLGM010000029.1, read on the forward strand.
TTTTTTCTGCCATCGTGGATTGGACCAGGAGTATTTACAGAGTTCACCCCCTGCCTGCTCGATCCATTCAGGTTCGATAGTGGCAACAGTCAACCCATAAAGTCTGTTGGTCTCCAAAAAAGAGGCTGCCAGAATCCAGTTGCCGCCTTTTAAGAACTGATGGGAGCCGGGAAAAATCATGAGTTCTTTATTGAAGCCGCCCTGATACAGATGGCCTTTCTTCTTCCGTCCAATATTTCGTAAGAAACCGCAAAGAAGTGATCGATGAATAGCTGCATAGGACGCTTCATTGCTGTTTTCTTTAAAGCCTTTATGGCGATCGAGGATTCTGGACATCTGTTCGTGCAGATCGAACCACTCCCGCATCCGTTGAAAGGACAGGTAATATCGCTTACAGAACTTTTTTAACCGCGACCATGATTTAACCTGATCATGAACCCCATGAAAACCATTCCAGATATTAAGAAGGACCATGAAATCGGAATGGGGGTGAGCAAACTCTTTGTGGGCCAGATCAGCTTCTTTTTCCCGCTCTGCCGGTCTGACCCTTGGGTCCTGGATAGCAAGAACGGATCCGATAATCTTTATTTCTTTTACGCAGTTATTCTTCTGAGCTTCAATAATGATCCGTGAAATACAGGGATCAATCGGCAGTTTGGCCATCAACCTGCCGTTCCGGGTTAATTGACCTTTACTGTCAATGGCGCTGAGTTCTGTGAGCAGACGATAGCCATCGCGTATGGCGCCTGAGACCGGCGCATCGACAAAGGGGAATTTTTCTGGTCTGCCAAGATTCAGGGAGGTCATTTGTAAAATAACTTCGGCCAGGTTGGAACGTTTGATTTCAGGTAGGCTGTATTGGGGACGATCGTTATAATCTTCTTCCGAATAGAGTCGTATGCAGATGCCTGGGCCGACACGACCGCAACGGCCTTTACGTTGATCACAGTTTGCCTTTGAGATGCGTCTGATGGGCAGAGAGTTGGTCTTGGCTCTGCTGTTGTAAAAAGACTCCCGGGCAAGGCCGGAGTCAACGACATATCGTATGTTTGGCACTGTGATTGAGGTTTCGGCAACATTTGTGGCAACTACAATCTTTCGCTGTTGGGTTGGCAGAAAGATCTTTTTTTGATCACCAGCCTGCAATCTGCCGAAAAGTGGTAAAACAGTTGCCTGTTCAATTGAACCGCCGAGCATGGTGCAGCAGCTGCGAATGTCTTTTTCCGTGGGTAAAAAAACCAGGATATCTCCCGGTTTCTCGTGGTTGTGGACATCTAGAATGGTCTTGACGCAATGATCGATATAGTTCTTTTTATCATCCTCGGGTTCTTCATCCACTGGGGAATAGTGAATCTCTACAGGATAGGTTCTCCCCTCGACATAGACTACCGGCGCGTCGGAAAAATGGGCGGCAAAGACTTCAGTATCAATTGTTGCCGATGTGATAATCAGTTTAAGATCCGGCCGATTGGGCAGCAGATTTTTTACAAAACCAAGAAGAAAATCGATATTGAGGCTTCTTTCATGGGCTTCGTCAATAATCAGAGTCGAATAGTTACGCAGCAGCGGATCATTTCTCGTTTCGGCAAGCAGGATGCCGTCGGTCATGAATTTTATCCGCGTACCTTTACCGGTACGGTCACGAAAGCGGATCTTGTAGCCGACTTTGTCCCCATCATCACCAAGTTCCTCTTTAACCCGTTCAGCAACTGTTATGGCTGCAATACGGCGAGGCTGGGTACACCCGATCAATTTGTCGGAATCCAAATCAAGCTCTAAACAATACTTGGGCAGTTGGGTGGTTTTACCGCAGCCGGTATCTCCGGAGACAATAACGGTCTGATGTTCCAACAGGTGTGCCTGGATGAGATCTTTTGAGGCAGCAACCGGCAGTGTTTCAGGTGTGAGCAAGGTCATGAGAGATGATTGGATAAACTGGTCGACGAGTTATGCTGATTCAGGTGCTTGTGTCGTGTCAACGCTGAACTGTCACATACTACTTGTCCTTTTCCCCGCCAGTGGATTGTTGGCTTAAGCCACATAGCCCCACTATGCAACTCAAGCCAACAATCCACTGGCATGAAAAATTACAGCGTATTATACGACAGTTCATCATTGACACGACACTAGGTGGTTTTGTCGGTCGACTCATGTTTTCTTCCAAAGGAAATGCCAAGTTTCCTCATTCGATGACGAAGTGTCCCAGGGTTAATTCCTAAAAGTTCAGCAGCTCCCTGTCGTCCCTCTACTTTGCCATTTGCAATTTTTAAAACCCGGCATATATGATCTGCAGTTACTTTATCCAGATTGTATGAACCCTTTATATTCGTTGGTTGATGTGAAGAGCCTTGATTTTCTTCCTGGGAGGCAAGATATGAAAAAGAAAGTGGACCTGCGCGGTTTAAAATGATAGCGCGTTCAACAGCGTTTTCCAGTTCTCGAACATTACCTGGCCAGTGATAGGCTAGAAGCTGGTCATACGCACTAGAGTCGAGTTTGGGGATCGCGGTCAGCTTTAATTCTCGGGATTTCTTCTGGACAAAATGATGAACAAGGCTTGGAATATCTCCTTCTCTCTCACGCAGGGGTGGAATATCGATCGGAAAAACCTGAAGCCTAAAATAGAGATCTTCTCTGAATTTTCCTTCCCGGATCATTTTTTTGAGATTTCGATGAGTCGCGGCAATAACCCTGATATCGACTTTTAAAGGCTCTGCGCCTCCTATTCGTTCTATTTCCTTTTCCTGAAGAACTCTTAGTAAACGCACCTGTGCTTCGGGGGAAAGTTCTCCAACCTCGTCGAGAAATATTGTTCCGTTATTCGCTCTTTCAAAGCGTCCACGTTTTTGATCAATTGCGCCGGTAAATGCGCCTTTTTCATGCCCGAACAATTCACTGTCCATAAGCGATTCGGGAATGGCTCCACAATTGACTTTGATGAAGGGACCATCCCGCCTAGAAGAGGCGCTGTGAATTGCGCTGGCAATGATTTCTTTGCCAACACCGGTTTCACCTAAAATGATCACCGGACTGGAAAGAGGAGCAACACTTCGGACTTTTTCCATCACAACCTTTAAACCGAAATCCCCACCTACAATCTCATCACCACTGATACGCTGCAGTTCCTTATGTAAATATCTGTTGTCATCAGCAAGAAGTTCCTTTAATTCAAGCAGTTCCCGATATCGGCGATTATTGGACATGGCAATAAAAAACGGCTGTTTCAGTTGTTTTAATAATCGCAGATGTTCCTCATTGAACTTGTCCCAGCCCTCCGCCCTGAGAGCAACCGATCCGACCCACACGTCTTCTACAATCAGTCGAATGACCAGAATTGATGATTTACCCTTACCCATTGCCGCAAGAATAGGTTGGGCGTGAGGGTTGTTTTCGGCCCGGTTGTCGATGATGTCTTCCAGCTCAGTCATGTTGGCCAGCAACGTACGGACCTCTTGAGAGTAGGCTATCTTAAGGTTGAGGCGCCTTCCTCCGGAGCTGTCGGCATGGGTGCTGAGTGTCACGGATCCCTTTTCAGGATCGAAGTAAAGAAGGCCAACTTCATCAGCCGGAATATAATCCTGCAAGAATATCAAGCATTGGTACAGGGCATTTTCCATCCTGAGGCTGCCGCAAACCCTCATAGTCGCGCCCCAGAAGAAATCTCTGTCGTAGAGTTTCAACTCACTACGGTGCTTGAGGGTGTTGGATAGGGCAATGGTGAACGGTTCTTTGAGGAGTGAAATCAACCGGGTATGTTCATCACCATATTGTATATCGCCTGAAGTTATACAGACAAGATGTCCTATTACCTGTTCCTCAGATCCAAGAGGTAATACCATCAGGGAGGTGCAGGGGTTTTGATGAAATTCCAGCATTTCCCGGCTGATTGCACAATCAAACGGATTATTGAAAAGGTAGGCATCGTTGGATTTCGTCAGCTCCTGTTGATTATGGCTTCTGGCTTCCTCTGATAAAGGTGTCAAATTATCTACACTGACATGCTCTTCCTCATTGGCGATAGCAATGGTTCGCATGGCATTATGTTCGGTATCGAAACGCTGCAGGATAGCGATGTCCATCTCCATCCGGCTCTGAATAAATTGAAAAAAAGCCCCCAGAGCCTTTTCAATTTCCAGGCTGCCGCAAATCCGCAAAGTCGCTTCACGAAAAAAATCATTATCATTCATAACCATTTC
>CAZLGM010000029.1:16508-20174 GCA_964558875.1 uncultured Desulfocapsaceae bacterium
AATGAAATGGGTGGAAGTGATCAAAGTCCAGACAACACAAACAGAGGTTGTCGAAAAACTGATGAAATTGAGTCGGGAGTACAAGTCGTGTCAAGGATTAGTGGATATTAAGGTGTTGAGTCACGCCACTATGACTGATTGTTCGGTATGTCTGATATGGGACACGGCCCAGGTAGAACGGCAGGGAAGCGGTATTGCTTTGTCTATGAGCAATACGCTGAAAAAATATGGATTAATTAACCACGCTGTGTGGGTGGAAACAAGGAGAGAAGAGGAGAAAAATCATGAAAAGGAACCAACCAACCAAAAAGCATAAGTTGAAGGTTGTTCTTAAAAAACCTTTTTTTTCATCGTTTCTGATTATCGTCATACTCTTTGGCGCAATCATGGGGCTCTCCGGGACAATTGAATCTGAAAAAGCCAGGTTGATCGCAGAGAAAAAAGGAGCCATTACCAAAGAACGTCCACCAGCCAATGTGGTTTTACTCAATATCAATCCCAGCACAATCCAGGATCGAATCAACCTGCCCGGTGTCATAGAGCCATGGGAGAAGCTTACTGTTTCCAGCAAGGTTCATGGGACTGTCACCAAGGTTCTGGTTCAAGAAGGTGAGAAGGTCACAGAAGGGCAGGTGATTGCTCAGCTTGATTCTGCTGATTTTCAAATAGCCAGGGAAAGTGCCAAAGCCACTTTTGAGCTGGCAGTAGCAAACCAGAAGCGCATGATGAGGCTCTTTCAACAGGGAATAATTCCTCAGGTTGAGATTGACAAACTGGATGCTGAGGTGAAAACCAGCAGGGCAGCGTTAAAGAACGCTGAACTCATGCTTTCCAGGTGCACAATCACAGCGCCGATTTCCGGGATGATCAGGCGTCTTGACGCAACGCAGGGTCTTTTGCTGTCTGTCGGCGATCCGGTTGCTGAAATTCTTCAGATAGATAAGGTGAAAGCTGTGGTGGGGATACCGGAGTCGGATGTGGATCAGGTCCGGGCTATCACCAATGTGTCTGTGACCATTCAGGCACTCAACAATAAAAAGGTGAGCGGCCGCAGTCATTTCTTAGCCAGTTCGCCGGAAAACGGTGCCAGGCTCTACCGACTTGAACTTGCTATTGACAACAAAGAAAACAAAATCTTGCCCGGTATGTTTTTCAGGGCGCAGATCGTCAAAAAAACCTTTGCAGACAGCGCCGTTGTCCCTCTCTATACCGTGATTAAAAGAGACAATCGCCAATTCGTCTATGTTGAGGAAAATGGCATTGCTCAGCTCAAAACGGTGGAACTCGGCATTATCGAGGATTGGCGGGTACATGTTTTAAGCGGGCTTTCGCTTGGCAGCAGGGTTGTGGTTGAAGGTCACAGAGAGATTAATGAAGGGAATAAACTCAATGTCGTCAGAGTGCTCAATGATCCCAGGGAGGCGCTGTTATGATTATTTCAGACACCGCAGTTAAGAAATCGGTAAGTGTAATGGTGCTTGCCGTAATCATTATAGTATGCGGCATCTACAGTTACATTGTGCTGCCACGGGAGTCCGACCCTGATATTACTATCCCATATGTGTTTGTCTCAACCAATTATCGTGGTGTTTCTCCAACAGATATCGAGACGGCAGTCACGATTGAGATCGAGAATAAGCTCAAAGCAATTGAAGGAGTGAAAAAAATCCAATCAGTCAGTTCCGAAGGGCTCTCCTCAATCAATATTGAGTTTGTTGCCGGAACCGACATAGACAAGGCGCTCCAGGATGTCAAGGACAAGGTTGATGAGGCAAAGGGTGAGTTGCCCGCAGACCTGGAAGACGACCCGGTGGTTTTTGAAGTAAATCTCTCCGAGATGCCGATCGGCGTCTATTCGCTGGCAGGTACTTGTGGTCTGCCGTGTTTAAAGGAGATCGGTGAAGACCTCAAGGATGATATTGAAGCAATCACAGGTGTTCTTGAAGTCGAGGTGACAGGCGGGCTTGAACGTGAGATTCGAGTAGAGGTCATTGCCGATAAACTTGCCTACTACGGCCTGTCAATAGGGACGTTTCAGGAGAAACTCTTCAGTGAGAACCGCAACACCTCAGGTGGTACAATCCGTATGGGGGATGGCCGCTTTCAGTTACGGGTGCCTGGTGAATTTGAAAGTCCTGATGAAATATACGGTCTTGTCATGGGAACTCATAATGGCCAGCCGGTGTATCTTAAAGATGTGGCAACTGTCATTGACGGTTTTAAAGATGAAACCAGCCGTTCACGCCTTGATGGTGCTTCAGCAGTCAGTATATCGGTCAAGAAACGGACCGGTGAAAATATCATTCAAATCAGTGAGCAGGTTGATGAGCTGATTGAAAAGAAAAAAGCTCATTGGCCCAATGGTACCACGATTGTCAAGGTGATGGATAAGGCAACCGATATCAGATCTATGGTTGCTGATCTGGAAAACAATATTTTCACCGGCTTGATTCTTGTTGTTTGTGTGATTTTCTTTGCCATGGGCATCCGTAACGCCATCCTGGTCAGTATGGCAATTCCATTCTCCATGCTGCTCTCCTTTACTGCCCTCAATCTGCTTGGTATTACTCTCAATATCGTGGTCCTTTTCGGACTCACCCTGGCGCTTGGCATGCTTGTTGATAATGCCATCGTCATTATCGAAAATATTTACCGCTATATGGAGCAGGGGGCTCCTAGGTTTGAGGCAGCCATGCGGGCCACATCCGAAGTTGCCTATCCGGTGATCGGCTCAACCATGACCACCCTGGCAGTCTTTCTGCCTATGCTGTTCTGGCCTGGAATTATGGGTGAGTTTATGAAATATCTGCCCCTGACGTTGATCATCACACTTTCATCGAGTCTTTTTGTCGCCATGGTTATTAACCCGGCTCTGGCATCAATGTTTATGAAGATCAAATCAGAAAAAAAGAGCCAATCATTATCTGTAAAGGAAATAGCGGCTGCTGTTGAAAAGCCTGTTGAGATCAAGGGACAACTGCTGAAAAGGTATGCAGCCATCCTGGGATTTGCCTTAAACAGGCCGATTACAGTGGTTTTTGCCGCTATTTCTTTTTTGATTTTGCTATTTCAGGGCTGGATGTTGATTATCGGTCTGGAAAAGCCGATTGAGTTTTTCCCGGATTTTGAGCCCAAGTCGATGTATGTCAATGTGGAACCGCCCGAAGGAGCAGACCTGGAATATATTGATCGAGTGATCAAACGGGTCGAGATGGCAATTACCGGAGACATCGGGCCGCAGCAGAACAATAGGGCTGTCACAACAGAGAGATATACAAGCGGTTATAACCCGAAAAAACATGAAAAAGCGGATGGCTCAACTTTTATGGGACCAAGCGATCTGGGAAATATTAAAAATATCTATACCAAAGCAGTAACCACTACAGGTGGGGCTTCCATGTTTAGCCAGAATGCACCGAACCATATCGGGGTGCGCTTTATTAATATTGCAGATAGAAAAAACTCTTCATTTGAGACAATGAACGAAATACGAGAGCGGGTAGCTGATATACCGGGCGCAACAATTACCATTGCAGCAGCTGAAGAAGGGCCGGCGACCGGCTCACCAATCAATATTGAGATATCAGGCGATAAACTGCCAGTGCTTGGCAAAATAGCAAAACAGATCAGGGAAATACTTGCCAAGATTCCCCACGTAAAAGATAT
>CAZLGM010000030.1:0-19611 GCA_964558875.1 uncultured Desulfocapsaceae bacterium
AAACCATCCCCGCCATGTGCTCCAAGTGCGGAACCTGCGTTTCGGTCTGTCCTTATGGCGCACCGTCCTTCATTGCTCTGGATGCCAGATGGAACCCCGGTAAGACCGAGATTAACCCGGCCCTCTGCAAGGGCTGCGGTCTCTGCGTCGCCTCATGCCGTTCAGGTGCAATCCACCTCAACGGCTTTGATAATGATCAAATATTTTCGCAGATATTTGCGATCAATGCTTAAGTGTATGAAAAATTGTCTTTTTGCTCAAACTCTTCGTTATGCGAATACATTCTATCCTCGACGTATTTCATATACGCCTCCGGTAAAATGTATTCACATGCCTCGACTTTGAACAAAAATCCTAATTTTTCAAAACACTTAAAGATAGAAGCTAGAATTTAAAAAAGGAAATATAAGGGTTTTCGATACATAGCCAGTAAAAGTTCAGCAGTGCGCCAGATTTGGACAGGCGGCTTGAACAGCTATACATAAGCATAAGCGTATGCTGTTTAAGCAGACCGTTCAAATATGGCGTGCTGATGGACTTTTACCTCCCATAGAAATAGGAGATAAGATGTCAGAAGCAACTAATCAGTGGGAACCAAAAATAATTGCCTTTCTCTGCAGTTCCTGCAGCTACGGAGCAGCCGATTTAGCCGGCGTAGGCCGAATGCAGTACCCCTCCAACATCCGGGTCATCCGCATCCCCTGTGCCGGTCGAATGAGTCCCAAATTCGTACTCTCGGCATTAAGAGAAGGAGCAGACGGGGTTTGGGTCTCCGGCTGACACCCCGGAGAATGCCATTACCTGGAAGGTAATTATCACGCCCGCAGAAAGTTCACCCTCTTTACCCGGATGCTGGAACATATCGGCATCGAACCGGAAAGACTGCAGTTCTCATGGATATCCTCGGCCGAATCCACCAAGTTTATCAAGGTGGTTAACGAGGTGGTCGAAGAGGTGAAGAAGGTCGGCCCCAATAAAAAACTTGTTAAACAGATGGTCAGGGAATATGAGCAAATTGATTGAGACAATACGACAGAAGGCAACTGAGCTGCTCAAGGAAGAACGGGTTGAAATGGTCGTCGGCTACAAGGAAGGAACAGTCCCATTGATGACCGTTCCCTGGTCGATAAAAAATGCTGATGATGTGAACCAGTTGACCTGGAATTCCTATTGCACCATCAACCTGGCCAACTATCTGATGGATCGCAAGGAGAAGATCGGCATTATCGCTAAGGGCTGCGACTGTCGTTCGGTGGTTAATCATATCGGTGAAGGTAAGGTCAAACGTGAGAATGTGGTGATCATCGGTGTACCCTGTGAAGGGATGGTCGATGGCCGTGCGATTGCAACCCAATTTGGCTCACCCATCGAAGAGGTCACTGAAGACGATACCAAAATCACCGTCAAAGGAGATGGCAAAGAAGAGACTTATGATCGTTCAGAGGTGTTGAGACAAAACTGCAAGGTCTGCGTCCACAAAAATCCTGTTCTCTATGATGAACTGGCCGGAGATCCTGTGGCTGAGCCCAAAGATATCGATCGCTATGAAGAGGTAGAGAAGGTGGAAACCCTTGATACAGACGACCGTTGGAAATTTTTTGAAGAGCTGGTCTCCACCTGTATCAGATGTTACGCCTGCCGGGACGCCTGCCCGACCTGTTACTGCCCGACCTGTTTTGTCGATGAGGCACAACCACAGTGGGTTGGCAAGACGGATGATGGTTCCGATGTGATGACCTTCCATATCCTCAGAGCCTTTCATACAGCAGGCCGTTGCACCGATTGCGGAGCCTGCGCCTCATCCTGCCCCATGGGTATCGATATGCGGGCCTTTACCAAGAAGCTTGAGAAGGACTGCCTTGATCTGTGGGACTGGGAGGCCGGATTGACCTTAGACGAGCGACCGGCATTAGAGACATTTAAAGCAGCGGATCCTGAAGAAAACATCAAATGATGAAAAAGCCCCTAAGCAACCCATCTTTGCCCATTCCAATTGAACAGCATAGGAGAAGCTACAGCTGTACAACCGGATTGAACAAACCTGGGTCACTTCTGAACTTTTTCTAATAGTACAATGTATAAGGCTTTATCAAGAGTCAAATACAACCCAAAAAAGTAATATGAAAATCATACAAATTAACAAATCCGACTGGACTGCCGGCCTTGAGCGAGCGAGAAAGGACTACACTTTGATCGGCCCGGTAATAGAGGGCAACAATGTCTCCAACTTTAAAGAACTTGCCCTGGATGAGGAACCTGATCTTTCTATTTCAGCAACCACCATGTCACCCAAGTCGGTTGTCTTTCCTCAGTCGGAGGTAATGTTTGAATATTCCCTGGATCCTGAGTCCATCGAATATAATATCATGCGGGTTCCTGAGAAGAACTACTCTAAGAAGGCCGTGATCGGCATTCGTCCATATGATGCTGCCGCCATGCTGATGGTTAAGATGAATTTTGATACACCGGAATATCGCGATCCCTACTGGTGCGATGCCTATGAAGCCTGTACCTTTATCGGTCTTGCGGTTGGTGACCCAAGGCCCGACGATTTTTCCACTAGCACAAACTGCGGGCCGTTCAGCACTGACGGTTTAGATGTTCTGCTCGTTGACAACGGGGATCATTATCTGGCCCAGTGCATTACTGAGAATGGCGAGTCCTGGCTCACTGCCGCCGGTTTTGAAACCGAAGCTCCAGCTGATGCTGAGAAAACCATTCAAACGCTGAAACAAGCTGCCGAGAAAAAGATAACGACAAAAATTGAGCACGACGCCATCAAGGACAAAAAGGTCCTTGACCTGTATAACGAAGACTATTGGGAGCAGGTTGCTTTTAGCTGTCTCAACTGCGGCACCTGCACCTATGTGTGTCCCACATGCTGGTGTTTTGATATTCAGGATGAGACCAGCAGGAAGTATGGCAAACGGATGAAGAACTGGGATTCCTGTATGTATCCGTTGTTCACCATCCATACCACGGGCCACAATCCCAGGGATACCAAAACCCATCGGGTCCGTCAGCGGTTTATGCACAAGCTGAAGTATCACCAGGACAAGTATGAGAAGGGTATCATGTGTGTCGGTTGCGGTCGGTGTGTGACCTCGTGTCCGGTGAATATTGATATACGGGAAGTATGTAAATTAATGAACTCATAAAGAATTAAATACGAAGCACGAATATCGAGCTTTTATTGAAAAGGAATTAAAACAACATAGAAGGAAGTAACACCAATGACCATCAACCCTTATCTCCCATACCCGGTCCGTATTGATGATATTATCGTGGAATCGGAGGACAAGAGTCTGAAGACATTTAAGTTTGTCTTTACTGATCCCAAGAATGAAGAGAAATTTGCCTACCGCGCCGGACAGTTTGCCGAGCTTTCCATTCCCGGCAAGGGAGAGATTCCTATTGGCATTGCCTCCTCTCCCGTGGAGAAAGGTTTTGTCGCCTTTACCGTCAACAAGGCGGGTGTGGTCACTACTCATCTGCACAACATGAAAGTTGGCGATACCATGGGCATCAGGGGCCCATTAGGCAACTCTTTTCCCTGGAAGCAGCTCGAAGGTAAGGATCTTCTTATTATAGGCGGTGGTTTTGCCTTCACCACTCTGCGTTCTTCCATCGTCTATCTGCTTCATCCCGACAACCGTGAACGTTACGGAAATATCGATGTAGTGTACGGCGCCAGGACGCCTGGTATGCTGCTCTATCTCGATGAGCTCAAGGAGTGGGAGAAGCGGGATGACATTAACATGCATATCACCGTAGACGGCACCGATGATCCCGACTGGAAATATAATGTCGGTTTTGTACCGCCTATTGTCGAAGGAAAGGCGCCTAAATCAACCGGCGACACCTATGCCATCGTCTGTGGTCCGCCGATCATGATCAAGTTCACAATGCCGGTCTTGGAAAAACTCGGCTATGACCATGATCATATCCTGCTTTCCCTTGAAAACAGGATGAAGTGTGGTTTCGGCATGTGCGGCCGCTGCGGCATCGGCAAAGAACTGGTCTGCAAGGACGGGCCTGTCTTTACTGTGGCCCAGGTGAATGAGACGCCGAAGGAATTCTAAGATTGCTTGCCTAGGAAAACAGCTTTACAGCTACGTTTACTTCCAAAGCCCCTTATATATTTTATTTGTTTTTCCTCCTATTTCAGCTGAATCAGAGAACCGGTGCAATCAAATTAAAACCGGCCGGTGATTCGGTTATGAGCCCGAAATGAAATCCCCGATTCTTGCCGATTCGAACAAAGCCCTTGTAGCCGGTTAACGCATCAATGGAGGTAATGCTGATCTGCTTCTTTTTTTCAGCAGTCATCTTAAAATAATAATTAAGGGCTTCTTTGTCGTAATCATTGTCTGAAATATAAAAGACACCGCCAATATCCCCTCTTTCAATGTGTTTTCTTTTTATCTTTTTAACAGTTTCCAGAAAATCTGTTATCTGCTCCTGGCCGCCCTTGGCACCACGACTGACAAGGTGGAGAATTTTACCGTTCCTATCGGTCATGACCATATCGAAAAAATGATTGTTTCCCTCATCATCTTCCAGATAGGTGTTTAATTTAACTTCAGCGATTAAGGGAATCCAGGTAGCAATATATTTCATACTTGTCTTGTTCCCTGATGAGATTAAAGACACGAAGAGATCGGTTAGAAACCATTGGCAAAAACGGTAGCCAAAATCCTGCATTAACAGATCGATGTTTGATAGGCTCGTACCACCGAGTTGAATTTCACGCTGATGGTTTAAATTGGGATTAATTTTCACCGCACTTTTAAGTTCTTCAACTAATCCCGGCTGCAAATCACCTTTCTTTTTTGCCAGGAATGTGTCGTGGTCAGGCCCATCCTTTTGATAAGTAATTGTAAGAGATGCGTCTTGAAAAAAATATCGCATACTCTCATTAATAGGATCGAATCCGGCTACATACACCTCTGCCGTAAACTTTTCCGTTTGAATCAACTGGGAAAGCAAATCGGAAAATGAACCGGAGGAAGCAGAGCCTGAATCGATGGAATGAAGCAATAGGATATTATTCCCATGAGAGTAACAGAGATAGACCATACTCTGTTGAAAAAGCAGTTTGATAACACCGGTAAACCGATCATTCATCAATTTTTGAATATATCGGACAATATCGGTGAACTCCGAATCAAGTCTGTCAAAAACGGCTTGATCGTTGTTTAAAATGGTTGCCAGCAGCAGGGGCATCTCATTTCTTTCCTCGCTGTCAGCTGTGTAAATAGTACATTGAGTGCATTTTTCAGGAAGTGACGCATACGCTCTTTCACCCGAGGTGCGGTTCTTAAAATCCAGAGCCTGCAGAATATGACCTTTCCAAAAGAGCAATAGACAATATTTGTCAACAAGAAGTGCTCCTGAAAACGGGTCGGCATAGACCGGAACTTCAAAAAGACTTCCAAGCGTATCTCGAATGCTACTATTCTGCAGTTCCTTCTTTTTCCAGTCATTGAATACCGCCATGACCCAACCAACCTGATCAAACTTAATACTGCTTATAATATTTTGAGATAAACCGTGTATCTTTCTTTCTGCTGATTTTGTCACTGTTATATTTTGATCCACAGCTGGTTGACTGTTCTCTGGAATGTTTTTCACATCGACAAGTTGTGATAATTCTTTAAGAAACTCATTCGCCGTTTGAAAGTTCTTTTGAGGATCTTTTTCAACTGCTCGGAGAAGAACAGATATAATTTCCTCAATCAAGTCAGGACTACTATCTGGATCACGACTGCTTATAAGTTTTTTCTGTTCTCCAATATCTACTGGAAATTTAGGAGATACACCGATCAGCAGACGATAGAGAAGAATACCGGTGGCATGAATATCCGGATACGGATCGTGATTATCTGAACCGTTCTTTTCTTCTGCTGACTCTCCTGGAAGAATATCTATGAGATTTTCCAGCTCTTTCACCAAAAGAGAATCTGAATCAGTAGCAGTAATACCGAAATCGCCGAGTGTGGTACGTAAATTATCCCCCAACCAGACAATTTCAGGGTTTATGTTGTCATGGGTGATTCCTTTGCGGTGAGCATAGTTAAGAGCGTTACAAATCTGCACTCCTATTGATATCACTTCACCCACTTTAAATTGACGCTCGTTGCGTAACCAGACACTGACAGGTTTGCCTTGTGGCAGTTCCATGACAATACATGAATTGTCTTTAGATTGAATGACCTGATAAACAGTTATGATATTGGGATGATTCAGTTCCGATGCCGTTTTCCCCTCATTAAGAAACCGGGTAATGATATCCCGTTTCTGCCCCCGATTCAGATGCTGGTTTTGTGGAACAAGCAGCTTTTTAATTAAAACATATCTGTTGAGGCGATTGTCCTCAGCCAGATAGATTTCACTGGCATTGTTTTTTTTAATTCTTTTTTTAATAGTATATTTCTTCAAATCGTCACCTTGAATTTGAATTCAATATTGAACATCATAATTACACATTTCAATATTACCTCATTTGCAAATTTCGGGAATATCGTTTTAGAAAATTTATAGAAAAGCGATATTTGTTCAGTAACAGTCCTCAGCGAGAATCAACCAGGAATAATACTGATAACTATTGTGGTGCTCACAAACCGATAATGTAATATTCCTTCCCCTTACCTCTGCTTCTCCATTTCTCTTTTCTCCTCCTTTCATCTTTTCAGGCATGCTATATGCTAAATGAAAGGGTAAACAACAATATCGTGTCAAAATCCAACATATGTGTAGCAAAAACTGTAGGATCATGACACACTTTACTACACAAGTGTTTCAATTTTAAAAGGTAAACACAGGATAACAACATGACCGTTACTCTATCGAAGGAAGAGGCCAGGGTATATGAGCTTTTTGAACTGAGAAACAGATTGCTCTCGTCTATCAGTCAACTGGGCGCTTCGATATCCTCCTCTAATCAAGCTGCTATTCTTAAACAATGTTGCACTATTCTGACGTCCCAAAAAGACTACTGCCTTGTGTGGGCCGGTCAACGTGATGAAGAGGGAAAAACTATCAACCCACTTGCTGCTGAAACATCCACTTCTATTTCTGAAGGAGAGTGTTTTAAACTGATCGATCAAGTTCATTTTGAAATCAATGACAAAAATCCTGCCGCTCTGGCACTGACAAAAGAAGAACCGGTAGTTATTCAGGATATAAACAAAGAACCTGAATCCGGATCATTACACAGCATTGCAAAGAAAACCGGAGTTCGCTCCTGCTCGTCATGGCCAATCATTCACAACGAAAACGAGTATGGCGTTTTGACGATCTATAGTCAGAAAGCAGATTATTTTACTGTTCCCGAGATCAACTTCCTGGCCAACCTCATGGCCGATATTTCCCTGGCCATTTATTCTCAGGAAACTAAAAAAAGGTTATTGATTGAACGGGACTTTAACCAGGAAATCGTCGACACGGTACAGGCACTGCTTGTTTCCATCGCACCGTGTGGCACGATTGTTTCGTTTAATAAAAAAGCAGAGGAAACCACTGGATATCTGTCCAATGAGGTTATCGATAAATATTGGGTCGATATTCTTCTAGCCCCTGAAGAGAGGAAACAGAACCAACAGCAACTCACCTCTATATTAAAAAGAAAGCAATCCGAAGATATTGACCGGTCGGTTGTTAATTTTCAAGCCTCACTTCTAACCAAGCAGAATGACAAAAAGATCATTAGATGGCATGGTTCCATTCGCCAGGATATTGAGGACAGCAAAGTCGGTCTTGTTCTTTTCGGCATTGATGTAACCAAAGAGATCGAAACCGATAAGAAGCTGAGTAGTGCTATTAAGAAATGGGAGAATATCTTTACAGCCATGCAGGATCCCGCCCTCATTGTTTCCTCTGATTCTGTCATTCTGGATGCCAACTCGGCTACCTTTACTGCTGCCAGAAAAAGTGCCGATGAAGTTATTGGACAGAAGGTCTGTAAAATCCTCCATGGCGGACGACCGAAAGAAGCGACATGCCCTCTCGAAATTCAGATAGGCACCGGCAAAAGCAGGATCCTCGAGACCGAACTAAGAGGCTTAAACGGCAACTACCTGCTCACTATCAGTCCTCTTTTTAAAAGCAGGAGCAACGAAGACCGCATACTGCTTTTGGCAAGAGACCTGTCCGATGAAGAAATGAAACGGGCTGAATCCATGCGGGCAGCGCAACTGGCATCAATTGGTGAGCTTGCTGCCGGTGTTGCCCATGAAATCAACAATCCAATAAACGGGATCATCAATTATGCACGCATCATCATGGATGCACCGGACGATAACGAAACCGTCAATTACCTTCAGCATATTGTCCATGAAGGAAAACGAATTGCTGGTATCGTCTCAAATCTGCTTGATTTTGCCAGAAGAAGGGAGGAATCCCCAGAACCAATAGCTATCAAGAAATTGCTGGACAGCTGCTTGGAGCTGATCAGCCACCAATTGAAACAAGACGGGATTATCTGGCAATTCGATATTCCCGAGAACCTTCCCAGGGTGAACTGCAACCATCAGCAGATTCAGCAGGTGCTCCTCAATATCATATCCAACGCCAGGTATTCGCTGAATAAACGATACCCGATCCAAGATCGTAATAAGCTGATAAAAATCTGGTGTAACCGGACATATCACGAAGACAAGCCGTATATCAGCATCACCATCACCGATTACGGTACCGGTATTGAGCACGATATCATGGATCGTTTATTTGATCCGTTTTTCTCCACAAAACCAAAGGGAGAAGGTACCGGCCTTGGACTCAGCATAAGCCACGGCCTGGTTAGAGACAACAATGGATTTCTCTTTGTTAACAGTGAATTTGGGCAATTCACTTCACTCATCGTCGATTTGCCCGTAGCAAAAAAAATGGGAGGATCCAATGTCTGAAAAAAGAAAGGTTGTATTGATTATTACCATGCTCTTCCTGGTATTTGGTGGACTGCTTTTCTATTTTGATCTGCCGCAGACAGGAGCAGGCGAAACCGCCAGACAACTCCCCTTTCATCTTTTTTCGGCATGTCTGCTTGTCCTGCTGCTGTTGGCCGTTTTAAGTCTGATCCATATTCAGTTTAAGCAAATGGATCAACTCGTTGAGGAATATCGGCACTCATTGGATCAAAAAATCAATGAGCTGAAAGAAACACAGGCTGGCCTGGAAGAGATGGTAGAAAAAAGAACCTTTGAGATATCCGTGATCAACGCTTCCTTAAATAGGGAAATTGCCGAAAGAATCCAGGCGCAAACCGAGAGCAATAAACTAAAGAACAGGTTTCAGCTTATTTTGGATTCAGCCGGTGAAGGTATTTTCGGTCTCGACAAGGAGGGTAACGTTATGTTCATCAATAAAGCGGCCTCCCTTATGCTTGGCTGGAAGATGGAAGATCTAATCGGCAAATCACATCATGATCTGGTCCACCATACTCACAAAGACGGAACCCCACATCCTGTGGGAAATTGCCCGATCCATAAAGCGTATAGGGATGGAATGGTCCATGCCAGATCCGACGACGTCTTTTGGACAAAAAACGGTATAAGTTTTCCGGTGGAATATTATTCAACTCCGATTCTGGAAAACAAACGAATTGTCGGGGCTGTGGTTGTGTTTAGAGATTTGAACACCTTTAAATAAAACAACAGGGTGATATCGTGACTGAAAGAAAAGAAAAAGACATCAAGATTCTTATTGTTGACGATGAAGAAAGTTTACGAAATACCTTTCGTATTTTCCTTACAAGGGAAGGTTATCGCTCTATCGTCACCGCCGCCACCTTTGAGGAAGCCGTTCAAGAAGTCAACCAACATGCTTTTGATCTGATTATCAGTGATATCGTCCTTGAAGGCGCGTCCGGTATTGATTTTTTGAAACGGATCCGTGAGCTGGGTATCGACTGTCCGGTGATCATGATAACCGGATATCCGAACATTGAAACGGCCTCCGAGGCCGTGCGGCTTGGCGCCTTCGATTATATCCCCAAACCTGTCGAAAAAGAGACATTGCTCAATACAACCCGGTACGCCCTCAAACAGCGGCTGTTGGAGCAGGAAAAGAAAAAGGCCGAACAGGAACGTGAACAGTATCGAGCCTTCCTTGATACCATATTTAGAAGTGTAGCTGACACCATACTCACCGTTGATCGAGATCTTGTCATTTCCAAGATGAACCATGCGGCCCAGAGCCTGTTCAGGGAATTGAATCTGAAGTTTCAGGAGGGTGGTGACCTGAAAGCTCTCTGTTCTGATGAAAACCTGAAAGTGATTCCAAAGGACATTGAGAATGTGCTGCTGACCGGTAGAGATATAACTGAAAACCGAATCGAATGCGAAAGGATTGACGGTAATAGAAAAATTCTCTCCATCTCTATTTCCCCCCTTGATAACGGCAGGGGAGATTTTACAGGTGCCGTTCTGGTTATCCGGGATATGGCCTGCAAGGAGGAAAGCAGACCGAACAGGCGAACAGTGTTTCACCGGCTCATTGGCGCAAGCGATGTGATGCAGAATGTCTATACCATGATACAAAATGTGGGACGGGTCGATGCCACTGCCCTTATCACAGGAGAATCCGGCACAGGCAAAGAACTGGCCGCTGAGGCCCTTCATCTTGAGAGCCATCGCGCTCAACGCCCTCTTGTTAAGGTAGACTGCACCGCTATCCCTGAAAATCTTCTGGAGAGCGAGCTTTTTGGCCATAAAAAAGGTTCATTTACCGGAGCTGATCAGGACAGAATGGGGCGTATCCTCCAGGCGGATGGTGGCACTCTGTTTCTTGATGAAATCGGTGATATTTCAACCATGATGCAGCTCAGGCTTTTACGTTTTCTCCAGGAAAAGACCTTTTATCCTGTTGGTCGTGACAGACCAATACAGGTCGATGTTCGAGTCATTGCCGCAACCAACGTGGATATGAAAAAAAAGGTACAGGTCGGCAACTTTCGCGAGGATCTTTATTTCCGCTTGCGGGTCATTGAGATCATGCTGCCCACATTGCGTGAACGAGAGGGTGATATTGAATTACTGGTGAATCATTTTCTTGAACGTTCAAGCTCAAAGATGAATCAATCGGTAAACGGCATTTCAAACCAGGCAATGGAACTGCTTATCCGATACAATTGGCCCGGTAACGTACGAGAACTCGAACATATTATTGAACGGGCCTGTGTCCTCTGTACAGGTTCTTCCATCTCAAGAGATGATTTACCCAAAGAAATCATT
The DNA here is from genome assembly GCA_964558875.1 of uncultured Desulfocapsaceae bacterium. Lineage (GTDB taxonomy): Bacteria > Desulfobacterota > Desulfobulbia > Desulfobulbales > Desulfocapsaceae > CAZLGM01. Next base: position 11,232 of record CAZLGM010000030.1, read on the forward strand.
AACTATCAGCCGACTGTCGAGCAGCCAACCATCATCGATTCCGAACCCATTTTCTCTGAACACCAACCCTATGATGTACCCTTGCCCTCTGGAAATTCAATGGAGAACCGCATTATAAAAGCCATGCTGAAAACCGGCGGCAACAAGGCGAAAGCTGCACGCGTTATAGGTATTGATCGTTCTACTCTCTATCGTAAAATTCGTGAGCTGCAAATTGATCTGAGTAAATACGACTTCTAACCTGCCAGCCTGCCACACAACTGTGGCAACAATTGTGTGGCACATTCTACAGTTGTGTCGCACCAGCTATTCCAACAATCTGAGAGACATCAGCCATAGCTCCGTTCATTTCTTCTTCCACTTCTCTCATACCATCGTTCATCAACCTGTTTTTACTAGATATTTCAGACACATTTTCAAAAGACTACTGGTTGGTACAATATTCAGCTCATCTCCGGTTTACCCCTTCCAGACAACCCCGCCATACTTATCCATAAATTTTTACTCGTTAAATCAACGAAGTAGCCAAGCATGAAAGAGGACTGACATCTTTTGGCACCATTCATGCACATCATTAAGCAACTCTTGAATGTAAACAGGATAAGTCACCTATCAACAGAGTTGAAGACATGGTATCCGCACCGAACCCTACAGAGTTGTCTAATAAATCAACACAATGGTTCAACTCTCAATATCCTGACGAACCAAGTTGTGTTTCCCTACTCTTTCATACCCGATGGCCGGATGGCTTTACCTGCCCACACTGTTTGTGCATTCATCCAAATATCCACCCTGCACTGAAGATCATCTGTCCCCGATGTGGGCTGGCAACTACCATTACAGCCAATACCATCATGCATGGGACCAAAAAGCCTTTAAGGCAGTGGCTTCAGGCTATCTGGTGGGTGTGTGACAGCAGGACCGTTATCAACGCTAAAGGGTTGCAGCGTCATCTTGAGCTTTCGAGCTATCAGACGGCATGGACCTGGCTCCAAAAACTGCGCTGCGCCATGGGATTTGCCGACAACAGACCTTGCAGAGGAGTCATCGAGATAGGTTGTCGTTCTGTTTTACCGGCCTGGAAAGGCAAAGAAAAGGGACTGCTTATCTGCGCTGCCGAAGTATCTCTCCAGTCCGGGATAACCGGCCGCATAAAAATGCATCCAATTGATAAACTCAATTCGTCAGCTGTAAGCGAATTTCTGAGACTCCATGTCCGGCCAGGCAGTTCAATTATTGTTCCAAGGTCAAGCGGTTTTGAGACTGTTGAGCAACTTGGCCATACCTGTATCCTTCGTTCTCCTGCTTTTGAACCCAGCCATGCCGACAAAGTCATTCAACGTTTCGAGAACTGGTTGAACAGCGTCCACAGGGGTGGAGTAGCGATGAAGCACCTGCAGCTCTATATCGGTGAGTTTTGTTTTCGGGCCAACAGCTCATTGCTGGCTGATAAAAAGGGGGTTTTCAACTTACTGCTGTCAGGTGTTTTGGCAGTCAAACCGAAATCATACAGGGAACTGGTTAGTTCTTCCCAGCCCCATTAGCGAAAAGTAAATATCCGGAGATCGCCATGAGCAACATACAAAAGGGCCTACTGCTCCTCCTGCTGACCGGTATCGCTGTCATTGGATATAATATTTATCTTAAAGAGACCACTCCGCCGCCTAAAACATACTCCGAGTTTCTCACTTCTCTCTATGATGACCAGATTAAATCAGTGCAACTCAAGGGAGGGCATATCCGATACACGGATACCAATGATAAAGAATTTGGTACTTACTCCCCTGATATCAGTTCAATAGTAGAGCTACTGATTGCCAAAGGCATCGAAATTAAAGCCGAACCCGGAACTGATAATAATTTCTTCGGATTCTTCAAAGCGCTTATTCCTGTGGTTCTTATTCTGGGCGGCTGGTTTCTGTTCACCCGATCTCAAACGGAAAAATCATCGAGCTTCTCAGATAAAAAAAGCTCTCTACCTATCCCTGAAACAGGCAGCCAGGTCACCTTTGAGGACGTAGCCGGCATTTCAGAAGCCAGAGAAGAACTCAAAGAGGTTGTCCTTTTTTTAAAAGAACCAACAAAGTTCAGCAGACTAGGCGGCCAGTTGCCCAAGGGTGTGCTCCTTCAGGGACCACCTGGAACCGGAAAAACGCTTCTGGCAAAAGCTATTGCCGGAGAAGCCTCCGTCCCCTTTTATTCCATGGGAGGCTCTGATTTCGTCGAAATGTTTGTGGGCGTCGGCGCCTCCCGGGTGCGTGAACTGTTTGCTGAAGCGAAGAAGAATGCCCCCTGTATGGTCTTTATTGATGAGATTGATGCCATTGGCGGAAAACGAAGCGGCGGCAACGCTACCGGTTCCAATGACGAGCGGGAACAGACATTGAATGCTCTGCTGGTGGAAATGGACGGTTTTTCCAGTGAAGAAACCGTGATTGTGATTGGAGCCACTAATCGTCCAGACATCCTGGATCCGGCACTTCTGAGACCGGGACGATTCGACCGGCAGGTGACTATCAGTCTGCCGGATTTTAGAGGCCGAACAAAAATCCTCGCAGTTCATGCCAAAAAAATCACCATAAGCCCCCATCTCGATATGGCTGCCATATCCCGATCAATTCCCGGATTCAGCGGAGCTGAAATTGCCAATCTTGTGAACGAAGCAGCTCTACTCGCCGCAAGAAAAGGAAAACAGCAGGTGGATATGGATGATTTTGACGATGCCAAAGATAAGCTCATCATGTGACTTGACAGAAAAAACGTTGTTATCACTGAACAGGAACGACGCGTTACTGCCTACCATGAAGCAGGCCACGCCATCGTTGCCAAGTTGCTTCCTGAAACCGACCCGGTCCATAAAATTACCATTATGCCCCGCGGCAGAGCACTCGGTCTAACGCAGCAGATGCCGGTGGACGACCGTCATACATACTCAAGGGAATATCTGCTCAATCGAATCAAAACCCTTTTGGGAGGCCGGATTGCCGAAGAACTGATCTTCGATCAACTGACAACAGGTGCCAGCAATGATCTTGCAGGAGCAACTGAAATAGCGACACGGCTTGTCTGTGAATGGGGAATGAGTGATGTCGTCGGCCCCATTGCCCACATACAGGACCAGAGTGATTTCTTAGGTGCATCTTCGAGCACAAGACCGCACAGCGAACAGACCGCCATTTCAATTGACGGCGAGATCAAGCGGATCATTGACGACTGCTATGAAGAGACAACCGGGCTACTAAAAAGGAGCAATAAATTTCTCCATAAGCTGGCCGAAGTCCTGTTGATCAATGAAACCGTTGACGGTGAAGAAATGGACATTGTCTTTCACTGCTACCTCAACGAGAAGGAAATGGAGCGCAAATTTAAAGAGGAAAAAAGAGCGGATAACAACATGTGATTCTAATGATTTACGCGTTTTTAATAGTTTTAAAAGGAGGACTTACCATGAAAACTGTTTCAAAAGTGTTCTACTCGGCCATTGTTCTGGCAGTGGCCATGACCGTCAACCTGTCGCAGAGCGCCGAGGAGCCGCCGGAAATTGTTGAGATCAGCAGCCTGTCTCACCTCTACACACCGGTTGTCTTTGACCATCTTCTTCATGTGGATATGGCTGACTGTTCCGTCTGTCATCACCATACCACAGGAACAAGGCTCATCGACAAGAACTGCACCCGGTGCCATACCGCCGGGGGGGGTAATGACGCTGCTGTTTTCAACAGCGGAAGACCTTACACTATTTCATGTCGGGACTGCCATGAAAAGCAACGATTTGGTTCTACCTACCTTCGAAAACTTGAAAATCCGAACCTGTATCATATCGACAAGCCCGGACTGAAAGGAGCTTACCACCTGAGCTGTATCGGCTGTCATATTGAAACAGAAGCGGTTATCGGCTGCCAGGACTGCCATGAACTGACAGAAAAGGGGGAGAAACTGTTCAACACCGGCAGATTTAAGCCGCAAAACAAGCCCGAGACCAAAAAAGCGGGTCATTGATTGTTATTTAAAACCGAATCTTCAGTCTATATCTGAGAGGATACTGTCATGAAAAAGAAAATAACCCGCAGAACATTTATCAAATCCAGTGTAGCCGGGTCTGTTGCATTGCCGATACTGGCAGCCCGAAAGTCAAGGGCCAAGGATTTCGAAGGATATCCCGACGGCATGGGTGTGCTGGTGGACCTTTCACGGTGCGTCGGCTGTCGAAGCTGCGAAGCCGCCTGCAATAAGGAACAGGGACTGCCTGAACCCGAGAAGCCTTTCAACGATTATTCCGTCTTCGATGAGCGTCATCATGGACAGCAACGGCGAACCGATGAGACCAGGTACACAGTGGTCAACCGCTACGACGTTGAAGACTATCCTCATCCGCTTTACAGAAAAATACAATGTAACCATTGCCAGGAGCCGGCCTGCCTCACATCCTGCTTTGTCAATGCCTATACCAAGACACCGGAAGGAGCCGTCATTTACGATTCTACTGTCTGTGTCGGTTGCCGGACATGTATGATTGCCTGCCCCTTTTATATTCCGACATTCAAATATTCCAGTCCGTTTGATCCAAAGATCATGAAATGCATTTTCTGCTACGACACCCGGCTCAAACACGGTAAGCCTCCCGCCTGTGTTGAGGCCTGCCCCCAGGAGGCGCTCACATTCGGCAAACGGGTTGATCTGATCAAGGTTGGACGCCAGAGAATCAGGGAAAATCCCGGAGAATACGTCAACCATATTTACGGTGAACATGAGGCGGGAGGAACGGCCTGGATGTACCTCTCCAGCGTTCCTTTTGAACAGCTGGGCTTTGATGTGCATGTTCCCAAGGAGCCTATTCTCAATTACGTCAAAGACTTCCTCTCCATTGTTCCGATGGTGCTCACCATCTGGCCCGGTCTGTTTGCCGGCTTTCATCTGCTTGCCACACGAAAGAATGGTTTGAAAGAGCAAACGGAAAACGAGGAGGTGTAGGCAATGAAACAACTTACTCATTCGCGTGCTGACCTGCCGTTGTCCGATCATACCAAACCCGATGGATCCAAGTGGTCCATCAAGGAAAAACTGCTGCTTGGCCTCAATGTTCAAGACTATGGAAAGCAGTTTGTCAGAAATCCTGTCAACTGGCTGCTGTTCGGAATTTTCGCCGTCGGTTTGCCACTAATTGTCCAGCGATATATTTACGGACTGGGAGCGGTAACCCACTCATCCAACGATTATCCGTGGGGGCTATTCCTTGGTTTTGGTCTGTTTGGCATGGTTCCCCTGTCAGCCTCAGGCTTCCTGTTGGGGACCACTGTTGAGCTGTTTGGCAGAAAGGATTTTAAACCCATTGAGCGGCTGGCCCTGTTAAATGGATTGCTCGGGTATTTCTTTGCCGTAGTCTATCTTGAAGTCGACCTGGGAATGCCGTGGCGTCTGCCCTATCCCATGTTTGTTTCCCTTGGTCCTGCGGCCGTGCTCTTTCTTGTCGCCTGGCATGTGGCCACCTATTTATCCGTGCAGATAGCAGAGGTCATGCCCTCTTTCTTTGAATGGATCGGCTGGCTCAAGGGAAAACGGTTCATTAAATCAATAGCCCTGGGGCTAACCATTGCTGGTATTATTCTGTCAACTCTGCACCAGGGTGCCCTGGGGGCTCTGTTTACCTATGCTCCGGCAAAACTTCATCCGCTATGGCTGTCTACAAACTTCCAATGGCTGCATTTTTTCGGCTCTTCTATTTTTGCCGGACTGTCCATGGTCATTGTTTCCAGTACTCTGTGTATCACCTTTATGAAATGGCGCTGTGACCGCAAATTTCTCAGCACCATCGATTATTGCACCATCGGACTTGGTAAGGGGTGCGCTATAGCGCTCATCACTTATCTGGTAATCAAGCTGGTTGCGGTTGCCCATGATAATGAATGGGCCTATCTGCTGACAGGCTGGGGACTGTATTATCTGCTGGAAATTGGAATTGGTGTCATCGTCCCCATGATCCTGTTTACATCCGGTGTTCGCAATCAGCATGCCGGTATTATTCGTGTGGCGGCAGTGATCGCTGTTCTGGGAATAATCTGGAACAGGATCAATACCAGCCTGATCTGTTTCAACTGGCAGCTGTATCAGGAGATCCCTCACTGGAAAGAAGTATGGATTACCATAACCCTGTATTCACTTTACTTCATCACCTACCGGTTCATCGTGTATCGGCTGCCGATTCTCTATGAATGGAAAGGAGAGAAATAGCTTCGCTTTTGTGACCGTACTGCAATTGTAAGAGAATGGTCCAAACCGGGGAAACATCCATTTGTGATTCCAACAAAACGGATGGATGTTTCCCTCCCTATCCGGGAGAGACTATGGAAGAGAAAAATCAACTGGGAAAATTCAGGCAAATCATGCAAACCATAGATTTGCCGGTAATTTTTCGTATAACCGGTTTTCTGGTCCTGGCACTGCTTATTATTGTCTGTGTTCTTGGTGGACGTCAATATTCTCTTTATCGCCACTGCGAACAGGTTTCACTTGTGAGTAATCAACTTTTTTTTCAGTTCTCCTCTATCAAAGACCATCTCAACGAAACGCTGATAGCCGGAGGCCGGATCAATATTAAGGAACTGTCAACCGAACTCCAGCAGTTGAGTGGTTCCATCGACCGGATCATGGATGACATCCTTATTCCGCGCGAAGTCAAACTCTCTTTTATTCACCAGAACGATCTTGTCGGCCTGACTGTCGCCATGCGAGCAGTGGGCAACGATTCGGTTCAGTCTACGATAAATAAACGTGTTGTTCTGGTCTCAAAACTCAACACGATCCACGCGCGCCTGGCCCGTTCGAACAGGACCATTCGCAGCTACACCCAGTCTCTGCTCACCGGTCTGCACAAGATAGTGGCCGGGGTCCTTTTCCTGGCTGTTTTCATCATCAGTTCTATGCTTATTATCATGAACCGCTTCATCTCAAGACCGATTATGGCGCTCTGCAGAAAACTCTCTTCGTTCCAGCGCCAGAACAAATACTCGGAAAAAGAGACAACCTCCTGTTCCACTCTGTCGATGAACAATCTTCAAGAAACCGTCAGCCGATTAATTGAAACTAAAGCAAAACCAGGATATTCATCGCAGCTGTATCAGCTCGGTTTTATCGGTTCGCTGACCTCTGGTTTCACCCATGATGTGATCAATCTGGTTAACGGGGTGATCAACTACACCCAGGCCATCTTCGACACTGATAAGGACCACATCAGTGCTGAGAGCCGGGAGTTGCTGAACACGCTACTTACTGAAGAAAAAAGGATGGGCCGGCATGCCTCGGCATTCATTCAGTTTATTCAATCGCTGCAGGGAACTCAGAGCCATCAGCAACTATCGATTCTTTTAAAACAGATAACCGATTTTCTCCAAGAGCTGTATGGATCCGGTATAGATAATATTGAATTACACCTCGATGATGGGTTACCCAAAGTCCAAAATCACCATTTGGAAATCAGATTAAGCACTCTTATGGTTTTACAAAATTACCTTGGCCCTTGTCGCGCCACTCAAAAAAGCAATATAGAGAAACCTGTTGTCCTTTGCGGTGGTTATGATCCTGAAAATAAACATGATGTTATCCTTACTATTCAATATTGGCCGCCCAGGCATGTCGATCAGGGGACAACAGGTGAAAATCTCCTACCCTGGCAGGACCGATCATTTATTCTAGACTATCTGAGAAGTTTTGGTGCAGTGTTAAGCGATTGGACAAATCCCGATGATCAATCCTACACCAGCAAAATCGTTCTGCCTCACTCCTGTTTTTTAAGCAAGTAGGTACCCTGCATTATTTACCAGCATCGTATCCGTCTCCTGCTTTTTCGATTCCAGTAAACAACACACCCAAAACACGTGGCATTGATTCCTGGCGTAGCCGGCAGTTTTTGCAGCTTTTATAAAACTGCCGCGCAATCATAAAACCACCAACCTCTCTACAACAACATGCAACACTGTTGTTGTATCACTGCCACACTCTTTTTTAAATCCTGCCACAACACCGTAGCATTGTCAGGGCACCGCTACACATATGTGTCATACTGAGCCTCCATCTTTCCATAAGGGAAAACTTATTTTTCCATGATATTACAATGAATTATACGATGATCTCCCTTAAAGAAAGCCGATAATTTCCAACTGGCACACCAGGTGCAATTACTAGGGCAAAAGACAGAAAAAAGAAAACTTCAAAATAAAGGAGGACGCCATGAATGCCAGAATTGAAACAAGGAAAAAAGTTCAAACCGATGTTGGATATGAGACTGGAAAATTCGCCTACGGAGTTGGCCTGACTGCTACTGCTCTGATTGGACTCTGGGGCGCTGCCTGTCTGATTGGTGGCTTGAGCGATGCCGGACTCGTCG
>CAZLGM010000031.1:0-19584 GCA_964558875.1 uncultured Desulfocapsaceae bacterium
ATGGCGGATAGGCCTGCTCTGTCCCAATCCGGTTGTTCTCAAATGAAAGGGTGATATCGCCCCAGTCACCTTTAATACGGCTGCCGATCTCGTAATAGTCCAGGCCTGGAAAGGAGTCGCCAAAGTCGGCAGAGAGGTTTCTTTTCTGAAGAAAGCGGATGTCGAATTGCTGGCCGAACAGTTTGTCCGAATAGAGGGTGGTCTGATTGGTGTTCTTTGAATATTGATTGATAAACGCATTTTTCCAGGCGACCTGTCCATCATCCCAGGGGTTTAGCGGATGAAGAGATACAGTGTTGATACCCTGAAAAAATGAGCCGGACCCGTTCTCATTGCCAATGGCCATTGCCGGGCCTGCCATGAGGACAGGAACAAGTATGAGGAGTAGCTGCTTTTTCATCGACGTCTACTGTGTTCTGTCTGTTCTGCCGGATTTGCAGGCTTATTAGCAGACAGTGAATGAACAAACCCGGAAAACTCAACAGGCGACCCAACAGGGCTGCTGAATGGCCCGCGAGAGGCTGGCCGCCGGTACAAAAATTTAAACCCTTTCTTTTATCTATGCATACGATTGGGGTAAAGTCAAGTGAAAATGTCGGATAACTATGCAAAACTTAGGGGAAAATCGTACATGTTCTTTTCTTTGAACGGCTTTGAAAAGGATTTCAAGTTCTCCAAGCTGCTTGTGTTTCGGGTTCTGGCTGCCACTGTTTCTTGCAACCGGGGGCAAAGTGCGCTATATGATAGAAGTTTAATTGGTATTCTCCAGACAGTGGAAGAAGTGTGCCGCTTTTTCTACTCATTATTATATTTACAAGCAGAAGGTATATGATATGCAAACAGTAATGAAGTGGGCAAGAGAAAGGATCTGTGTTGTTCTCATTCTCTCTCTGTCACTGCTTTGGCCTTGGTCCGTTCAGGCGGAGCAGGAAACAGGTTCATCAAAAGTCGTCATCCTGCCTTTTGAAATAGGCGCTTCAGGCGGGTTCGACTATGTACGCGACGGGCTGCGAGCGATGCTGGCTGGACGGTTGGCGACTACCGCCGGTGTTGTTGAGCTGGATTATTCCCTTTTTGAAAGTGAGTTAAAGAAACTGGGAGCAACTCCTGCTAAGGAGAATGTTGGCGCCCTGTTGAGAAAGCTGCAGGTGGACTATCTGGTTTCAGGGACATTGTATTCGCTCCATGAGAGTCTACGTCTGGAACTTTCTTTCTATCCGGCCAAAAAAGAGAAAGCAGTTGAAAAATTCGTAGCCGATGCCAAGGAGCCTGCCGGAATCTTTGTTGCCATTAACGGGGTTGCTGATGAGGTGGCCGATAAGCTTTTTGGTATGAAAACCAAAGCTTCAAAAACCGATAACCAGGCTCGAGACGGTCTGAGCGGTTTTGAAACTGCTCATCCGGAACGGATTTTTAAGAGAGGCATTTATTCAGCCTCGCTTCTCGGCATTCGTGCGGGAGCACTTATCACATCAAAAAATATAAAACTAAGTCCAAAATTGCCTATAGATTTAGTCAGCTTTGATGTTGCAGATGTAAATAACGATGGTAGAGAAGAGTTGATTCTCAGCTCGAGATCCAGCATCAGGATGTATCAATTTCAGGGGGAAGATTTTAATGAAATCGGCCGTTTTGACCTTCCGGGCGATCTGAAAGTCCATGCGATTAATATTGCTGATCTTGATAAGGACAACATATATGAGATCATAGTCAGTGGCTCACGGAAATACCAGCCGGCATCAGCTATCATCGAATACAAAAAGGACGCTTCTTTTTCCTACAAGTTAAAAAATATCCCTTATTATCTGCGACCGGTTGACCTTGGCGACGGAGCAGGAATGACATTGGTCGGCCAGCGGGGTTTAACGGATATTGCTGAAGAAAATCGGGTGGTCGAACCAGGTATCTACCGAATACATTTAACAGGTTCCACACTTGAAAGCGGTACCAAACTGAGAGTTCCGAAAACGGTCAATCTGTTTGATTTTGTTTATGTTGATCTGGACGGCGACAAGGTGTCCGAGTTGGTTGTCATCGATGCCCGTGAGAAAATGCTGGTATACAGCCATGACAATAAACTGCTCTGGGTTTCAGGGGATGATTTTGGCGGCAGTGTAAACTACTTTGGTCCACCAATTATAAAAGACGATGATACCATTGAGCGGCGCCTTGTTTTCATTCCAACACCGATTCTGATTACCGATATCGACTATGATAATAAGCCGGAGTTGTTGATCGGCAGGAATAAACGGTCGACTGTGTCCAAATATCGATTTGTTCCCAACTCCAGGGATTACAATTCAGGCTTTCTCTCATGCCTGTCCTGGAATGGCAAATCGATGGAAGAGCAGTGGCGAACAAGCATGACCAGAGGGTATCTTGCCGATTACCGTTTTGAGTTGGAGAAGAGAGAAAAAGGCCAAAAGCCAAAGGGGGCAAAGCTTTGGGTCGGGCAGGTACTTGAGAGCAAAATATTGAACCTGTTTTCAGCAAGCGGTGGTAGCCGTATCCAGGAGTACCATCTGGAGTTCCCTGAAAAGGCTGATAACAAGAAGGATGAATAGGCCTGGTATAAATTTTTATACCAGGGTAAAAAAAACTTGACATCAAAGTTTCCGGATGTATATAATTAGCTACAAGTGAATCCTTTCTGCGCTTTCCCGTGCTTTTCAGGTTTGTCGAGATAAGCTGGAAAAGCTGGAGAAGGAGCAAGAACAGCCCCGAATAACGGGGCTCTAACACACCTTTTAAAGGAGAGATTAACATGAAAAAATTTATTGCTGCAGCAGCCGGCCTTGCTCTGGTCGGTATGGCTTCTACCGCTATGGCCGAAGTAACTTTTGGTGGTTCCGCACGTGCCCGTGCGATCCTGAAAGAAGCTTACACTGATGGCGGATCTATCACCAAACTTGACTCTCGTGTACGTCTGAAAGTTAACGCCAAAGCCAAAGGCGGTGCGTTTGCCAAAGCCAGAATCAGAATGGCCGACGGTATGTGGGATGGTGGACAGGGTGCTACCGGTAATGCTGCCGATGATAAGAACATTTACGTTGACTACGGATACATCGGTGTTCCCATGGGACCTGTTGTAGTAAGTGCCGGACGTCAGATCGCTGCTTTCTCTAAGTGGTTTGCCTGGGACGGCCGTAAAGATCGTATAAAGGCGGTATACAAGAATGCCGGAACAACTGTTGCACTGTTCTATGACAAGAATGCTGAGCTGACCGACGAAGGTAACACTACTGCTACATGGCCAGTAACCTTTACTGGCGGTGTTATGGGAACCGCGTCCGCAACAACAACCATCACCGGATATCAGAGCAACGACTGGACCTCTGACAACGATATGAACGGCTACGGTATTGTTGTTGCCCAGAAGTTCGGTGACTGGAAAGCCAAAGCTATCGCCGTATACGGACAAGATGAGACCCCTGCGTCAAATAACTCCATCGTTGGTTCTTTGAACGTAACTGGAAAAGCTGGTCCTGTATCTCTGGCAGCTGAGGTTTCTTTCAAGGATTTCGAGAATGCAAATGACACCCAGATGGGTGGTTATGTCCAGGCCGGCACCCAGTTTGGCGCTGTAAGTGCTGCTGTTATCGCCGGTGCGACCATGGACGGATTCATGGCTGATAACGACTTCGGTACCCACATGATCGGTAACGGTAACAACTCTCCGATTGCTTTTGCACAACAGATCGGTAACCCAGGCGGCGACGCCTATTTTGGTGTACTGGCTCTCGGTTTCAGCCCTGCTGCCAACCTGGCGCTTAACGCTTACCTGACCTACGCTGCTCTTGACAACTACGCCAACCTGATTGAGATTTCAGGTGGTGGTGTTTACACAATCTCCGACGGCGCTGCTCTGACCTTCGCAGCTGGTGCAGTTATTCCATCCGACGAAGGCGGCCTGAACGGCTATGACGATACCGCTATCGGTGCGTACATGAAGCTTGAGGTTAAGTACTAAGAAGTATTCAGTTAAAGATTGATCTTAAATCTTGTGAGGCGGGTTCGAAGCTTTCGAACCCGCCTTTTTTTGTGTGGGTTATGAAAGGGGTTGTTATCTCTCCTCCCATCATTTCCTCCCATCATATCTATTGGTCGCCTGTTTATGGTGAGCACCAGTAATCCAAGTTCCACTCAACGAGTCTGTTCCTTTCTGGTTGTGGCCACGGGAGTTTTTATGGCCACTATGGATTCGAGCATGATCAACGTGGCATTACCGACAATCATGCGCGATTTTTCCTGCACTTTTGCCGAGTGTCAATGGGTTGTGTTGAGTTATCTGCTGACAATCACCATTTCTTTACCGCTTTGGGGACACGTGTCGGATCGGTTCGGTAAAACAGCGGTATACATCTATGGAATGTTACTCTTTGTGTCCGGTTCTGCAGGTTGCGGTTATTCTCCAACACTCGTTGGTGTTGTGTTGTTTCGTTTCATTCAGGCAACGGGAGCGGCAATGATGATGGCGGCGGGTCCGGCCATTGTTGCGCATATCGCCCCGGTCGGTCATCTGGGAAGGGTTATGGGGCTTATCGGTGTTGCCACTTCTGCCGGTTTGATGAGTGGTCCGGCTGTCTCCGGATTTCTTCTTAACTATTTTTCCTGGCGATTTGTCTTTTTTGTGACTATTCCACTCGGCCTGTTCATGTTTATATTGGCCAGGTTTTTTATTTTTCCAAAGATCGCAAAAGAACCAAAATCAACTGCCCAATCGCCATTCGGCTGGCTGTCTTTTATCTATTGGGCATTGTTCGTCTCGGCCTTGGCTCTGATCAGTACCGGCAGTAAAACTATGGACAACCCTGTAACCGGGTGGCAAATTCCATTAGTTGTTCTTCTGTTTCTTCTCTTTAGTCTGCATGAACGGAAAGCTACCAGACCTCTTATACCAAAGGAACTACTACGAAAACGATTTTTTGTTATCGGCATGATGACATCATCGCTTTCTTTTGCTGTGCTGTTCATAGTGATTGTCTTGATTCCCTTCTACCTGGCTTTTGTTCTGGAACTGACACCGATGAAAATCGGAGCAGTCATGATGGCACTGCCAATCTCTTTATCCATTGTCTCACCACTGGCAGGCAGGTTGTTCGATTCGCTGGGAGCTAAAAAGCTGACGACCATGGGCCTATTTATCTGCGCGTTCAGTGTAGGATTGTTGGCGTTTTTAAAAGCCGATTCTAAAACCTCTGAAGTTATGTTGGGCTTGGCCTTTCTTGGCATGGGACAATCGATTTTCCTTTCACCTAATTCCGCATCAGTATTGTCCAGGGTTGAGGAACAGCACACCGGCGTCACTTCAGGATTTCTGGCAACATCAAGAAATCTGGGAATGCTGTTTGGTGTTGCATTGGCCTCAATGGTGTTTACAGCTCTCTTTTTTCATTTCACAAAAGGGATGTATCTGAATGGATTCGACCCCACCCATGTTCCTGCTTTTCTTCGTTCCCTGCGTCTAAGTTTTCTGGGAGCCGCAATTCTGTCGCTGGCCTCCGCTCTCATCTCTGTCTGCCGGGAATAAAAGAGGATTGAGCGGTTCTTAATCCTGATATTGTAGAGTATGCGTGGCTTTTGTCTCTATATTCAGCAATCAATCGAATTGACAACTTTATTATCGGTAGATGATTGATTGCCATGTTGACAGTTTCATCAACATGACGGCTCTTCTTTGAAGAAGACAAAAGTATTCATTCAGAGCAGCTTGAAATGGTGATTAAAAAGCCGTATAAATGTGCTTTTGAATCATCACCGTAAGATCACCCGGAAAATTACTGGTTATTTGCAGGGCATAACTCGTAATCTCCATTACATATGATGATGTAGACAAGGGGCTTAATGAAAGAGATTTTTTCTGAAGGTGGATTGCTGGACAAAAGTCTGCCCGGATTCGAGTTTCGTGAGGGCCAGTTGAAAATGGCCCAGGCGGTGGATGAGCTTCTTGCCAAGACATCGGGAACTGGAATTCTTCAAGGTCAGGAACATATCCTCATGGTAGAGGCCGAAACGGGGATAGGAAAGACCCTTGCCTACCTTATCCCGGTTATTCTTGCTGGCCGAAGAGCTGTAGTATCGACCGCAACCATCAATCTGCAAGACCAGATTCTGTTAAAAGAGATCCCTGTTATCGAGAGTGTATTTGGGACGGATATCGGTGCGGTCTGCGTTAAGGGACGTCAAAACTACCTCTGTCTTTATCGGTGGAACCAGTACAGAAGCTCCACGCAGTTGAGTCTTGTTGAGGACCCGCGTTTACAGAAAATAACTGACTGGCTCGATGAGACCATGACCGGTGATCGTTCCGAGCTTGACTGGTTGGAGGAACGCTCGCCTTTGTGGCCTAACATCTCGGCGACCTCCAGTCAGTGTCTTGGCAGCGAATGTCCTGATGGCTCTCTCTGTTTCGTCAACAGGGTACGCAGACAGGCCGGTTCGGCGAAGCTGATAATTGTAAATCATCATCTTTTCTTTTCCGATCTGGCTATCAAAAAAACAGGTTTTGGAGAAATTCTTCCCCGCTATGAAGTAGCTATCTTTGATGAAGCTCATCATCTGGAAAAAGTCGCCACCATGTTCTTCGGAAAAAGCTTCAGCGAATACCAGTTCATCGATTTACTGGCCGATGTTGAACGTTTAGGGGAACTGGAGCTTGAGCCAGGTGATTTTGATCCGATTATTGGTGCCGGTCGTGGTTTGAAAAGTAGATTGGACCGCTTTATGTCCCACTTTCCCCAACAGATGGGGCGATACCCTTTAGACAACTTGGTCAGGCGGATGGATAACTGGCCGGACGAGGTGGAAACGGTTGCCGAAGGGTTACGCAGCTATGGTGACAAGCTGGGTGAGATGAACCATTTAGGTGAGGGCTGGCGCAACCTGGAAGAACGATGTCTCAGCCTGCGTGACTCCCTGTTGGAAGTGGCTCTTGGGCCAGCCAGAAACCATGGGGAGGAGACAGTGCAGATTCGGTATGTGCACTGGTATGAGAAAAGGAAACGCTCGGTGGTCATTTCCGCCACACCCATTCAGGTGGCTGCCGAATTGCGGGAGCTCCTCTACGCAAATATTGGCGCTATCGTCTTTACATCGGCGACCTTGACGACGGCAGGCAGCTTCTCCTATATTTGGGAACGGTTAGGCCTTGATGAAGAAATCACAGCCATGCGGTTTCGCTCACCGTTTGATTATCAGGACAGAACATTACTCTATATTCCGGAAAACAGTTTTCCGGAACCAGGTGAGAGTCTGTACAGCGAGGAGGTCAAGGAAAGAATCTGTGATCTTGTTCTGGCTTCAAAGGGCAGGGCGCTGGTCCTGTTCACCTCGTTTAAAGGTATGGCGGCAGTGGCAGAGTATCTCCCAGATCGGGTTCCTTATCCGGTTCTTGTTCAGGGAGAGGCTTCGCGTCACAGTTTGCTGGAGCAATTTGCCGGTTCCAGTGAATCGGTCCTGTTGGCCGTTGCCAGTTTTTGGGAAGGTGTTGACGTCGCTGGCGAATCACTTAGTTGTGTGATTATTGATAAGTTGCCGTTCGAGGTTCCCAGTGATCCGGTAATTCGTGCCCGGATTGAGGAGATCGATGATTCAGGTGGCCGGCCGTTCTTCGATTTTCAGGTGCCAAGAGCAGTGCTCTCACTACGTCAGGGGGTTGGCAGACTTATGAGGACAACCACTGACCGTGGGGTACTGGCCATACTCGATGTCCGGCTCTTTTCAAAAGGATATGGGAAAATATTCTTGGGAAGCATGCCGGATTCTCCAATTGTCAGGGATTTGAATCCGGTTGTTAATTTTTTTTATAATGGAAATGATGAAAAACAACAATGAGCTGGTTTGTAAAACGAAATGGAAGACGTTTATTTGAGTCAGGGAGTTTTTGGATTATTTTTTAGACTGTGTTAAAAACAAGAAGAGAAAACGCTACCTGAAAAACTGAGACGAGCATGAAACTATTTGAGCTGATTATTCCGGAATCACAGAGGATTGATTCAGTCATGCGGGCTGACCTGGTGAAGGTTACTCATGATACCGATGATCTTTTAAACGAGGTTCTTGAGTACAGTCTTTTCAGTGGAGGCAAAAAGATCAGGCCGATGTTGGCGATTTTATCCGCTCGTCTGTTTGGTGAACATGAAGGGCAGAGTATTTATAATCTGGCCATTGCCTTTGAGTATCTGCATGTAGCTACCCTGCTCCATGATGATGTGATCGATAATGGAGACTACAGACGTGGCAAACCGACGGTACATCGAAAGTATGGGATGATCCCGGCCATCCTTGCAGGTGACTTTCTCCATTCCAGGTCTATGGAATTGATGGCAAGATATGGAAGTGGTGAACTTCTTGATATCTTTTGCGAAGCAACTCGGGGAATGGTCGATGGAGAATTTGTCCAGTTGAGAAACGCCAATAATTGCAATCAATCGGTTGACCAGTATTTTGAGGGTATTATCGGTAAGACTGCCCTGCTGATTGGTGCAGCCACTGAAATTGGTTGTTGTTATGGTGGTGGCACTAAAACTGACAGGGATGCTTTCAGACAATACGGGATTAACCTTGGTTGTGCATTTCAGATAATTGACGACCTGCTTGACTATCAGGGAGATCAAAAAAAGACCGGTAAATCAGTTGGTAACGACCTGGCTGAAGGGAAGATCACACTTCCCTTGATCTATGCCTTGAACAGGGTGCCCGGCGATGAAAAAAAACGCTTTATGGAGATATTGGCCTCCCAGGAAAAACGGAAAAATGCGTTTGCCGATATTTATAAGTTGATTGCCTGCCAGAACGGGTTTGTCGACAGCAGAAATAAGGCCCAGAAACTGATTGATCAGGCCTTGGGCCATCTTGCCCCATACAAGTCACATTGCGACAGCCAAGCTTTTTCTATCCTGGAAGAATTGGCCCACTATGTCTTGACCAGGGAAAAATAACAATTCTATAGCTTACTTATAACAAGAAATTTGATTGCCTATAATGTTCTGTCTAATACGAGGTGTTGTCGATTTATCAGTCTAGTCTCCGGTCAATGATCATTCCTTTATAGATAGTCAGTCTACTACTATGTAGAAGTAGTCCTTGGATTGAAGAGAGAGCTTGCACCAAATCCGTGATTTTTGAAATACGTCAGCCAAACCGACAACACCTCTTAGATTGTCAAGGTTGAGAATCATTGGTGTTCAGGATAAATAAAATAAAAGTATGGGTTTGCCAATCCTTCAAAGGAATTGGAGAGAGGGAAAACGGCTTGAAACCACATGCTTGAAAGGATCGGAAATGGCAGGAAAACAGAAGAGACGGAAAACAAAGCACTCGAATAGATTGTTGCCCGAGAGATTTAAAAGTTGGCTGACAACCCTTGCAGTGGTCTGCTTCTGTATTTTTACTCTCCTGGTGGCTGGCTACGTCATTTTTTTTCGAACGGTATTGGCAGCCGAAGTTAAACAACATAAACAACAGAAGCAGTACTCTATCATTTTTGAAGAGCCGTTTTCCCCAGTTTCTCCAATTATAACAGAGATCGTTAAAAAGGAGGCAAAAGCACAACAAGGCCGGCCACTGGTTGCCATCATCATTGATGATATGGGCCACGATAGAGAACTGGGGCAGAAGTTTCTGGCACTGGATATGGATTTGTCTTTTTCGTTTCTCCCCTTTGCCCCATTTACCCGACTGTTGGAGGACATGGCCTATAAGGCTGGTCGAACTATACTTCTTCATCTGCCTCTACAGCCAAGAGGCAAAGAGTGGAATCCCGGGCCGGGAGCGCTGTATCTGGGTGAAGAACCGTCAAAAGTCAGAGAACGGTTTGAAAAAAGTCTGGAAAATGTCCCTCATGCCATCGGTGTTAATAATCATATGGGCTCACTGTATACGGAAAATCGTGAGGCGATGGCAAATCTGCTTGCACTGATTAAGGAAAAAGAACTCTTCTATGTCGATTCATTTACCTCATCAAAAAGCGTCGGCAATCTCCTGGCAAAGGAAATGGGTGTCAAGTCGGCCAGAAGGCATGTTTTCCTCGATAATTTCCTGGAGGTAGCGAAAGTGTGCGGACAACTTGATAGGTTGGTAACTGTTGCTGAGAAACAAGGATTTGCCATCGGTATCGGTCATCCAAACAAAGAAACCCTGCAAGCTCTTTCCAGTTGTATGGCGCAATTGACCTCCAAAATACAATTGGTTGAACTGACAAAGCTGCTTCGCTGAGTAAACCGCCGGGTTATACGTATGACAGTTTGCCTGTTTTATAGGAGTATGCGGGAAGAAGGCAGATCTTGGCAGTGACATTTCATCTCCCTGCCTTTTTTGAGAGCTTCCAGGCCGGATTTATAGACGGAGAAAAGAAGTAGCTCCATGCAGTACTCAGTATCCTCCCTTGCCTGTTGTTTCAGAACAAGCTTCCTCAGAACAATGGAGAATAAATGTGTCGCGTGAATAAGGGTTAGTTTAGAGTTAGAGATGCAAAGACAAATAAAAAAGAGTGCTGGGAGTATTCCCAGCACTCTTTTTTTATGCAGAGAGATGTGAGTTAAAAGGAGGACTTACTTCTTTCGTCTTCTTCTGATAGAGCTTCCTGCCAATCCGGCAAGCCCGACACCGAAGAGCATCATGGTTGCAGGTTCGGGAATCTCATCGCCACCTTCGACTACATCGTTGGCGCAGGTCATTGTCACATGGATACCCATATCTTCCGTCATGCCGATCCATTCCCAGTAATAATACATGGTAAGTCGTAAATAGTCATCACCGGCATCCGGAGTATCCCAGTTGAACCATTCCCAGGAACCTTGTTGCCAACTCCGGGTATTTAAGCGTCGCTGACCGGTTGCATCATACTGTACCTCCTGGCCCCAACGAAAACCAATTGATGGGTCGAGAAGATCTTCAGGGTAAATGATATTGCTTTCATCAACTTCGTAGAGGTTGAAGGAACCAGTAGTTGTGGTTGGTCTATGATCGTCAAAGACCAGAACATACTCCCAGTCTTCACCGTTCAGCGGAGTGTCGAATTCGTGATTTACCCCGGCAGTGTCAGGATGCCAGCCATCATTACTTAAAAAGACATCTCCAAACTCGACAGGGGTGTCCGGGGTTTCGGATAAATAATTCATAAAGACCGAATGGATATCAATTTGTAATGAGTACCTTGAGATATTGACATCAACCTGGCTTATTTCATAATGCTCTGGAGGACCAACCAGGTCAGCGCCTCCGGAGTAGCTTACTCCCTGGTAAGCGTGACCGCCCCAGTAGATACCATTCTGGTCGTATGTGTCATCTATTGAGAAATTTGCTGCCATTGCCCCTGTAGCAAAAAACAGGGCTACTGTTAATACGGTAAAAACTTGAATTTTAGCCTTCATCACATCTCCTCCTTAAGATACATCTAATCAGGTAATTCGTTTAATACTCTCTACAGGTATTTATCCTTACTGATTTGTTTGCAACAAGTATGCCAAGGACGGCAGTTTCGTAATACGTTAATATTCCAAAAAATATTGCGCCAATACTAAAAAAAACAAGGTGGATGTGTGGTTTTCCGGAAAACAAATACGGTTTTCCGGAAAATTGAAAACGCCTTATGTATAAGTGTGTAGATTAATTTATATACTTATTATTACCGCCAGGCAATCCTGTTGTCAGTCTCGTGCAGCGAAAAAGAGAAAGAGATGATGATGTATTACCTCTTGTGGTGGGATTTGCCGGGTTGTCGGACCTATTTGACTTTTGGCAATAGTGTCTCGTCAACGATCAGTTGCCAGGGGGCTTTGATTTGCCACAGTTTTAGTTTGTAATTGTATTGGCCTATTACCCTGCCTTTTACCATCAATTTCAATCTGGATGGAAAAAGCCGTTGTTTAAACTCAAAAGCTTGTGGATGAAGAGATGTTGGGATGAGGTTCTTGAGTAGTGTGGAGGTGGAGAGCTTTATATATGATTTTCTGAAAAAAGGTGCAAGTGAGTGATACATCCAGTGACGAAACCGGCAGTAATAACCAATCCATATTCCTTTGTGGCCACCGTAAATATCGTAGGAATTACCATGTCGCCATCCTCTGGTTACTCTACCGATAACGGCCTCCTTCTTTATGGGGTGTGAGTCGTTGGTTCTGTTGTTGTCGCCCCGCGTTATTATGTTGTTTCGAGTAATTTTCACAATGCGATGAACTGTTTTCGGACCAGCTGACGGTGGTTGAAAATAGATTATATCTCCCCGTTTTATTAGGTGCTCCTGGTAAGGCTCGATTTTCAGTAGGTCTGAAGGTCGCAAGGTGGGCTGCATGCTGGTGCCTGTCAGTCCGATAACAAATGTGCCATTCTCAAGTTCTTTATCGTGCAAAACACTTTTTTCCTCTTTTGTAGCCGTTGTGAAAGGGACAGTTTGTCGGACAGTGCCCTGAGAAGCAAGGATCTCTTCAATGTTCTTCCAGAATGTGCCGTTAAGGCTGATGTGGAGTTTGTATGTTGGTATGACGCGAATGAGTGATTCGACATTATCAAAAATCCTTTTATGGAGAAGGTGCACTTGTTCTGTCGAAAGATTCCAACTCATTATACGTGAAACATGACGTACAGCTTCAAAAATACATGTGGAAGCAAAGGTGGTTGGGAGGAAGGTGATTCGGTCCTCTGAGGATTGCGTTAAAAAGAAAATGGCTCGAAGAGGTAGACCACGCTGAACATCCCAAGTGTCATCTTTAGAAAAATCGCCTTTTGCATTGTAAAATCGGCTCCAGGTCGGCCATGGGTGAACATAATACTGTCCGTTATTGTCAGGTAGAATCAGGGAGGCGTCATCACTCAGAGAGTGCCATGGGGGGGGCAGGCGGTTGCTGGCGGTTGTCTTGCCGACAGTACAGGGACCGGCAAGCAGGATACCGCCCCCGCCAGAACGTTCAGGAACTTCGGCTAAAGCTCCATGGATAAGCAGTGCTCCAGTAGAAAGTTCAACCCTGGCAAGCGTTAATGCGGCCTGGGACATAGCGAAGGTGAGTATATCATTGCTGACAGGGGGCCTTGAGATGCAAAGTTCCGGAATCGATTGATAGGTTGTAACTGCAGGTACACTCAATTCTGGATCTGTAAATATCAGTAATTGGCGCTGTTCCGAATTTGATAATAACTGGGCAGAATAAGGTGAAGCGGCAGGTAATGCTGATATGATTTTTGCCAGATGTGTAACAATACCGGACGCACCGTCATTGCCAGCTCGAATAAGCCACTTGTGTCTGTTAAACTGAAGATTTATCCGCTGTTTGCTGGTCTTTTTATCGTGAAACAGCATTGCTGGAAGTTTCCCTCTTGGAGGGTCTGCTATTATTAGTTGCCAGCTCCTACATTACAGCTGACTGCTGCTCCAGAACCAAAGGTTTCACAGACACCTGCAACAGGAGAACCTCCGTTAGGGGCACATCCTGCAGCAATACCAATATGTAAATCATCCAGGCGTATTATTTTAGGGGGAGTGTATATGGGACGCTCACCTTTCTTTTTAAGTATCTTTTTATCGTCCGCCATTGGTTATCTCCTTCTGTGAAGATTTTTTATTATTGGATGAGTCATCGATCTGTTCATTTCCGTTGTCAGGCTCTTCTTGTTTCCGGGAAGAGATCCTGTTGGTGAGCTTTTTCACAAAGCACATCTGTAGAGACCAGCTTTTTGCTGGCTAAATAATTATTAGCCACACAGCCTGTTCGACAGAGCTTGGCAAGTTTGCATTCTCTGCAAATTCCCGGATAATTGTTCACATCTAGCAAATCCTTTCTTAATTGTAAAATGGTTGGATGGTCCAGCCAGATATCACGGATGGAGTGTTTACCCAGCTGACCATAGGTCAACTCAGGTATGTGGCGGCCAATTCCACATAGGGCGATTTCACCACTACCCAGGATGCCAAGTATGTTCAGAACGCCACAAGCCCCAGTATTTCCCTTGTTGTAAAATATCTCCTTGATAGAGGACAATGCCGGTGGATTATAAAGCATCAGGTCAATTGTTATGCCATCGCTTAGTAACTTGTCTGTCAGGTCTTCATAAATATACCGACTCAGGGCCATTCTTTCGTGAAAATCCAAAGTCTTAGAATATCCCCCCATTTTCGCACCGCGACCGCTTTTCAATACCGGATTGAATTTGACGGAGGCTGCGCCAAGAGAGACGGCTAATCGTACAACAGCTTCAATCTCTTCTCGATTTAATTGATGTACAGACATTATTACCTGTACATTATCGTAACCGGCAGCAACCAAATGGTCAAGGCCTTGTGTTGCTCCCTGAAAAGCTCCTTCCACACCACGAAAACTATCGTGGCTGGTGCTGTCTTTGCCGTCAATGGAGATGCATATGTGTTGCATGCTGGATTCATTTTTCAAAAAATGGGCAAGTTCACGGGTGATGAGAGTGCCGTTGGTCTCCATGAATAATGAAAGATCTTTGTCTGTAATATGGCGTACAATTTCCTGGAATTCTGGGTGAAGCAGGGGCTCGCCACCCGTCAATTTGACTCTTCCAAGGCCTAGAGGTTTTGCTTCTTCAATGGCATCCTGTAGATGGCCAAAATCAATTATGTCGCCCGGGTCAGGCTGACCGTCAATAAAGTGAGGCGTTATCCAGCAATGCCGACAGGCAAGATTGCAGCTATTGGAGAGATAAAGGTAAAAAGTGTTCAGTTGAGGAACGCCCGCCGGCAGATCTAGATTCCTTGAGCTTTTTTGGCGAACCTCGGTGTGGTCACAAACACTCATAAAGTTTCTCCTTGACAGTACTCACGGTAACAGGTAGCAGGGTCGATTCCATGAAGTTTGCCGGTTTTGGCCATTGCGGTAGCAGGGCAGCCTCCTGTACAGAAGCCTGAATAATCACAATCCGTACAAGTAGGTAACATATTAATAGGTATTGTCTGTCGTTGACGAACGGCATTGATTGATGGGTGGTGCAGCCAGGCCTCTTGTAGAGAGGTTTTGCCTATCGTCCCCATTGTCAATGTGGGCAGCATATTGCAGGGCACTATGGTGCCGTCGTGGAGAATTGCCATTTTGTTGAAAACCCCACCACAACAGCTTAAAGTGCCTCGGCCGGTCAAGCTTGTCTGTCCATTGGATAAAGCTGTTTCTATTTCTTTAAACTGGTTTTCAATGGCAAGTGGCCCGGCGCTGGCGGTTATGCGGTTGCCATACTTCTCATTTAGTGAAATTAAGATATTGCTGGCCCGTTTACGTTCTGTTTTCGTCAGAGCAATATTTTGGCCGCCACAGCGGGCGGTTCCCATAAAATCCACCTCATTGGTGCTGAATCCTGCCAACCCTATATCGTCCAGCAGAAAAGCAGCGATGCTTTCCAGGTCATCCACATTGTGGTGATTGATTGTTACCCGGACAGTAGCAGGAAAGCCGGCTTCTACAAGTAACCTTAAACCTCGAACAGCTTTGTGAAAGCTTTCCGGTGGTCGACTCTTGTTGTGTATATAGGCTGTTGAACCGTCAATAGAGACCTGGATAGAGTCCAGGCGCAGACGACGCTTGCCTGTGTCAAAAGCTGTAACCGTTTTATCGGTAATCAGGGTGCCATTTGTCAAAATAGAATACCGCATCCTGTTGGCAATTAGTCCGTCTAAGAGTTCAAAAAGATCCGGACGGGTAAAAATCTCTCCGCCACTGAGTGCGACACTCTGCACGGCAAGTTCACCAAGCTCATGAAAAAATGAGAGCCAGCGGTCAGTAGAAAGATCATCCAGGGCAACCATCTCATCGTTATAAAAACAGTACCTGCATCCTAAATTGCATCGCCCTGTAAGCGAAAGATCCATCGTCTTAGGCCGTAGGGGTAAATTCACCGGTGGTACAACCGGGTCTGCAATTGGTGGATATTGTTCAGATTTCATATGAGCTGTTTGAGGAGAAAGTCAGGGCCCAAAGCTTCGATGAACGATTCAGCATCTTCAGTGGCCTGTTCAACAGTAACATTTTGGTATGTCTGGACTATATGATCAGCAATCTCATTGATGGTATGGGGTTTCTCAAGGAATGTCCAGAGTTCAACACCGGTCAGGTTGATTATTGAACTGATATTGGTATCCGGATTGAAGAGTATGGCACCATCTTCTTCGTTTCCACATGAGACGACCGGGTTGGTCTGATATGCCGTTTTTGTGCTCATAGTTAAGTTACTCTTTGTTAATACTGGTAGGATAAAAATTACGCAAGTTCTGGTCCTGTTTTAAGTTCAAAGCCAATAAAACCATCTTCACTTAGCAGTTCAAGTAGATTAATAACATCGCCTGTAACGGTGTCGGGAATATATTGGAAATGGGCTTCAACTGCCTTGATGATATCTTTGATACTCCTTTTTCCGTCCACCAGCTTCCAGGCAATGAGCGCGGTCTCGTTCGTTAACGCTAATGAGACCGCAGTGTCGCCATTCATCAAAATCATCTCCCCTTCAACGATTTGACGTTCGTGAACTGAAGGATTCTGTATGGGTTTTGACATCAGATCCATTGTTGGTGTTTTCTCAACTCTATGAGGAAAAGAAAAAGTCAGCGAAGCAGATTGCTGCATGTATCGATATTAACTTCTATAAAATATAAACACTTATCTCACCACCGTCAACGATGAAACCCTTACCAGGGATTTGGTCCGACAGGGATGGGATACAGGTTTGGCGATTATTAAATGGTGATTGCTGAGACGGAAAGTGAGAAAGAGGAATCGGGCCGAAGGGGTATCTCTTGAGATTTTAATCTAAGTTGTTGGGCGAAACGCTCCAGAGAGAAAGTGGGAATTGTCTTGGAGGAAACGGAGTGTTTCTTCCGGTTCAGTTGTGTTTTGAGGTTGCAAGATCTGAATAAGCGGGATTTTGTTTAATAAAGCAGAACAATTGTTAAAGTGAGATGTGAAACATCCTAAATTTTTAACCACAAAGTAACGATAGGTATTCATCATCAGCTGGGTAAATTTATCGTAGCCGGTAACTGTCTCATATGAATACGAATTCTTTTTATGCTTCTCCAAGATGAAAATAGCGGCTACAGGTAAAGGGCTGGTCTGATATCGGCTATGGACAGGCAGCCGAAAGCGATTATCGCTGGAGGAGATACGACAAAGCTGTACTGTGTCAATGCGTAGAATCTCAGCGCTTGTTTTACTGATTTTTAATTGCGGATAGGCGGGATAAACAAGTGGGCCTTCTTTTTGGGATATGGAGAGTACGCTGACATCATCGGCTAAAACCTTATGTCCCGCATTGTAATAAGCTCCGGCAAGGGTAGATTTACCTGCCCCTACAGGTCCTGAAAAAAGAACTGCTCTTCCTTCTACGACAACACTACTGCTATGAAGCGGCAGTAGACCTCTTTGGTGGAAAAGAACACCAAAACAGGTACCGAGAAGATACGTTCTTACGATTTCGAGATCCACGTCTTGTTGGAGCTCGACGATTATCCTATTCCCATTTCTGACTGTAAAACAACCAATTTTATCAACGGAAAGCACAAAACCCTCAGGTGTTATATCCCAGCCCAGGTTGTTTTTTTTGGTTTGTTTATGGTATTGCCGGGCAGGGCAAACAGCTATTTCCACATCGAAACTGAGTTCATCGATACTCACCAGAAGCTCCGGCAATTCTATCTCGGATAGAATATGGAGGCCGAAGGCCAAATAGTGAAATCGTCTTTTGTTATGATTTGTGGTCATCGAAAAAACGAGTAGGAGTTTTTCGTCCGTTGGCCGAGTTTGAGTCGAGTTGCAGTTGGTTATTCAAACAAACACCAACGCTTTTTGATAAAAGGTTTTTGTCGTGTAGGTATAATGTGAAAAAAAGAATCTGTGAGTGACAGCAGAAGGTGTTTGCAATACTGATATATAAGTAGAAGCGATAAAAATCGGTTGAATGATGGGTATTGTTATTCCGGTATCTGAGTAAGAGTCTTTGATCAGGTTTTGATATCAATTAATTTTTCACTATCGAGATTGGTAATAAAAGAAAGAACGTCTTTTTCACAATCGCTTTCAGCCACACCGAACTCTTCTGCAATCAGTTGAGTGATTTCGCCGATTGATATTGGTTTATTGAGGAGTTCCCATATGCGGCTGGCTGTAGGGTTCAGTCCGTATGATTGGCTGTTTTGAATGGAAAGCAGGATAATTTCATTATCAACGGAGCTTTCCAGCAACTCATCTTTTCTAACAACTATTGAAGAGAGCGAGAGCATTTCTACAGTTTATTTCAATGCAAAATAACTTAGGACCTGGAAAGTGGGCATCTCCAGGTCCTAAGCAGCGAACAATTAATGTTTAAATGACCGCTGGCCGGTGAACATCATGGCCACTTTGGGATCAGCCTCATTGCAGGCCTGGATGGTCTCAAAGTCACGCATGGAGCCGCCTGCCTGTAGGATGGCAGACACGCCCTGATTGATGCCGACATCGGCGCCGTCCCTGAATGGGAAGAAGGCATCGGATATCATGACAGATCCGGGCAAACCTGCACGATCTTGAACGACCTGGGCATCAATTTCCACTTTGTCAGATTGATCTCGTTTTCCTTTGGCAATTTCCAGTGCCATGTCGGCGTATGGGATGCCATACTTATCAAAACAGAGGATGTCGGCATACTTGATATAGGCTTTATGTACAGCGATCTCAGCAACGCCGACTCTGTCCTGCTCGCCTGTGCCGATACCGACGGTGCAGCCGTCTTTAATATACAGTACGGAGTTGGATGTGACGCCGTGTTCCACCGCCCAGCCGAATATCATATTATCAATCTCCCGTTGGGTCGGCTCACGGTCGCAGCTGAACTCTTCACCTTTCCAGGTGGCGGTTGCCGGTTGTAAGTCGTTAATTGAGCGAATGGAATTAACGGCAGACTGCTGGACGATGATACCACCGTCTATAAGGCTTTTGAAATCAACAAATCTGTATTTCTCAAAGTCAGCCAACCGGTCGATAGCAGACATGCGGATTACCCGCAGGTTTTTCCTGGAAGCGAGTATCTCAAGGCTTCCATCCTCAAAGTCGGGAGCGCAAACGACTTCGAGGTAATTATCAGCCATCAGTTTGGCGGTCTCATTATCGATGGCACGACTGGTGATGACCGCTCCGCCAAAAGCCGCAATGCGGTCGGCCCTGTTGGCTTTGTTGTAGGCATCGGTGAGACTGTTGCCAATGGCGGCTCCGCATGGATTATTATGTTTGAGAATAACGGCGGCCGGTTTATCGACCATGTATTTGATGATGTTCAGACCGTTGTCCACATCGGTGAGGTTGATTTTGCCCGGGTGTTTTCCGACCTGCAGCATATCTTCAGCGGTGATGGCGGATACCAGGCCGTTCCCTGGTTCAATAAAGGAACAATCACCAAGGGCCAGATTGCCGTTAACCAATTCGTAAAGGGCCGCTTCCTGGTCGGGATTCTCGCCGTAGCGAACACCCCGCTCATCGACAGTGTCGTCTTCCATGGTAATTTTCCATGTTCTTTTCCGATAAACAAGAGTCTGATCATCAAAAGAAATGGTCATCTCCATGGGAAAACGATCACCGAGAATTGTACTGTACATCTTTTTAATGTCGCTCATTT